>NZ_JBQFWR010000015.1:0-83038 GCF_056540425.1 Ruegeria sp. AN6
CAAGTCCGTTGGTGCGATGATTGATCACCACTGTCAGGAAAATGGGCTGATCCTGCGGCCCATCATAAACATGTGTGTGTTCTCCCCTCCGCTGATCATCACGGAGGGCGAGTTAAACGAGATGTTTGACATCCTTGAAAAAGGAATCCGGCTGGCAACCGACGACCTGACGCGCCAAGGCGTATTCAAAGCTTAGGCACAACCGCGAAGCCTGCCCTTCCTTTAGCAGCGCTTACCCAGCGCGCATTACCTCACGTGGCAATTTGATCGGGAACCTAGACCGAACCTCTTCATCCGCCTTGCTACCAAAGTAATTCGGGTAGTGATTGGACAGAATGTCATCCACAACGGATCGGCTACGTTCGAACATGTCCTGACGCCCGGCTTTCTCCCAGGTATCAGTCAGCTCTCGGTCCAACAGGGACGGGTAGACATACTCGGTTTCCATGTACTGCAAGGTTTGAGCGTTGCCGAGGAAATGCCCGGGGTCGATTGCACATTCATGGATGACGTCGACCGAAAGCGTGTCGTCGCTCACCTCGATCCCGCGAAGTGTTCGCGAGATCATTCCAGCCGCCTCGTTGTCGATGACCATTGACTCAAAGCTACAGCCCATCAGGCTGCCGAGCATTCCACCAAACTCGCAGAGCCGGTTGGCCCCGGCATGGGCCGCCAAAGCGAAGGTAAGAGCCTTTTCCAGCCCATATTGCGCGTCGGGGATTTTGGAATCGGTCATACCACATCCGACGCTGGTCGGGAGGTTGTAGAAATTGCCCATCTGAATAGCAGCGGCTGAAATCAACGCCTGTTCGCCACTGCCGCCTGTAAACGATCCAGTGCGCAGATCAGTGATAAACGGCCAGGCTGCAAAGACCACCGGGGTCCCCGGATTGATCAAATTGGCGATGGCCACACATGACAAGGTCTCTGCCACCGCCTGTGCCAGCGTGCCAGCCAAAGGTGCAGGAGACGTAGCCCCAGCTTGCGGCGGGACGGCCAGATCGCAGACAAGCCCCATCTTCGCTGTATCAATTAGTATTTCCAGATTTTCCCGCCCGAATCTGAGTGGTGAAACGATAGGACACCCACCAAAAATCACCGAGGGTTTTTCAAGGAATTTGCCCTCCCCGCCAGACGCCAGATCGAACAGATGGATCGCGTCCTGAATATGCTCGCGCGTACGGAACGTCAGGCAAGATGGCTTCTCGCTACCCGCCAAGATGGCGTAGAGCATGCTCATATCGTGCTCGTAGTCTTGCGGCACATCCGTTGCCAGAACCGTATCACCAGTCATGTGGATGTTGTCGAGCCGGTCAACCAATCGGGTAAAGTCGTAAATGTCCTTGAGCGTTGACGGCCGGTAACTGCGAGCCTCCGCGTCGAAAGTTGTAACGGCAGTCCCGGAGTTTGCGTAATACACCTTGTCCTTGGTGCAGTGCATATCGTCCTTACCGGCCCGAGATCCGCGCGCATGGACATAAAACTCGCTGGCCGCCCTGGCCAGAAGGTCTTCCATCAACGCGCGAGGGAAGCACAGCCTACCATGCTCGTTCACCACCGCCCCTTTAGGCAGCACGAGATCAAGAACTTCCTGCGTTGGATCACCGACACCTGTACGCTCCAGAATGCCGAGGGCGGCTTCATGAATGCGCGACATGTCAGCGTCTGAAAGGGGCTTGTAGCGCCCACCCGAAATGCCCGGCCAGATCGCTTGCGAAGCGACGTTGCTGGTTCGCACAGCGGCTCGTGCTTCACGTCCACCCGCGCGCCGTCTTGATCTGCGCTTCGTTAACTCTGTCATGGTATTTCTCCGAATTCTGAGCGTGTCAGATCATGCTGAAGTAATTGCGATAGAAGCCTGGAATGCTCCATTCCATCTCGGACAGCGGTCCCGGCACGAAGTGGTGGGAGTTCACGCCTTCCTGATTGTGCCGTATGATCCGCTCATCATCGAGCGAAGTGACATGCCAGAGCCATGTCAACGCGTCCTTATCGTAGTCACGACCCTCTTGAGCGTCCCCGCGCACATACCAGACGATCTGAATATCCGTTTCCTGCAGGGCGCGCGGGACGAATCGGTAGCCAACAACGTGATCTGCATAAACAAGGAAGTAGTTCAGTGTCCCGATCCCCAGATCGGTGGCACCACCATCGTGACCTTTCAGTTCACCCAAAGGCGGCGCCAGAGGCGCTCCATCCTTGCTGCCGGTCACATAGCCGGGAAACAACGGATAGCGGCGCCAATAGACATCTGCACCCGGCGCGAGCGCGTTTTCTCCGGTCAGGTCTAGCTCCTCCAAGGGAACTCCGACTTCTCCCATCCGCTCATGAAGAGCCCCGCCGAACTCCAGAACCTGAGCAGGATCCTTCAACGAATGACTGCGCGAATAGTCCTGATGAGACGGGGCGCAGTGATAGCATTCCAGGTAATTCTCCAACGCTAGTTTCCAATTTGCTGGAACCGGGTATGAGGCTTCATGAGCGACCTTCAGGTTTTCAAAGTCGAACGGTTTTGACAGTGGGGCCAACCGCTCCAACGCAGCATCTAGCGGCGGGGCGTCTTCAGCTGCGCAGACAAATATCAGGCCCTGGAATATCTTCACCTGAACCGGAAACAATCCGTATTGGCCCGGGTCGAAATCCGACCCCATTGATCGTCCGTTTCGTAGCTTGCCGTTCAGGTCAAAAGTCCACGCATGATAGGGGCAGATGAAATTGCGGGCTTTGCCTTTCCGTTCAATGCAAACCCTGGATCCCCGGTGACGGCAAACGTTCAGATGCGCGCGCACCTCGCCCTCGCGATCCCGAACGATGATGATGGACTCGGGCCCATAGTCGAACAGGAAATAGTCGCCCGGTTCAGCGACCTGACTAACATGACCGACCCAGATCCAGTTACGATTCCAGAACGTACTGATATCGTTCTCGTATACTGCCTGAGACGTATAGAAGTGACGTGGCAAGGCGAAGCCTTCCCTCTGCGCGCCCATCAAGTCGCGCATTACTTGCAAGTCATCTTTTGGCATGGCGCACCTCACACAGGTTCAAGGGAAATGAGTTCCCGGCGGAAAAATTCACGGTCGATGTCGTCTGCGTTACGTTCGAAATTTCGGGCAGCCATGTGACCCGAATATACAGCATCCGCGATCAAGCCAGGGTTGGCGGCATCTCCGATTAATTCCAACGTATTCAGCAAACCCGCATTCGTACCGCACAGCTCGTCGTAAAGGGTGGTTTCTCGCATTCGCTGCGTCACCAGCACGACGGAGCTGCATTCAATTGAATTCTCTCGTCCCGTGTAGACGCACTGCAATGTCACCTGACCGGGCGCGACATTGGCCAAGGTCTGGGACAGGTTCAGGTGAACGCCTTTTTCCAACAAACTGCGTTGCACTTTAGTCTGCTCCAACGTCAATTCGGTAAACGGCGAAACGAGTGAGGCCGGTGTTACAAAGAAAACCTCTCGCCCGGCTTGAGCCAAATGATCGGCCAAGACTCCACCGAGATAGGCTTGATCATCATCGTAGACCACAACCGGGCCGTCCTCCGGCACGACCCCGGTCATAATGTCATCTGGAGTAAAAACCTGAGAATCTAAACCGATTGATACACCGTGAAATGCAGATTTCCCGCGCCCGTCTCGTCGCCATTTTGCGCCAGTTGAAACAAAAACGTTCGGAATACCCAGCTCGACGACCTCACTGGCTGACAAACGGCTGTCGGTGAACAGCTGAACGTTTCCGCGTTGTTGCAGGTCGTAGATTCTGTGATCTGTCACGCGCTTCCAAGCGGATAGCCCGGTCAGGCCAGCTTCATGCAGCACACGGCCGCCAAGCTCTTGCTTTGCCTCCGCCAGAGTTACCTCGTAGCCCCGCCGCGCCAATTGCATGGCGCATTCAAGTCCGGCTGGTCCGCTGCCAATGACCAGCGCAGCTTCCTCTTTTACCCGACGCTCAATGATCTCAGGATGCCATTTCCTCCGCCACTCTTCGCCCATAGTCGGGTTTTGGGTGCAGCGTATGGGGACGCCGAGAGAGTCGGATGAAACACAGATATTACAACCAATGCATTCGCGGATTTCTTCGATGCGACCTTCCTTGATCTTGTTGGGCAGAAACGGATCAGCGATGGATGGTCGCGCCGCGCCGATAAAATCAAGGATGCCCTTCCTGACCAGTGACGCCATCAAATCCGGAGACGTGAGACGCCCGACGCCCACAACAGGCTTGGAGGTCACCTGTTTCACAAACTCGATATATGAGGTTTGAAAGCCGTCGCGGGGCTCGAACCGGGTCGTCGCAGAATCGTTGCTCCAATCCGCCACGTTAACATCCCAAAGGTCAGGAAGCTCGGCCAACATTTCGACTACAGCACGGCCTTCTTCCTGCGCTTGCATACCGTCTGACCCGAGCATTTCATCAACCGCAAACCGAAGGGCAATGGCGCAATCATCTCCAACCTCTTCCTTGGTTTCTTCCAGAATCTCCCGGGTCAGACGCACCCGGTTCTCCAACGAACCTCCATATTCATCCGTCCGATCATTGAACTGTGGCAGCAGAAAATGATGCGGCAGGGTCATGTGATGCCCGGCATAAACATACACAATATCGAATCCTGCTTCGCGCGAGCGACGAGCCGCAGCGCGATGCCACTGGCGGAATTCGCGAATGTCCGCTTTGTCCATTGCCCTGGCCTGCTTGGGATAGGCGGTTTGCAAGGCTAGTTCTGATGGGGCCAGCAAGGGTGCACGGGTCAGGTGGTTTTGGGCATGGTGCCCGTTATGCGCCAATTGGATGGCCGCAAGCGATCCCTTCTCATGAATTGAGTTGGTTATTAGACGCAGTGCGGGAATATCCTGATCGTCCCAAATTCGGTTTTCAGAATAAGGAGACAAATCCGAAGTCGGATGAATCTCGGCCTCTTGTGTGGATACAACCGCCCAACCACCCTCGGCTTTCATCGCCCGCATGGCGGCTTCGGCCTGAGGCCGCAAATGACCCAAACCATTGCAGTGTGGCACCTGGTAGAACCGGTTTCGAGCCGTTACTGGCCCGATCTGAGTCGGTTCGAAGAGAACAGAATATCCTTCAGCGCCTGACATTGCCGCGCTTCCTCCAAGAAATTCGGAAATAGTTTCTTGGGAATGGAAGGGTTCCTACGTCCCCACCATTCCCGGCTGTGTTGTAAAGGTGTCCTTAGAAGCCAGCTTTGATGCGCTCGAATTCCTTCAACATTTTGGCCTCCAGCTCGGGGTTAACCGCGTCAAAGAACAGGCTGCCGTCAAAGAAGCTGTCCACATCCGAGAACCCGTAGGTTTCGATCAGTTCCGGGTCAGCTTGGGCAAACGCGTCCTCGTTGGCGTGGGCGTATCCCCAGCTTTCGATGATGTATTTACCGCTTGCGGCAGAGCTAAGCGCGTTCAGCATGTCATAGACTTGCTCATCCGACTGCTTGGCAGATTTCAGATGCACATAACCGCAGACCCAAGTTGCGATGCCTTTGTCCACATCACGCATCATGACAGCTGGGGTTTCGTTCCAGATCAGGTTCAGTTCCGATTGGTTCCATCCCCAACCCAGCGTGACCTCACCGCTGGCAATTGCCTGATCCAGTTGGCCGGCGTCAGACCAATAAAAGCGCACATTCGGATGAATCGCCCGCAGATAATCCGCTGCTTTTTGAAACTCCTCGTCACTCATATCGGTGTAGCTGGAAGCGCCAGTTGCCAATGCCGCCATTGCAAAGGCACTGGAAGCGGCGTCCGGAATGGCGACTTTGCCCTGATAGGCGGGATCGGCAAGCAATTGCAGCGAAACATCGTCAGCCGAAATCATATCGGTTCGATAGATAAGACCAGTATTGCCCCATTCGAACGGAACCATGTAGGTCTGCCCATCGATGGTGATGCCATCGACCTCTTTGATCTTGGGCATCAGTTTGTCCCAATTCTCCAGCTTACTGGTGTCGATCGGCTTGATCATGTCTGCCGCTACCCATTTTCTCAGGGCGTCTGTGCAGGGGTGTGCCAAATCGGCTTCAAACCCAGACTGAAGCTTGGTGAACGCTTCTTCCACGCTGCCAAAATAGGTGTAGCTGGGCGCGCCGCCGTACTTTTCGACATAGTCGCCGTAGAAACCCTGATCCTCATATCCGGACCAGTCAAAAACGGTCAGATCAGCGGCATTGGCGAGAGCTTGACTGGCCGTAAAGGTGGCAACCAATGCTGCCGTAAGTGATGCTGTTTTACTCATTTCTCTCCTCCCAAAGATTCACGTTTACCCAAGTCAATCACCGAGGCGCTTTGAACGCCCAGCCAGACGGTATCGCCCCGGCTGTGATCGACTGTGTGAAAGTAATTCGGTACGGCGACGGCTATGCTGTCCTTCAAACCATCGACCCGCACATAATAGTGGACGCTCTCACCATAGAAGGCGACGTCGGACACCTCGCCCTGAACAAGAGCATCGTAACCATCCGGTTTTTCCGCGCTGATCTCCAATTGCTCGGGCCGTACGCCGACCAGAAGCTCTTTATCGTGCACCTGAACGTTGGGGTTCACCCCGATTGTCATCTGCCCAAATCCTTGAACATTAACCTCCAGCGATTCAGAGTTCTCAGCTGTCACCTCGGCATCCAGAAAGTTCATTCCACCGATGAAAGACGCCACCTCCCGGTTACAGGGTTGGGAATACAGAACCTCTGGCCTATCCACCTGTTTGAGCTGCCCGGCGAACATGACGCCGATGCGGTCGGACATGGTCATCGCCTCGTACTGGTCATGCGTGACCATGACGAAAGTAATTCCAAGCTTTTGCTGCAGACGGCGCATTTCCAATTGCATCGCTTCCCGCAGATTCTTGTCCAACGCGGATAAAGGCTCATCTAGTAATAACACCTTGGGCCGCATGACGAGTGCCCGGGCGAGCGCCACTCGTTGCCGCTGACCGCCCGACAATTCGTTGGCCTTGCGGTCCTGCAAACCGCCAAGTTCAACCATCTCAAGTGCCTCGGCAACGCGTTCCTTGATTTCGTTTCGCGAGAGCTTTGTCTTGCGCAATCCGAAGCCAACATTGTCGCCGACATTCAGGTGCGGAAAGATCGCATAGCTTTGGAACACCATATTAGTGGGACGCTTGTTGGCAGGCACCTCTCCCATCGTTCGACCATTGATCCGGATCTCGCCTTCTTCGTGATCTTGAAAACCCGCGATGATGCGCAAGGCTGTTGTCTTTCCGCAGCCCGAAGGGCCAAGCAGCGAAAAGAACTCTCCCTCTTTCAAGGTCAGGTTCAGATCGGACACAGCCACAAAGGAACCAAAGCGTTTTTCGACGCCCTTGATCTCGATGATGTTCTGTTCGCTCATCTTACTTGTTTCCTTTGGCTTCAATCGGAGGATTGGATGGAACGGCGGCGGAAGTATTCGGCAATCAACAACAGCAGAACGGAAGACAGCAAAAGCAGAGATCCCAGCGCCAACGTGTTGGGCAGCTTTGCCGGAAAGCGAATTTGGCTCCAGATATAGACCGGCAATGTCGGGCTGTTCCCGGATAGGAAAAAGGCCAGGACGAACTCGTCAAAAGACACGGTAAACGTGACCAAAAGGCTGGCGATGATGCCTGGTGCGACAATTGGCAGAGTGACGCGCCGAAACGTTCCCACGACGCTTTCACCAAGATCGAATGCAGCCTCCTCCAAGGATTGGTCGAAATCGTCAAATGCAGACTTCATGATAGATACGGAAAAGGGCAACGCCACGAACACATGCCCGAGGATCACGGTGGTCAGCGATGGTTTCAAGCCGATGCTGATGAACAGAACCAACATCGAACTGGCCACGATGATGCCGGGAATGACCAGTGGAAGCATGACCAGTCCCTCAGACAACTCACGCCCCGCGAAACGATACCGAACATAGGCGCGAGCTGCGAAGAGGCCCAGAGATGTTGCCATCAGGGCAGTCACGCTGCCGACGATCAGAGAATTCACCATAGCCTGTAGCAGCGTGTCCTGCTGACCCAACTGCGCGTACCATTTCAGCGTAAAACCCTTCAGAGGGAAAGCCACGATGGTTCCATCATTGAACGAAAACAGCGGCAAGAGCAGAACTGGCAGATACAGAAACACCAGATAGGCGATCGCGTAAACAGCCAACCATGGGATACGAATGACCTTGGTCATCTGATCCTCCGGCCCAATGCGGTGACGGCCACCACGAACACGATTGCAACGCAGCCAACCGAAAGCATGGCAAGCAGAGACAGGGTTGCACCCAACGGCCAGTTGTTGGCGGCGCCAAACTGCACCTGGATCAAGTTCGCTACCATTTTGCCCTGCGAACCTCCGACCAAGGCTGGAGTGACGTAATCGCCCACCGTGGGAATGAAAATGATCAGGCAGGCCGCGATGATACCCGGAACTGTGAGGGGCAGAGTCACGCGGACAAACCTTTCGAGTTTGCTGCAACCTAGATCCGTTGCAGCCTCCAACAGGCTGCGATCGATCTTTTGCAGCGACACATAAATCGGCAGGATCGCAAATGGCGCCCAAGCGTGGGCGAGAGTCAGGACGACGGCGAACTCGTTGTAGAGCAGGAATGTCAGTGGCTCTTGTATCAAACCAAGTGAAATCAGCGCTGAGTTCAGCACCCCGTTGAAGCCAAGAATTAGCTTCCAGCTGAACACGCGCAGAAGGTAACTGCTCCAAAAGGGAATTGTGATCAGCAACAGCCAGAGGGTCTTCTTCTGTGTCCGAAACGCGATGAAGTAGGCAATCGGATAGGCCAGACAAACCGTCGCCAATGTCACCGCACCCGCAATTGCGACCGAACGGATCATCAGATGCCGAACCAGCGGGTCGGTAAACGCCTCTTGGTAATTCGCCCACGTCAGTGTGCGGTCAATCTCGACATAGGTCTGGGTCCAAAAGCTGTAGGCGACAAGAATGCAAAGCGGAACAGCCACAAGCAGGCCGACATAAAGCGTCGCAGGCGCGCTCAGTGCCAGGCCCTTGCCCGTTTCACTTCTTAGTACTCCGGCCATGCTTCCCTGCTGAACTTCGTTTTCGGTGGCGCGACATGTCGATAACAAAATGGACAATCGTCCATTTAAATCTGGAATTTTTGGACTAGTTGTGTCAACTGATAATTTCGCCACCGGGGCTGGCCAATTTCACACCGGCCACTAAAGAACACCGCAAGAGACTGAAAACAAACAGAGACGCCTGATCAAATGACTGGAAGACGACAAGAAATACGCGAACGAAATCGCCTTTCCCTGATCGAGGCAGTACTCGACTCGGTCGCAGAGAAAGGGATTTCCGAGACCTCAGTCAGCGAAATTATTCAACGTGCCGAGCTATCCCGTGGCATGATTCACCTTCATTTTGGTGGCAAGGATAACTTGGTTGACGAAGCTGCCCGCTACTCTTCCGAACAATACTACAATGGCATTTATCACTTGTTGGAAACGACCGGGCGAACCGGGCAGGAGCATATCGAGATGATTGTTCGGGGCGACTTGAGTGAGGCCATTCTCAATAAGAAAAACGTTTCCATTTGGTACGCGTTTCGTGGCGAGGCCCGAAACAGAGCAGCAATCGCTGCGTTTTCAGATACCCGCGATGCTAAGCTTCGTAATCTGGTTTTCAACGCTTTCGCTCGAATTGCGAAAGAAGCTGGAACCGAACACCCTAATCAAGTAGCTAGGGATGCCACGCACGGCACACTCGCAATGCTGGAAGGCATGTGGACCGATTACCTACTCCACCCGGATTCATTTGATCGCGACGAAGCAATGAGAATTGTATTTCGATTTCTGCGCGCAATGTTCCCGAAGCATTTTGACCTAAACGGCGCTTTGTTGTTTGAGTAGAGCTTGCGAAAGGTTTCCTATCCGGCTGCTCTAGAAGTGGACAACCCCCATCTTTCAGTCAACTTGTTAGGAGCACAGTACGGACGCAAAAAGTTCAATTGAACCACCTGCTATCCGCAACCCAAAGTTGACGAAAGTGCCATAACTATCTGCGAACATCGCAGTAGCGGTTTTATGTGAAGCCATCTCCAGTTGAGTGATGGCCGTTCATTGGAACGAGTACGGAAGGCTGCCTCGCGGACAAACTTGCCGTTCGCTTCCTGAGCCACGAAGTCCGCTTTCAAAATGAATACGGTCCCTCGACAGCGTCTAGCGAAACGGCGCTCCAGACACCACTCTTTCCGGTCTCGAGAACTGCGCAGCCCGTAGGGCCAGAAAAAAAACCAACCGGAGCCACCGCGCGTCGGTCCAGTGCAAAACCGCTGCAAAGGCCGGGCGCTGTCATGGCAACGTGACCGCCAACGCGACCAATGTGAACGCCGTGGACATGCCCAGCCAACACCGTGATGTCCCCAGAGTGCACCGCAAGAATTTCTGCCAGATCGGAATGGTTCTCCAATCCGATAACATCCATGAAATCAATCCTGGTGCTAAATGGCGGATGATGCAACATAACGACAACCGGCCCGTCAGACCCAGAAAGCTCCCGCTCCAAAAAATCAAGACTTTCCACACGCAGCCTGCCACCGCCCTGTCCTTCAACCAGCGTGTCAAGCCCGATAACACGGGTATCGCCCACCGTGTCCGCCCAATCAATAAGCCCGTCCACCGGCATGATGTCCAAACCTGAAAAGGCCTTTTGCATTGGCTTGCGCGCATCATGATTTCCAGGAACAACATAAATCGGCAGGTCAAACCGCTCCAGTTGTGCGCGCGCGAAATCGTAACTGTCCGGGCTGCCATCTTCGCTGACGTCACCAGTGACTAGAACCGCGTCGAGCGGGCCAAGAGCTTCGCCTCTTTCGATCAATCGGTCGATGACCCCAATCAGGATCGCGCGGGTATCAAGCACGCCTGAACACAAATCGCCGCGCGATACCGCGTGCAAGTCACTGAGATGAAGAAATGTCGCCACTACTATTTGATCCCCGTGCGCAGGAAGGCCTGAACGAATTGACGCTGGAACACGAGGAACGCGATCAACAAGGGCGCAACGGACATCATTGTTGCTGCCGAAATGACGCTTATATCCACACCATTTTCCGGTGCGCCAAAGATCGACAGGCCAACCGTCAGCGGTCGAGTGTCGGGCGAGTTGGTCACGATGAGCGGCCAGAGGAAGTTGTTCCAGTGGGTCGATACCGACACCAACGCATAAGCAAGATATGTCGGGCGCGCCAAGGGCACATAGACTCGCCAAAGAATTCCGAACCAGCCGCAGCCTTCGACGCGCGCTGCCTCATGCAGTTCTATAGGAACGCCCTTAAACGCCTGCCGCATTAGGAAAATGCCAAAGGCAGAGGCCATATAGGGCATTCCGACGCCAAGAATCGTGTCAAACAATCCGAGGCGTGAAACCATTGCATAGTTTTCCACGATCAACACTTCGGGCAGGATGAAAAGTTGCATCAACACGAGGATGAACACGAAATCCCGACCCGGAAACTGGACCTGGGCAAAGGCAAATCCTGCCAGCGTCGTGACAAAGAATTGACCAATAAGGATCACCGTCACTAAAAGGAAGGTGTTGAGGAAATAGCGTAGCCACGGCGCCCCCTCCCAAGCGGTGCGGAAATTGTCGAGCGTCCATGGCGACGTGATGTTAAAGTTGACCGCGTCAGAGGTGCTGTGGAACGCCGCCCAAAAGGCAAAGACCAGCGGGGAAATCCAGATCACGGCCAACAACAGTGCGCCAAAGGATTCGATATGCCTGGAAAATGCGCTCATTGGTAATGGGTCCGCTTGTCGAGAATGGTGAACTTGACGCCGGCAACCACACCAAGCACGACAAGCACCAGGATGGTCATTGCCGCTGCGTGGGGCGCATCAAAGAAGGCAAAGGCCATTTCCCAGATGTAATAAAGGATAAGCTTGGAGGCGTCGTTGGGCCCGCCCTTGGTCAGGATGAACAAGTGATCGATCAATTTCACAGAGTTGATCAACGCATTGACCATGATAAAGAGCGTCGTCGGCATCAACAACGGCAGCACGATCCGGCGCGTATAGGTCCAGCGGCTGGCGCCTTCAATGTCGGCAGCTTCCTTGAGGTCCTCGGGGATCGTCTGCAAGGCCGCCAGATAGAAGATCATGAAAAACCCAGCCTCTTTCCAGATCGTCACGATGATTACAGCCCACAGCGCAGTTTCAGGCTGTCCCAGCCAGTTGATCGAGGGAAGGCCAAACAGACCGCCGATCTGATCGAGCACACCCAATCCGGGAGTATAAAAAAACAGCCAAAGGTTTGCCGCTGCGATCATTGGCAGGACCGTGGGCGTAAAATAGGCGGTGCGTACAAACCCGCGCGCCGGGATCTTGGAGTTCGCCCAAAGCGCCATCGAAAGCGCAATGGCAATAGAAATAGGTATGGTCGCGCCGGCATAAATCAGGTTGTTCACGACAACCTTCCAAAAGGTTGGATCGGCAAACAGGTCAGTATAGTTCTCACCGCCGACAAATTCGCTAGGGCGTCTTCTGGTTTCTCGGCTGAACAAGCTCGACCACAAGGTCGCAAGCGAAGGATAAAACGCAAAGGTCGTCAGTAGAATTGCCGCTGGTGACAACAGGATCCAACCGTAGATGGCCTGTCGACGACGCTCGATATTCACGTGCTCTGCCATATAGCGACCCTCAAGGTTGGGTGCGTCGGGCATCTCTGCCCGACGCCAGGGAGTTGAGGTTACTGGTAATCACGCAGCAGGCGCACAGCCGCTGTCTGGGCTTCCCCTAGCGCGTCTTCAGCCGATTTTGTGCCGGTCAAAGCCGCCTGAATTGCGTTGTTCAGACCCTCACGCACGCGTGCGGTTTCAAAGGTCGAGAACTCGGCAACCGCGTTTTCCAGCTGGTTTCGGGCAACGAGAGCGGGTGGGAACTCTTCTGTATAGGATTTAAGCGCCTCGGTTTCATACGCTGCCGGAGACACCCCCATATAGCCGGTCGCGATGGACCACGCTGCCGCTTGCTCGGGCGAGGTCATGAATTCGATCAGCTTCATAGCTGCCGCGCGCTCTTCGTCCGATGTCTCTTTGAAAACATAGAAGTTGCCGCCACCGGTGGGTGAACCCAGACGCACATTTGCCGGAAGCTCGGCGACGCCAAAGTCAAAACTGGCGTTGTTCTTCACAGCCGTAAGGTTGCCGGTCGAATGCCACATCATCGAAGTCTGACCTTCGAGGAACGCCTGCCGCAGGGTACCCCATTCAACGGTGCCAGTGGGCATGATGCCATGCTCCTGCGACAGCGACTGCCAGAATTCCAACGTATCGACAACGGTTTCGTCATCGAAATAGGTGGTCAGGCCGTCATCGGACATCACCTCCTTGCCGTTCTGGATCGCCAACGCCTGGAACATCCAATAGGGATAGCCTGTCGATGGGATCATCAGGCCATAGGTGTCGTCGTTGGTCAGTGCCTTGCCCATGTTGATCAGCTCGTCCCAGGTCTTGGGCGGTGCCTCAGGGTCAAGACCTGCCGCACGAAACTGGTCCTTGTTGTAATAGGCAACGATAGTTGAACGCTGGAACGGAATGCCCCAAGTTTTGCCCTCGATCCGGCCATTGGCCATCAACGCCGGATAAAAGCTGTCTAGCCAGTCCGGGTTAACCCCGTCGATATCTTCGTAGGCCACGATCAGATCCTGCTCGATCAGATCATAGGCATCGATTGAGAACATCACAGCCAGCTGAGCCGGTTCACCCGATGCAAGTGCGGACAAGGCACGCACACGCGTGTCGTCATAGTTGCCTGAATAGATCGCGTTGACCTTGATGTCAGGGTTGGCAGCTTCAAAATCGGCAACGATGCCATCTACTACCTCGGTCAGCGCGCCGCCAACCGCGATAGGATAATACATGGTTAGTTCCGTCTCTGCCGCCGCGGCTGAAGCCAGCGCGGTGGCCGAGACGGCAGCCAAACTTATCTTTCTAATAACGTTCATTTTTTCCTCCCAGTGATGACAGTTATTCTTGTCTTTCCAAAGTTCAGTTGCTTGACCTACCCGGCCAGTCGCTTGCCCATGTCGTCAAAAAAATGCAGGTCTTCATCGGAAAAGCTGATCTCCAGATCTTCTCCTGCCGGAATATGTTTCAGTCCGGGCATGGATACGGTCAGACCATTGGCAGCAGGATGTGACAGGCCAATGAATGTTTCGGAACCCAAGAATTCGCATTCCGATACTTTACAAGTCAGCCTGCCCTTGCCCGATTCCACCACCTTCACCGCTTCGGCGCGAAGGCCAATTGTCGTTGCGCGCTCAAATCCCGGCACGCCTTCTGACTTGATCAGCGCCATTGGCGGGGCACCGACAAACTCGGCGACAAAAGTGTTAGCAGGCTTGTAGTAAAGCTCTTCCGGGGACCCTGTCTGCTGGATATGGCCGTCTTTCATCAGCACAACCATGTCGGCCATGCTCATCGCTTCGGTTTGATCATGCGTGACGTAAACTACGGTGATGCCCAAATCGACCTGAAGTTTTTTGATGTCCTTGCGCACAGAGGCGCGCAGCTTGGCATCAAGGTTCGAAAGCGGCTCATCCATCAGGCACAGCGGCTGGTTTGCCACGATCGCACGTGCAAGCGCCACACGCTGGCGCTGACCACCCGACAATTCCCCCGGCTTACGCTGCTCATAGCCCAGCAAGCCAGTGATCTCGAGCGCCCGGGTCAGTTTCTCGCGCCGTTCCGCCGCGACGACTTTTCGCACCTTGAGGCCAAAGACGACATTTTCTGCAACACTCAGATGCGGGAACAAAGCATAAGACTGGAACACCATCGACAGATTGCGTTCTGCAGGGGCAGAAGTTGTGATGTCACGCCCGTCAATGACGATCCGTCCCTCATCCGGCAATTCTAGCCCCGACAGCAATCTCAGCGTCGTTGACTTGCCGCAGCCCGAAGGGCCTAGCAGCGCTACGAACGAACCACGCGGGATCGAAAGATTGATATTCTCGACGCCAAGCTGCCCATTCCAGCGCTTGGCAATATTGTCGACGTGAACAAACGGTTCGGCCATATTCAGCGCTCTCCTTGTGAGTAAGTAATGGCCTCGCCCAAACTGTCTGCGAGATCGGAAAATTCAGGGGCCGGAGGGCGGTCGCACACGACAACGTCGACATCCGAGATGTTGCCGCCCAATGCCGGCGCAATGCGACCAAATTTACTGCTGTCTATTACGAGAATCGATTTGGCCGCGTGCTGCTGCATTTTCATTCTCACCCGAACCTCCGCTGGATGAAATTCCAACAACCCCCCATCATGCGTCACACCGGCGACGCCAAATATTGCGAACTCGGCACGAAACCTGTCAAAGAAATCGGTTGCTTCTTCGCCGATAAAATCACGATCAGGCAGGCGCAGCTCGCCTCCCGGCAAAAGGATACGGTTTGAGATTTCATTACTCAGCGCCATCGCGGCACTCAGGTTGTTCGTGATGACCGTTAACTCCTGGTGGCCGGACAGTGCCTTGGCCACTTCGAGCGGAGTCGATCCGATTGAAAGGAATACGTTCGCCCCGTTGGGGATCATGCTCGCAACAAGTTCGGAAACCGACCGTTTGCCACGTAAGTTCGTTCCGGCTCTCTGATCAAACGGGGTATTCAAACGGCTTTCAGCCAGCTCGATCCGCCCGTGCGCGCGCCGCAGGTTTTCACCGTCGCACAAAATGTCCAGATCACGGCGGATGGTTTGCGTCGAGACCCCTAGCATTTCCGCTAAGGCCCCCACACTGATACCGCCACGCTCTTGCACGACCTGCTGGATTAAATCCCTCCGCCTGATCTTCTTTGACGCCATTTATCCCCCTCAAGTTGCCAAAACCATATCACCAAAAAACAACAAAACAACATTTTTTAACCAAAGCCACACAAGTCTCTGAAGGGTGTTTTGGCTGTCAGCGCCGAAAAGATTAAATTTATCAATGTTCTGATCGCGAAAATTTGAAGCTCCCCAGCAACGATTTACTAAAAATGTTGTTTTTTCTTCCAATTTATATTGTTGATGTTACATTCTGGATTGCGTCAAACCTGTCGGCGGCGCGCCATCGAAAAGGACATTTGGACACATGCTTGACGCCAACTCGATATTTTCGCGTTATCAGTCCATTCGCCCCAGACTCCCAAAAGCAACATTCAACGCGGCCACTCTGGATATTGAGTCACTTCTGGATATTGGCAACGAAGTAGACGCCTTTGTTTTTGATGCTTTTGGCGTTCTAAATGTTGGGGAAACTCCGGTTCCCGGCGCGGCAGCTCGTTTGAAGCAGCTCAGGGAGGGCGGACACCAGATTCGCATTCTTTCTAATGCTGCCAGCTATAATCATCAGGGCGCGACTGCCAAATTTCAAAAGCTCGGAATGCAGGTTGACGCAGATGAGATTGTAACCAGCCGCGACGCAGCCTTGGCAAACCTGAACGACGGTCTGTGGGGCTGCATCGCCTCGCCGTCTGACGACCTGACGGACATCTTGTCCGACACGATCAGGCTTGAGGCAGACCAGACAGACTTTGACCGGGCTGACGGTTTCTTGTTTCTCTCGACTGAAACCTGGCAGCAATCTCAACAATCCATGCTTTGCAACAGCTTGTTGGCCAACCCGCGCCCAGTGGTGATCGCAAATGCTGATCTGGCAGCGCCCCGAGACTTCGGGTTCTCACTAGAGCCCGGTCATTTCGGGCATTTGCTGGCGGATGAGGGCCTTCAAGACATCAGATTCTTTGGCAAGCCATTTCCGGAAGTATTTGAAATGGTCGAAGCCACGCTTCCAGGTATTCCACCTGAACGCATCGCAATGTGCGGTGACACTCTTCACACCGATATCCTCGGCGCAGCAGCACGGGGTTGGCGTACAGTCCTTGTCGCGCAAGACGGTGTATTTTCGGGCCTGGATACTCGCACTTTTTGCGAGCAATCCGGCTTGACACCGAGCTGGCGCTTACTTCGCATATAGAAACATCGTGATGCTCCCACTTTTGGCGAATTGTCAGACCGAAAACTAGCCTTGGTTCGAACAGTGACTAAGAGCCTATTCTCACGATTTCGCAAAGTTCGTTTCCTACGCTTCGCTGCCATTTATGCCTGGCGCAGCATCGGTAACTTCGGGCTCCTTCGAGACATTCGCGGCGTCCCGGCTAAATGTCAGGTTTTGAGTTCTCAGAGGGAAGGCCTCAGATAAAAGCCATTGGACATTGCTGAACGGTTGTTACGTGAACAACTTTCTGGTTGCTTCGTCACCCATCTGGGTCCTCATCACTCCAGCGTCCAATTTCGTAAAAACTGGGCGACGCGATTGTATCTGCCGCTACTGCGAGTGACTTGATTGGTTTTATAGTCTTTCTCCTTTCTCGGATCAGCGGGGTTCATCTGATCATGAGTACTTGCCCTTCAAGGCAGGAGACATCGAACGACGGGATTTCAGAAGAAAATACAGTTTCAATTGAACGTGTTCAAAGGATCAAACCATATCCCGAGCCTAAATTAAGCCAAGTTTTGCGTTTCATTCTTCAATCCTGAAACTAATTTCAAGTATCAGCGCTAGACTGTTACGGCCTGCAACAACTCATCGCGTGTCACGTCTTCCCTGGTGCCGTTGATTAAGACTTCTCCACGTCGCAACGCGACAAATCTGTCGGCAAGGTCATAGGCAAAGTCAAAGTATTGCTCCACTAGAATGATTGCCATTCCGCTCGTGGTTCTGAGGTGCCGGATCACTTCGCCTATCTGTTGGATGATGTTGGGCTGAATACCTTCGGTCGGCTCGTCCAACAGAAGAAGGCGTGGTCGCGTTATCAGTGCCCGCGCGATCGCCAGCTGTTGCTGCTGACCGCCAGAAAGGTCACCTCCGCGACGGTTTTGCATCTGCTTGAGGACCGGGAACATGTCAAAAATTTCATTTGGAATGAAATGCTCGCTGGCTGGCAGACAGGCGTACCCCGTTTCAAGGTTTTCGCGAACTGTGAGCAAAGGAAATATTTCACGACCTTGTGGAACATAAGCCACGCCTTTCCACGCCATTTGATGAGCAGGCAGGACACCCAAAGGTTCTCCGTCCAGTTCCAGATTACCAGCCGAACGCGGATGCGTACCTGATATTGCCTTCATCAGGCTGGTTTTCCCGACACCATTGGTCCCCATGACGCAAGTCACTTCACCTTGTCTGGCTTCCATTGAAATCCCGTTGAGGATTTGAGAATGCCCATAGTGCAAAGTCAGATCGGTCAGTTTCAGCATTGCTTAGCGCCCCAGATAAACGTCGATGACGTCCTGATTGGAAGTCACGTGATCAAGACTGCCTTCAGCCAAGACAGACCCTTCGTGCAAAACCGTGACTTTGCAGTTCAGACGCCTGACAAACTCCATATCGTGTTCCACTACGACCACGGCGCGAGTTCTGGCGGCCTGAACCAGCAAATTGGTCGTGTGTTCGCGCTCCTGCGGCGTCATACCGGCGGCAGGTTCGTCCACCAGCAAAAGCTGCGGCTCCTGAGCCAGCAGCATACCGATTTCCAGCCACTGCTTTTGACCGTGGCTCAGTTCGCCAGCTTTGCGGCTTAGGTGCTGATGCAGACCGATCTCGACGCTCAGATCGTCAACTTTCCGCAAATCGTCTTTGGAGGGTCGATAGAGGAGAACGCGAAGCCAGCCGCGTTTGTTCTGAAGCGCCATAAGCAGATTTCCGTGTACGGTCTGGTCTTCGAAAACCGTCGGCTTCTGAAACTTCCGCCCGATGCCAGCCTGCGCGATTTTTGCTTCGGACATTCTCAGCAAAGATACGGATTTCTTGCCCCAGATGACGCGTCCATTATCGGGCCGAGTTTTTCCTGTGATGATATCCATGAATGTGGTCTTGCCTGCCCCGTTCGGGCCGATCACGGCGCGAAGCTCGGCCTCGCCGATCTGGAACGACAAGTTGTTGATAGCACGAAAACCGTCGAAAGTTACCGAAACGCCGCTAACTTCAAGCAAAGTGCTCATTCGATGGCCTCCTTCTCTCGCAGGGCTCCGTCATCCGGTCCCAGATTTGCCCCGTGCCTGTCCGGGTGGCGGCGGTCGGTCCACAAGTCGAACAATCCTCCGATGCCCTGCGGGGCGAACAACGTAACCAACACGAAAGTTACGCCCAGTAGCACCTGCCACCAGTCGACCCATTTGATCGTGTAAAACCTAAGCGAAATATCCGGGGCCTGCCCGCCCGTGAACCACGTACTCAGAAGACTGACAAAAGCTGCGCCAATTACCGCGCCGTACAAGCGACCTCGTCCACCGATTGCGACCCAGACGGCCAAATAAATCGAGGCGATTGGGGCCATCTCCTCGGGGTTGATGATGCCCGCTTGCGGGTAATAAAGCGCGCCAGCAATGGCCGCGATACAAGCAGTCAGGGTGAAGACGGCCAGTTTGTAGACTTCGACCGAGTATCCAAGGAACCGCACCCGCGCCTCGTTATCGCGGATGCCGCGAATGACCGAGCCGAATTTGCCCGACACGATCCACGCAGCGAGCAAATAACCTAACCCCAGTGCCAGTGACGAAGCCCAGAGGAACCAGATCGACACCACGTCCTGCGAGGCGGAGACACCGGGCAGGTTCTGCAGGCCGGACAAGCCGTTATTGCCACGTAATCCGCTGTCGTTCTGAAACAGATACAGAGCCAGTGCCAACGTCATCGCTTGTGTCAGGATCGATAGGTACACACCGGTGACACGGCTCCGGAAAGCCAACCATCCGAAGATCAGCGCCAGCAAGCCGGGGACCAACACAACCAGAACCAGCTGCAGGGTCAGGCTGTGGGAAAACGCCCAGATCAACGGAAATTCCGACGATCCGACAACGCCAAAGACTTGTGTTGCGATGGCGTCCACCACCTCGGCCGAAGTCGGTGGAATTTCGGCCTGTGCCAGCGAGTCGACCACGATCAGGCGGGTGCGTTCGTACATCAACCACATGCCGATCATGTAGCCCCCCAGCCCGAAGAAGGCGAAGTGACCTAGCGACAGGATGCCGGTGAAGCCCCAGACCAGATCCATCGCCACTGCGATCAGGCACAGGCACAGGGTTTTGCCTAGCGTTTTGACGAAGCTGGTCGAGATCACACCGACCCCGAATCCCTCGGACAGGATGGTCACGCTCAGGGTGAACAGGGACAGGATGGCAAGAAAGACAAGCACGGATGGGTTCTTGGCGATAAAGCTGCGTTCCATGACTCAATCCCCCGCCGCGCGGCCTTTGAGGGCGATGATGCCCCGCGGCCGGAATTGGATGAAAATGATGATGAAGATGATCATGTAGGTTTGCGCCGCGAGGGTGTTCGATGGGTTCATCCACTCGATCCCTTTCTGCAGGAAGCCGATCATTCCGGCACCCGCCAGCGCCCCCCAGATGTTGCCTACACCGCCGACAACCACGGTCATGAAGCTCTGCACGATGTAATCGCTGCCCAGATCCGAGGTGACCTTGGCGAAAAGGCCGATTGCAACCCCGGCAATCCCGGCGATGCCGGAGCCCAGCCCAAAGGTCAGCATATTTACCCGCCCCGGATTGATGCCCATCGACCCCGCCATACGTGGGTTCTGCGTCACTGCCCGCATCTCCAGCCCCAGCCGGGTCCGTTTCATGATGTAAAGGAACAGCCCCAGAAAGATCATCGCCAGCACAAAGATCGCTATGCGGATATAGCTGATCGCGACCACATCGTTCAGCACCCACGCCCCATCCAGCCATCCGGGTGCGGTCAGCGGGCGGGCCTGCGTTCCGAAGATGTTCTTGGCCAATTGCTGAAGGGCGATCGAGATGCCGAATGTTGCCAGCAGCGTCTCGAGAGGACGGGCATAAAGCCAGCGGATCACCAGCCGCTCCATCGCGACGCCCATGGCGAAGGTTACGGCAAAGGCCATCGGAATGGCGACGATGACCGACAGCGTATGGTTGGGAATGAACTGCTGCACCACGTAGCCGGTATATGCGCCCATCATGATGAACTCACCATGGGCCATGTTGATGACGCCCATCACGCCGAAGGTGATGGCTAAACCAATGGCAGCAAGAAAGTAGATAGACGCCAGTGAGATCGCGTCTAGCGTCAGGTCGAGTGACTGGTTCAGGCCAACCTTCAACTCGATCTGCTCCAGCGCCTTCTCAGCCGTGGTGGTGACCTCAGGCGAAGCTTCCAGGTAGCTCTCAAAGAACACATGCGCACCTAACACCGCGTCGATATCAGCCTGCATCATCAAGGCGGGGACGGTTCCGGTCGCCGCCAAAGCGTTGTAAGCCCGCGCTCGAGCGGTGTCAGTGTTCAGTCGCGCGACCGGAACGCCACCCACTCTGCCACCGTCAATATTGGCGGCTAGTGCCGCACGGATGTCATCGGCCAAAACACGGGGGGCGGCCAAATCGCTGGTAACCAGCAGTTCATACGCCGCATCACGAGACAGACCGTCCGAGCCGGGCTGCAGAACGGTGGCGATGTTCATCCCCGCGGGCAAATCTGTGGCAGCCTGAAGCTTGGTCACAACCAACGGGTTCAGCACCGCCCGGACATCTACACCCAGATCGTCGGACATCTCATTGATCGCCGCCACGCGGGCCTCCGTGTCGGCGTCGTACCTAATGGTCAGCAACCGTTCCAGCCGCTGTTTTTGCGCTTTCAACGCCGCATCTGGTTCAGCTCCAATGGACGCGCGCAGGGGTTCTAGCAGAGCACCTTCGGGATCGCGCTGGATGGATTGCAGGGCCGCCAGACGTTTCGCGCGATCCGGATCGGTCAGTTGAAACCGGACCAGAGCGGTCCCGATCATCGCGCGGATACCGCTGTTGGGTTTCAACTGCTTAAGCTCGGTTTTCTCGAACGTGCCGACGACTTCTCCGGTGTCGAAGTCGATCAATTCATACGACCGCCCCTCACCTTTCTGGCCAGAAAAGAACAGACCGTCAGACTTGCGCATCCACATATTCTTGGCGGCCCAGATCTCAAGCATCACTTGCGCCTGAGGCAAGCCGCTCGATGCAATTGCATCAATCGCTGGTTTGATCGTCTTGCGCGAGCTTTTGGCGATGATCTCCTGATGATCTTGCAGGATCGGTTGCAGACCGGCCTCTTGCGCGTTGGCGGTCAGGCAGGCGCACAGGATCGCGAGGCCCGCAAGGAATAGTCGTACCATGTGGTGAAACCCGAATGTCTCTTGTGGCAAGGCGGGCGAACAAACCCGCCTTGCGTGTCGGTTAGTAGTTCGACAGGGTCTGAACGCAGGTTTTGGTCTCGGTGTTGTACATACCGCAACCCAACTCTTTCCAATCCGAGACCAGCACCGCCGACTCCGGCAGGAAGTCGGTCCAGGCGTCACCCGGTACGACGTCGGTTTCGCTGATGATATCGAACTGACCGTCTTCCTGAATTTCACCGATCAAAACAGGTTTCGCCAGGTGGTGGTTCGGCAACATGACCGCAGTGCCACCAGTCAAGTTCGGGAATTCCTGCCCGTACATCGCCGCGCGTACAGCATCGACTTCGGTCGAACCGGCCTCGGTCGCGGCGTTTACCCACATGTTGAAGCCGATGTAATGCGCTTCCATCGGATCGTTGGTCACGCGTTCATCACCCATGGTGGCTTTCCATGTCTCAACGAACTCTGCGTTGACGTCAGTGTCGGCCGATTGGAAGTAGTTCCAAGCGGCAAGGTGACCGACGAGGTTCGTGGTATCCAGACCGGACAGTTCTTCCTCACCGACCGAGAAGGCCACGACCGGAATGTCATCTGCCGACACACCAGCCGCTGCCAGTTCCTTGTAGAAGCCGATATTGGCGTCACCATTGATGGTCGAGATCACACCGACTTTCTTGCCATCCGCGCCCAGCGCGACCACGTCAGCCACGATCTTGGACCAGTCGGAATGGCCGAAAGGGGTGTAGTTGACGAAGATATCGTCATCAGCAATACCCTTCTGCTTCAGATAGCTTTCAAGGATGTTGTTGGTAGTCCTGGGGTAGACATAGTCTGTGCCGAGCAGAGCGAATTTCTCGACCCCCAGTTCCTCCAGAAAATAATCCGTAGCGGGAATGGCTTGCTGGTTGGGCGCGGCACCTGTGTAGAAGACGTTCTTCGAGCTTTCTTCACCCTCATACTGTACCGGATAGAATAGAAGGCCGTTCAGTTCTTCGATCACCGGCAGGACTGACTTACGACTGACCGAAGTCCAGTTGCCAAAAATCACATCAACTTCATGCACAGTGAGAAGCTCACGCGCTTTTTCCGCGAACAAAGGCCAGTCCGATGCGGGATCCACTACAACGGCCTCAAGCTGCTTGCCCAACAAACCGCCCTTGGCATTTTGTTGATCGATCAGCATTAGCATCGTGTCTTTCAGCGTCGTTTCCGAGATTGCCATCGTACCCGAGAGCGAATGCAGTACTCCGACCTTAATAGTGTCTTCGGCCGACAGCGCAGCGGTGGCCATGGCAGCAAATACTACTGATCCGGCGAGCTTGGATTTGAGCGATTTCATCTAATCCTCCTGGCGAGGCCAGCAGAGAAGGCTTGCGCAATTGTGCATTCTTCATCTACCTGATCCCCGCAACTGTTGTTGCGTTCCGTGTGGCGGTTGTGATCGAGGTCCAATTCGCGCAGCCGTCACACACCCTACGAATTCTTTCCGCGGTGGCACCCATACGGTTTCTGCATTGCAGCATGCTTGGCAACGTACGTTTGCCTCGATTCTGGAAATCAGTGAGATGTGCCCATTTTTTGATCTCGCGCTGACGCCACTGTCTAAAATTTAGCCACACGACATGGAAATATACAGATTTCGACACTGTAGATTAGAGTTCCGGCGCCTCAACGGAGAAACAAGTGGCACGATCCGACGCTCTAAAGGTGCCCTATTACACAAGCTGCAGTCATATTGCCTACGCACAGCGCGGTGCCGCCACGTGCTGCAGGTGCCGTCAGCCTGAGCACCAAGAAACTGGGCAAAAAGACGGTGCTGGACACGTTTCACCAGTCCGGGTCATTTAAATGCCTGTTTCCCAGAACCACGACATCTGATCTTGATGCGGTTCTCCTAAATACTGCAGGCGGCGTAACCGGAGGGGATTCGTTCCGATTTTCTGGCAAGGCAGCGGAAGGTACGGCGCTGACCTTGACAACTCAAGCCTGCGAGCGGGCCTATAGGGCCCAACCCGCCGAATGTGGCCAGATTACCAATCTTTTGACGGCCGGGGCTGGGGCCCGTTTGAACTGGTTGCCGCAAGAGACCATTCTGTTCAATGGCAGCGCATTGGATCGACGCCTCAGGATTGATATTGCACCGGATGCCGAGATGCTGATGGTCGAGCCGCTGATCTTCGGACGCGCCGCCATGGGTGAGACGCTGACCGACATTCGTTTGCGCGATCGGATTGAGATTCGGCGCGCAGGGACGCCGGTTTTTTTGGATGCGATCCGGTTCTCTGGTGACTGGCATAAGCATTTGTCCCGGCCGCATATTGCGAATGGCGCGGGAGCGATGGCGCTGATCGTCTTTGCGTCGAAGGCAGCCGAGGGTCATCTGGATTCTGTTCGCCAATTGCTGCCCGAGGACGCCGGGGCAACCCTGCTCGGCAGTGACCTGCTCGTCACGCGGGTTCTGGCCGAAAACAGCTTTACCCTTCGCCGGACGTTAATTCCGGTTCTTCGCAAACTGAACAAAGACACCCTCCCCCGATGCTGGATGCTCTGACATGAACCTGACACCTCGTGAAAAAGACAAACTGCTGGTCGCCATGGCCGCCGAGGTCGCCCGCAAACGGCTGGACCGCGGCGTCAAACTGAACCACCCCGAGGCTATCGCCCTGATCACCGACGCCGTGGTCGAGGGCGCGCGCGACGGCCGTTCAGTCGCCGACATGATGCAGTCCGGGGCTGAATTGATCACCCGCGACCAATGCATGGAAGGCGTGCCCGAGATGATCCACGAGGTGCAGGTCGAAGCCACTTTCCCGGACGGCACCAAGCTTGTGACTGTTCATAACCCTATTCGTTAAACTTCAGAGGAGTTTCCCATGTACCGCATGCTGTTTCCCGCTCTTATTCTGGCTAGTCCGGCCGTGGCCCATTCGGACACCCATGTTCACGCTCATAGCAGTGACTATGCCCTGCTTGCAGCAGGGCTAGCATTGATCGCGGTCATCGCCATCACGGTGATAATGAAGCTGCCAAAATGACCCCCGGTGAGATCATACCCGCCGAGGGTTCACTGACGCTCAACGCAGGACGCAGCAGTCGTCTTGTTGTTGTCGCCAATACCGGTGATCGACCCGTGCAGGTCGGAAGCCATTACCATTTCGCCGAAGCGAACTCCGCCTTGGATTTCGATCGCTATGCAGCCTTGGGGATGCGATTAGACATCCCTGCAGGTACTGCCGTGCGATTTGAGCCGGGTCAGACTCGCGAGGTTATTCTGGTGCCATATGACGGGCGCCGTCACATCTACGGTTTCAATATGCACATCATGGGGGCTTTGAAAGATGCCGGGCAAGATCAGCCGGAGTGACTATGCCTCCATGTTCGGCCCCACGGTCGGCGACAAAGTACGATTGGCAGATACGGATCTGATAATCGAGGTCGAGAAAGATCTGATTGTTGAGCGCGCAACGGCAGCCCGTTTCAGCGAAACCGGCCACCGCGAAGACGTTTACGGGGAAGAGGTCAAGTTCGGCGGTGGCAAAGTCATTCGTGATGGGATGGGGCAATCTCAGTTCACGCGAGCCGAAGGGGCGGTGGATACGGTGATCACCAACGCGCTGATCGTCGATCACTCCGGCATCTACAAAGCGGATGTGGGGTTGAAAGACGGGCGTATCGCCAGGATCGGCAAGGCCGGGAACCCCGACACTCAACCCGGCGTGGACATCATCATCGGTCCCGGTACCGAGATCATTGCAGGCGAAGGTCGCATTCTGACCGCAGGTGGGTTCGACAGTCATATCCACTTCATTTGCCCGCAACAGATCGAAGACGCGTTGCATTCCGGCTTGACCACTATGCTGGGTGGCGGCACCGGTCCGGCGCATGGAACGTTGGCGACCACCTGCACCCCTGGCCCATGGCATATCGGGCGGATGATGCAAGCGGCTGATGCTTTTCCGATGAATCTAGCGTTTGCAGGCAAGGGCAATGCCTCGCTGCCCGCAGCTCTTGAAGAGCAGGTCAAAGCCGGTGCCTGCGCTCTGAAGCTGCACGAGGATTGGGGCACCACCCCTGCCGCCATCGACTGCTGCCTGTCGGTGGCAGACGCGATGGATGTACAGGTTATGATCCACACCGACACACTCAATGAATCAGGCTTTGTCGAAAACACCGTGGCGGCCATAAAGGGTCGCACAATCCACGCCTTCCACACCGAAGGTGCGGGCGGTGGCCACGCCCCGGATATCATCAAGATCTGCGGCGAGAACCACGTTCTGCCGTCTTCGACGAACCCGACGCGGCCTTTCACCGTGAACACGGTCGAGGAGCATTTGGATATGCTGATGGTCTGTCACCACCTCGACAAATCCATCCCCGAGGACGTGGCCTTTGCCGAAAGCCGTATCCGGCGCGAGACGATTGCGGCCGAGGATATCCTGCATGACATGGGCGCGTTCAGCATCATCGCGTCAGACAGTCAGGCCATGGGTCGGGTCGGAGAGGTTTTGATCCGCACGTGGCAAACCGCGGACAAGATGAAGAAACAGCGCGGGCGTCTGCCCGAGGAAACCGGTGAGAACGACAACTTTCGCGTCCGCCGCTATATTGCGAAGTACACTATCAACCCGGCCATTGCACATGGCCTGAGCCGCGAGATTGGTAGTATCGACGAAGGCAAACGCGCCGACCTGGTTCTTTGGAACCCGGCCTTTTTCGGTGTAAAGCCCGAGATGGTTCTGCTGGGCGGCACCATAGCCTGCGCGCAGATGGGCGATCCCAACGCGTCGATCCCTACACCGCAGCCAGTTTATAGTCGCCCAATGTTTGGCGCTTACGGACGGTCGGTGGAAAACTCGGCGATCACATTTGTCTCGCAGGCGGCCCATGCGGATGGGATCGGTGATACACTGGGATTGGCAAAGCAGACCGTCGCCGTCCAGAACACACGAGAAATTGGCAAGCAGGATCTTCTGCTGAACAACGCGACGCCGCATGTCGAAGTTAACCCCGAAACCTACGAGGTCAGGGCAGATGGCGAACTGCTAACCTGCCAACCCGCCGAAACGCTGCCCATGGCACAGCGATACTTTTTATTCTGATCAAAAAGTGTGCTGCGTTGCGGCACATGCAAGGCAGAAATGACCAAACACGCTCTACTAAGTGAGGCCGACATGACAAATATTAAACCCCATGGGAGGACCACCGTTTACGAGGGTTCAAATGGCACACTCAGCAACACAGACAAACTCACGCATTTCGCTGCCCGGTCTTATCGCATCCATCGGGTCATCCATCTACTCGGCTTTGATCGGCTTGGCCCAAGCCCAATCGCGTGTCAGGCAAGTCGAGTTTCTGCAATCGCTCAGCGACGAAGAGCTGAAAAACCGTGGTCTGACGCGCGAACGGATCGTGCACCGGGTCTTTGCGGATTCGATCTGGCTCTGATCGTTCCCAATGCAGAGGAGGCGATGGTATGACCGCCCTGCTCTGCACCGCCCGCCAATACTCGGATCACACACACGGCGATCCGAAAGACTGCTTGTCTTTAACTTATGATGACCGCTTTTTGCGCCGCAAGGTTCTTACCTGTGAAAGTGGCGAGCAGATCCTCATCGATCTGGCACAAACGACCTCATTGAACCACGGCGGCGCGTTAGTCTTGGATGACGGTCGCGAAGTGGAAATACAGGCTGCACCCGAAGCTTTGCTGGAGGTAACTGCCCCGGACCTGACGCGCATCGCATGGCATATCGGCAATCGCCATACGCCTTGCCAGATCGAAAGGGATCGCCTGTTGATCCAGGCCGATCACGTTATCCGAGACATGCTTCTCAGAATAGGGGCTACCGTGCGAGAGGTGCACGAGCCGTTTACCCCCGAAGGCGGAGCCTATGGCCACGGCAGGACCCATGGCCACACCCACTGACGCCGATGTCCTGACACTGATCCAATGGCTGTCACCCGCCTATCCTGTGGGGGGATTTGCCTACTCTCACGGGCTTGAGGCAGCGATTGACCATGGAGCTGTCGCGAATTCTCAGGACACCGATGCCTGGATTTCAGATGTGCTGGAACATGGCTCTGGGTGGAATGATGTTCTGTTCGTCGTGGCGGCCTACAATGCGCGGGACAAAGATGAACTGATCGACGTCGATGTCACGGCACGGGCCTTTTGCGCGACATCCGAAAGGCTCATGGAAACCGATTTGCTGGGACAGGCCTTCGGAAATATCACCAATGGTGTCTGGGAATTGGACCTTGGACAGTTCACCTACCCTGTCTCGATTGGACGGGCCGCAAGACTACAAAACCTTCCCTTGCTGTTGACGACCAAGATGTTTCTGCAAGCATTCGCAAGCAACCTTGTCGCATGTGCGACGCGCCTTGTGCCACTGGGACAGACTGATGCTCAAAGGCTGATCCGCCAGCTGACGCCGCTGTGTTCCCAGATTGCTGAAAGAGCACAAAAGGCAAGTTTGGACGAGTTAAGCTCTACCACGTTTTTGGCGGACATCGCGTCCATGAAACACGAAACACAATATTCGAGGATATTCCGCACATGACGAGTATGAACGGCCCGCTTCGCGTAGGTATTGGTGGTCCGGTAGGCGCCGGAAAAACCACTTTAACCGCCGCCTTGTCTGAGGCGTTGCGCGATGTCTGCTCGGTGGGCGTTATTACCAACGACATTTATACGCAGGAAGATGCCGAAGCGCTAATGCGCATGCAGGTCCTGCCGCAGGACAGGATCATCGGCGTCGAAACGGGTGGTTGCCCGCATACAGCAATTCGCGAAGACGCCTCGATCAATTTGGCCGCTGTCGCGGAAATGCAGACACGTCATCCGGATCTCGACGTTGTTTTGATTGAAAGCGGAGGCGACAATCTATCGGCCACGTTCAGCCCGGAACTGGCGGATCTGACCATCTACGTGATTGATGTCGCCGCAGGCGAAGAAATCCCCAGGAAAGGCGGGCCAGCGATTACGAAATCGGACATCCTTGTAATCAACAAGACCGACCTTGCGCCGCACGTTGGCGCTTCGCTGCAAGTTATGGAACGTGATGCGAAAATGATGCGTAAAGGACGGCCTTTCTTGTTCTCGTCACTTCGCCACAGAAGCGGGGTCGACGAAATTGTGGATCTGCTTGTGAAAGGGGGAGGTTTAGAGGTTTCGAAAGCGAGTTAATCCCTGGGATGAAGAGGCCAAGTTATCGATGCCCAAAGCCGATTGGAGAAACCGAAAGCACTACTATCATTTTCGCATTTGTCTGGATGTTACATTATGTTTTTGTTTGCAGGCTAACTGAAAACGAAATTCACCACGGCATTTTTGACAAAATTGGCAAGCAAAACCTTTTCCTTGACCCACGTGTTGCGTATCCCAGTTATCAGTAACCAGCGCATCAAATGGCAAGTTTTCGAAACCATCGGATGATTGCAAG
Source organism: Ruegeria sp. AN6 (assembly GCF_056540425.1). Taxonomy (NCBI): domain Bacteria; kingdom Pseudomonadati; phylum Pseudomonadota; class Alphaproteobacteria; order Rhodobacterales; family Roseobacteraceae; genus Ruegeria; species Ruegeria sp. AN6. The sequence goes on from NZ_JBQFWR010000015.1 coordinate 29,622, forward strand.
CGCCATAGCAAACCGCGAACATCGCTGAAGCGGTTTTATGTGAAGCGATCTCTGGTTGAGTGATGGCCGTTCTGTGGAACAAGTACGAAAGGCTGCCTCGCGGACTAAACCGCCGCTGATCGCTGCATTGCAAACGGCAATTCCCAGCCCTTTCCTGTCATTGAATACTTGGTGATGATGCCGCGGCCCGGCCCGCCAAAGCCTCCGCTCCCCACAATCACTCGATAAAGACTGCGACGAAGCAGTAATTCAGCTGGGCCCAACCTTGGTTACCCAATTCGAATGATGGACCGACATCGGCAGCTGGAGTAATAATAACAAAGGAAATTACGTTTGATAAACCTGAGTTTGGATTAGTTTTAGCAACGTGAGGTCGCACAGACGGATGAAAAGGAAAACCTCAGCAGTCTTGTGTCTGGACGTGGTCGATTACACGCGACGTATGTCGGAGGATGCTGATGCTACCTTCCTTGCATTGCAACGCATTTTGGTCGAAATCATCAAGCCGGCGGTGAAAGGCAACTCTGGACGAATTTTTAAATTTCTGGGTGACGGAGCTCTGGTAAAGTTCGATGCAGCCACCGATGCAATCAATGCGGCAAGCGATATTCTAAAGCAAATGCGAAGTGAAGATCTTTCACTACGCGCCGGTATTCATGTTGGTGATGTCATGCCTAACGGCACCGATTTGTTTGGGGATGCCGTAAATGTGGCCTCGCGCCTTCAGGCAACTGCTCAGCCCGGCAATTGTCTTGTCAGCAAGACAACCGCTGATGTCGCAGGGACCTCGCTGAGCGTTGCATTGCGGCCTGAAAGTTCTATGCGATTTAAGGGGGCACCAAATCCCATCGAAGCCTTTTCTATCGACTTTGAAGGCGACATCAAACGAGCGAAGAAAAAGCGTCAAGCCGCGTCCCAAGACATCAGGTTTGCAAAGTCAAAGGATGGAACGACTCTGGCCTGGACCTCAACCGGCGAAGGAGGAAAGCTGCTGGTGGCGCCGAACTGGCTCAGGCATCTGGAATATGACTGGACATTGAACACCATTGCCGGCTGGCTACCATTGCTGTCTCAGAGCTACTGCCTTTACCGTTTTGATGGCCGCAATAACGGTTTGTCCGAGAGAGGTGTGCAGGATGTCTCGTTGAGCCGGATAGTGGAAGATGTAGAGGCCGTACTTAACGACACCAAAATTGAACGCTTGCCTTTGTTCGGCATTTCTTTCGGGGCTACTGTGGCCGCAGCCTTTGCTGCGCTACGTCCCGATCGTGTTTCAGGTCTGGTGTTGTTGGGTGGTTTCGCGCAAGGGTTGGAAGTGCGCTCCCAACCGGGCATTGCCGCCCTTGGGCAAGCAATGATGGATATGAGCTTAGAAGGTTGGAATGATGATTACCCTTCAGCAAGAGACTTGATGGCCCAGTCATTTTCTCCGGCTGCTAGTCCTCACGATCAGCGGTCCTATGCAGAATTCATGAAGTTGGCGATGGATCACCAGGATTGGCAGCGAATTGGCCCTCTGGTCGCAGGGGTCGACATCACCGATATGTTGCCACAAATCTCTTGTCCTGCTCTGGTTCTTCATGCCAGAAGAGACAGGATGCATAGTGTTGATCAAGGCAGGATGCTGGCCTCAGGCATTGAGAATGCTCGCTTTGTTGGTATCGAAACCACGAACAACACAATGCCGGAATACGATCCCGCGTGGCCCAAAGCTCTGGCGGAAATCGAAAAATTTCTTGATGGACTGTGACTCGCTAAGATCGCAGTCCTTACACGAACCGGCCGGTCGCCGCGAGGCATTCGGTCGTCATTAAAAGGCCCGGAGCTGCAAAATGCACTCGCAGCATCCAGTTTCCCTGGCAACGGCTGCTATGGGCTCAATGCGTTCATCTGAGTCTTTCAGTCAGATGCCGGTTTAGGAAAGGATAGCGATCATTATTGGTGGTCATTCCGAGTAATTTCGCCCGAAGGTCTGTATTTGAACGGCAGCGGACTTTCGCCGAAATCTGCTGAACGGCAGAGTTGCGGACATTCCGGACACTTGATTATGCGATCTCAACTTGGCTCCAATCTAAACTTTGGAGGCCCATTCGGACACGACGGCCCACCCCAACGCATTGGTCCCGCAACAGCTAACTGCAGAGATTTGCCCCGCCGCAGATGTCGTGCACGACTGAGATACGGGTGAAGCGCAACACGAGCATCCGGCAAGCATGCCTTTCTGGGCGATGCCCGATACATCAGCAAGCGCATACAGCGGCTTTGTTGGCGGATTTATTGTATCCCGGGTTGGCGATAATGAAGCGCGGTCGAGATCGAAGTCGTCTGACACTGGAAAAATGTCACCCTCAAGTACGGTACCCCAGATACCGATGTCCTTAATCTTGTAGGTTTCCACCTCGAATGGGTCTTCTTCAAGGATGGTGAAGTTTGCCAACTTGCCGGGAGCGATAGAGCCAACCTTATCCTCCAATCGCAAGGACTGGGCCGCATCAATAGTCACAGCCCGCAAAGCGTCTTCGACCGACAGGCGGTGTTCTGGGCCTGCGACACGGCCGGAGAAGGTCGTTCGGTTTACGCCAGCCCAAACAAGGAATAGCGGTTCACCGGGAGCCATTGGTACGTCAGAATGGAATGAGATGGGAATGCCGTTGGCCTTAATTGGCCCAAGGGGCACGATGTCATCTGCACGTTCTGGACCAAGTCCAAGCTCGCTATATCGATCTGACAGTGCGGTTACGTAGTATGGATTGCCGCTGACGATGCAGCCCAACTCAGCGATCCGTTTTGTTTGATCTTCTCTCGCATAACCAAAGTGAACCAATGTCGTGCGGTGATCAGCTCGCGGCATCCGGCGCATGTTTCGCTCGACGGCGTCCAAAATCAAATCCACGGCAAGGTCGCCGGTCTGATGAACATGTATTTGGTAACCCGCGTCCCAATATGCATCGAATACGGGATTGAACTCGTCGGGTTGCATGATCCACTCGCCGTGGAAATCGCCGCCCACATAAGGCTCCGAGACCTGCATGGCCAAACTGTAGACAGCGCCATCCGCGAAGAGTTTCACCTGCTTCGGCATGAACGCCGTCTTACCTACACCCCAGTCCAGCAGTTTTTCGGTCTCTTCAATCATCGAACCATTTTGAAAGTGCAAGGCAGCCAGGGATTTCCCGTCAGGTATGAAATAGGTCCTGAGTTGGGTATCGGGTCCTGAAAAAACCGCGTTGGTTGCATCCTGCAGAGGTTGAGACAGTACACCTCCCGGTTCTGCGGCAACAGTGACGCCAGAACGGTGCATGTACTCTCGGGCCAGTCTAAGGCCCGCGCCCAAGCGTTCAGGAGTTGCCAATACGGGTGCGACCGCCGGAAGAACGGCGAACATTCCTGCCTCAAAGAAATACCCGTCTTCAAAGCTCGATTGCTCAAGTGCGAGCCCCGCAAAGCCATTAACAAAGTCTTCGGTGATGCCCAGCAACTCCAATGCGGGAGTGTTAAGGATCAACTCGTGCGCAGATCGGTGGACTATAATGATTGGGCGCGTGCTGCTGATCTCGTCGAGTTGCGCGCGCCTGATCTCGCCATGAAAGAAGTGGTGATACCCCCATGTCAGCAACAAAGCGTTGGGATCATCCATTACCGCTTCGGCGGCTTGCAAACGAGACTTATAATCCGCCTCATCCTCGGCGGCCTTCGAAAAGCCAGTCGGAATGTTCCAATCCTCGATGGATATGATCTCGGAGGTCAGGGTCAATCCGGCGAGGAAAGGATGCACGTGCTGGTCTATCAAACCGGCGATAATGACTTTCTCGGAGAATTGATCGTCCAGTCGAAACGGCTGCGAACCAATCCGGTCAACAAGTGTGTCGCGCGGACCGGCGGCCAGAATACGGTCTCCGACCACGGCAACCGCGTTGATAGCAGGGTCGTTGTCCTCCATGGTGATGACGCGCTGCGCTGTGTAAACAGTGATTTCGGGCAGTGTTTGAAGCTGGCTTCCAAAATCCTGCAATGACGAAGCCGCTTGAGCAGACGTGGCATGAGAAATAGCGATCATTGACGCGCTTCCAAGGATGGTCAATGCAGTGCGGCGGGTAACATTCAGTTTGGTCATAATTTTTTGATGCTCAGTAAGACGATATTTGTCTGAGCCTAGCATCGAGATGATCTAAGGCAGAAAGGAAAATTAATGCCGATCTTGGATTGCGGGCCAAGTTTCTAAGTCAAAATGATGTTCTGATTTAGCGACTGACCCCGACTGCTTTGGGCTCACAGTGGTCATCTGACAGTTTTGGTTGGGGATATGAGCTGTCCCGAACTGGTCAACGGCGGCAGTGCGGGACAAAGCTAGCATTCAGTCGAACTTCACTTGTTGACGCAAACTGCCCCGAGCGGCGAATTGCCAACTCTTCGCATGCTGGGGCGCCCGATCCTAAGCGGGAGGGAGTTATTCTGTTCACGTGGGCAGATTTGTATCTGATAAGCCAAGTGCCAGCATTAGTGATGACACGGCAGCAAGCCAAGCTGCAGCAACACGGAAAGCATTTCCAACGCAAGGCCTCATAAAGCGCTCTTTGATCCTTAGGGTCCCGCCCAAGAGATGCAATAGACCGACATTGACCCCGACTAAAGAGCCGGACATTGTGAACAATCTGCCTCGTAACGGCCCCTGCTCTGGAACAAAACGCAGCCTGACCCTCTTGTTTTCTGGCTAGTGAGCTCGTCGTGTCATCATTGTTTTATGAATTCATTTGTAGCAGTTACTGAATAAATGAAGGGTATCGAAAGAACCCTGCTTTCTTTCGGTTGGAGGGATAGTCGGACCGATTTAGTCAGCACTCATGCAACGCTCAAGCCTGCCGTTTAGAAACCGGGCGTGAAGCACTAGTCGAACGTCTATCAATTACTCGCTTCTTAGCAGTTCGACTAAATAGGCGAGAATATCGGCTATATAGTCAAGATCATTCAGATTTCAGAACATTTACTGACCATATATTCCATTAACTTAATGATTAAATGGTCTAGGCTGCCCACTAGATGAATCGGAAATTTAGGAGAAGTACGTGCGATACGTTGCAAAAGGTATATTGATTTGTTTCGCTGTCGCGTGTGTCGCAATGTTGGCAGCTTGGCTTTTTCTGTCTTCTGTGTTGTTTTCTTCGATCAGGACTGCTTTCGTCGAAAATCTGATCTCTAAGAAACTTGGTCAGGACGTTAGAATTGAAGATGAAGTGCGTCTGGGACTTGGTTGGCAATTGCAGGTGTCAGCGACAGGGCTGGAACTACTCGGTTCTCAGAATGCTGATGTGAAACTTGCAGTAATCGATGAGATCGAGTTTGAAGTTTCCGCGCGCGACCTTTGGAACAGTAAACTGTCACTGAGTGGTCTTTCGCTCTCAGGTGTTCATCTGAACCTAATCACAGACAAAGACGGCTTCGGAAACTGGCAGTCCATTTCCCAAACGGAAGCTGAAGCCGGGAAACCTGCAAATTCCCCGACGCCGCTGTTAGCCGGAATTCTAACGGACCGCAAAATTGATCTGACTGATATCGCCATTTCTTATCAGAACGATTTGAACGGACTTGAGTTGGATCTGCAGCTTCCTGAGCTGCTCTTAAAGCGTGATACAGAAACCGATGTTGCGACGGCAGTCGGGGCCGGTTCGCTAAACGGAGAGAGGTTTGAACTGAACGCGACATTTCCCGCGAAAGACCCGTTTCAAGTGGCGTTGAACTTTGAACAGATTGCGATTGCCGCAGATGAAGTCCCTCAAGAAAACGGCCTACAAGTGAAGACGAGCATAGAGATTGCAGAACTTGGCCAGCTTCTCGATATCCTGAAGCTTAACCGAGTCTTGGATGGTACGGGGAATATTGGTGCAACGTTCAAATCAGTCGACGGCGTAGCGCGGGTTGACGGCCTATCTGTATTGGCTGAGTTGGATGGCGGGCAAAGCCTTTCGCTGACTGGGCAGATCGGGGAACTGGGCAACCCGGAAGACGTATCGCTGACAACCCGAATTAGGTTGTACCCAGAAGATGCGGAACCAGCGCCAGCCGCCTCGCGATATGATCTTAAACTTATCGCGGTCGACATGGTTATTGACAGCGTACCCGGGCAGGTGCCGCAGCGACAAATGGTCATTAAGACCAACGGCTTCACGTTGGACACGTCCGGCGAAGGCCCGCCACCGATTAAGTTCTCCGAGCTTTCCAGAACACCAGAAGGCGCGTTAAAGGTCGGAAACATCAACCTTAGAATTGGAAACCCCGCCGATCCGTTTATCATTTTGAACGGTTCGGTCGATGACGCGCTTCAGTTGCAAGGCATATCAGCAGAAGGCCTAATCGATATACCGGCAAGCAGTTTGATCTCGCCAGAATTGTTGGGACCAGACGACCAGCTTGGCAGGTTTTCCGGTGACTTCCACTTGAACGGTGACATCAATCAGCTTTCGCTGACGAATTTGGATGGAAAGACAAGCGATACGGACGTCTGGAACCTTGAAGTGCATGGCACTGTCAAGAATGTACTCAAATTCGAGGACCTGGATTTGGCAATTGATGTCTCAGTCCCATCCGGAGCGGACCTTTTGGAAGCCCTGTCGCTTGAACGCGTCGAAACCGGACAGGCACGCCTTGAAATCGACCTCGCTAGCGAAGGTACCGATTGGAACGCCAGTGCCAATGTTGAGGTCGCCGACTCTGTCTTACAGATATTGGCCGATCTAGATGATGCAACAAGTGAGCCGGTGCTGCGGGGTTCCATTGAGAGTGACCTGATAAAGATAGATCAGATCCGAACTATCGTACAGGCCGCTGCACAGTTGCGGAAAATAGGCGGTCCAGAGCCGGAGGAGAAAGGGTCTAAGCAAGAAGACGAAGGCGATCAAGGCGCGTTGAGAGATGTAACGCTTAAACCTATCGGACGTTCAATTCTCTTGTCCGGTATGGATATGGATGTCGACGTAGACCTTCGTCACATAGAGGGTGCGAAAGGCATCAGCAGTTTGCAGAGCGAACTGATGCTCAACAAAAACGAGCTTAAGGCTGGGCCTTTGAAGTTTGAATACGGAGGCGCAAGCTTCGACGTTAGCGGGCAAATGGATCTATCAAACGACGCGCATCTACTCACTTTGACCGGCAATGCAGGTGGCTGGCAGCTGGATGATATCCTTCACAACCTGAACTTCAAAAAGGGCGCGAGCGGTACAGTCTATGCAGATTTTTCGGTTACAGGCGGAACCGATTCACCTAAGCATTTTGCTAACAGCATGAGCGGCAATGCCACAGTCTCACTGCGTGATGGCTCGATCGAGACTCAGCTTTTAGATCTGGCGGGGCTTGGGGTGCTACCTTGGGTGTTTACCAAGGACAAACAAAAGGTAGCTCCAATTGTATGTTTGCGAGCGCCGATTATTATTTCTAATGGAAACCTCTCGACGAAACAAACCACATTGGAAACAGATCACGTCCAGGTTGTCGTCTTTGGCGATGTTGATTTGACTGGCAAGGCCTTGGACTTAAATATACAACCCCGCAAAATCGGAGAACCTCTTTCGAAAAGCCCCTGGCCAGTGACTTTAAAGGGCCCGCTGGCTAAGCCGAAGGTTAAGGTCAAAGACGGGCCAAAAAGACTGAAACGATCGGATGGTGCGGACAAAATGCCGGTAAAAAGAAAACTTTGCGTTCCGGATATTTTACAACTGCAGTAGTGGCGGAGTCGATCAGTTAAAGTCAAATCTAAAGTTCAGAAAGGCAGACTTTGCTTCCGAAATGCAATTTCTGCTTTGGGCTCGATGGAGATGTTCAGCAGAATTCAGTGAATGTCTGCAACGCGAACTATTCCGGTCATTCAAGTTGAACAGAATTTCTGAATGGCTTGGTATTGTCAATTGGACTTGTCATTAGACAGCTGTCGAATTGAACTGTCAGCGTTGGTCAGAGATCAACACGATACGACCCGGTAGTCGCCCTAACCCAATGCCCGTATGCCAGCTGGTCTGTGTTTCTGTGCTATCCTTTCAAACATCTAAATTTGAAAATATGATTCGATGCCTAGGGAGGAATACTTATGCCGAGGTTAATGCTGCCGGCCGCACTTACCGCCGCAATCACTGTTACGATCTCTACCCCCACCAAAGCACAAGACTTTGATCCGTCATCGCTTTCGACTTTTGGATCGAAACCCAACATAATTCTTATTGTCTCTGATGATACCGGTTACTGGGATCTGGGCGCCTATCATGGCGGTGCCGCCCGTGGAATGGATACCCCAAACCTTGACCAATTGGCCAAGGACGGAATGATGTTCACGGATTTCTACGCGCAGTCTTCATGTACACCGGGTCGCGCGGCAATGCAGACCGGCCGATACCCCAATCGCTCAGGAATGACTACGGTTGCTTTTCAGGGTCAGGGTGGAGGGCTGCCTGCCGCAGAGTGGACTCTCGCCTCGGTTCTGAAACAAGCCGACTACAACACATACTTTATGGGAAAGTGGCATCTGGGAGAGTCTGATTACGCTCTGCCCATAGCGCATGGTTATGACAAGATGGAGAACACCTTTCTCTATCACCTCAACGCCTAAACCTATGCACTGCCGGACTGGCACGTTCAGATGACGGATGAGCAACGGGAATTCTTCAAACAATCCACTACCGGCGTGTTTGAGGGTGAGGCGGGAAGCCCCGCGACCGAGGTGCTGACAATCGACGACATGACAACAGCGGATTTGGCCAAGCTGGATGCGGTCGGTGCTGAAAAAGCAGTTGCCGAGTTGGAACGGCTGGCCGGGCTCGAACAGCCGTTCTTTATGTCGATCAACTGGGCCGCCAACCACCAACCAAATCTTCCATCACCTGATTTCGAAGGGAAATCCGCGGTCAAAAACAAGTACGGCGACAAGGTTGTGGAACTTGATCATCATACCGGACAGATTCTGAACAAGGTCAAGGACCTTGGCATCGAAGAGAACACTCTTGTTATCTACACGGTGGACAATGGGGCCTGGCAGGATGTTCATCCAGATGCTGGTATGACACCTTTCCGCGGAACCAAAGGAACTGATCGTGAAGGCGCTTACCGTGTGCCGTTCTTCGCCAAATGGACCGGCAAAATCGAGCCCGGCTCCAAGTCTCATGACATCGCGGGCGGGACTGATCTAATGGCTACATTTGCTCACCTGGCTGGTGTTCAGTTGCCGGAAAACGACCGGGATGGCCAACCCACCATCTTCGACAGTATCGATATGGCACCAATCCTCTTTGGTGAGGCTGACCCGCAGCGAAACAGCTGGGCCTACTTCACCGAAAATGAACTCGCCCCTGGCGCCGTGCGGGTCGGGCCTTGGAAGGCTGTGTTCAACATCCGAGGCGACAACGGAGCACGGGCGGGATCTGAGGCTCCTGCTGCCGAATTGGGATGGCGTGGCCCGCAGAAGTACGTCGCGACCGTGCCACAGGTCTTTAACCTTTGGGAAGACCCGATGGAGCGCTACGACATCTTCATGACAACCGGTCGGGAGAACACTTGGACTGTTCCAACACTGATGGGTGAGCTGGAGCGGGTGGTCAAGACCTACATCGACTATCCACCGCGCCCGGTTCAAAGCGAGTCTTATTCCGGGCCTATTACTCTGAGCGAATACCACCGGTTTGAAGTCGTGCGCGACCAACTAAACAAGCAAGGCTTCAAGATTGGTCTGCCAACAGGAAACTAACTTACGAGGCTGGGGTTAAAGAATGATCGCAGCTTCCGGTATCTAATTCAGGGTCCGGACTATTGGGGCCGCGATCCCGGCTGATTGAAGACGCTAAAATCGTCAGTTTATTGGGAGGTGAAAAAGAATGATCAAGAAGATTTTGGTGTTTGCACTGATGACTTCAGTGGCAACGATTTGCTCTGCGGACGACCAACCCTCTCCGGGTTACAATACTCATATTCCATCAGAAATTATGACTCATGATGTAGTTGATACGCGTATCGGAACTTTAAACTTTTCAGATGGACGTCCCACAACGGAAACGGTCGAACTGCTTTATGAGCATCTGGATTTTCTTCGTGGCGTAGAAGTGTTCCTGAATTTCATCCCGGCAGCATCCCTGGAAGCGCTGCATCGCGGAATGGCATCTTTGGGGGCCGACGCTCCTAACAAAGTCGTAGTGATGACTAAACTTTTAGACTCGACACCTTTGTTCCTTACAGGAAACACCGACACGATATATGCATCGGCTTTCTTTGACTTGCAGAAATCCGGCCCAATTGTTGTTGAAATACCTCCGGGTATGGGCCCATCTACTGTAAATGACGCCTTCTTTCGTTTTGTTACCGACATGGGCGCGCCAGGGCCCGACAAAGGCCAGGGCGGCAAATACCTGATCCTTTCTCCCGATTATGATGGCGACCTTGAACCACCCGAGGGGGGATACGAGGCTAAAGTCGACGGAGAGACCTACTTTGTCTCCCAATCTGCCAGCTACGTTAACTGGTTTATTGCGCGAGGTTTCTTGGTCGACGGCAAGACTGATGCCGCAGTAGACGCATTCCAGAACGGGCTCAAAATCTATCCGCTTGGCCAAAAGGATAATCCTCCGAAGGTCGAGATTATCGATGGATCTGGCGTTTCATATAATACAATCCACGCGAACACCTACAAATTCTACGAAGAAATAAATGCGGTTATTCAACGCGAGCCTGTTTCCATGCTTGATCCCGAACTCAGGGGTCTGGCGGCTTCAATCGGTATTGAGAAAGGCAAAGCATTTGCTCCAAACAACAGGATGGAAGCTATTCTCAAGGATGCTGTCGCTGTAGGCAATGGAACCGCCCGGGCGATCTGGTTGCATAATCGCAATGAGGATGCCGTGCTCTACGAGGACAGAGCCTGGCAAACTGCGTTTGTTGGTGGAAACTACAAGTGGTTGAGTGGAGAAAACGGTGAAGGCGGAAGAAACCTAGATGCACGAACTCTGTTTTTTTACATGGCGACAGTAAATACCCCCGCAATGGTTCTGAAAATCCCAGGCGTTGGTTCGCAATATGCAGCGGCGTATTCAGACTCCGACGGCAATGTTCTTCATGGCGACAAGACGTACAAATTGAACATACCAGCCAACGTGCCGGCAAAGAACTTCTGGTCTGTGGTTGTTTACGACCCTCAAACCCGCTCAGAGCTTCAAACGAGCCAACCGTTTCCGTCCAAAAATAACAAACGCGACCAACTGGCAACCAACGTTGATGGCTCAGTCGATCTGTATTTCGGCCCCAAAGCACCTGAGGGTAAGGAAGCAAACTGGGTAGAAACCGTCTCAGAAAAAGGTTGGTTCGCTATCTTGCGCTTATACGGCCCAATGGAACCATGGTTCGACAAATCGTGGAAGCCAGGAGATTTCGAAATCTATTCGCCTTGAAGCCACATAGCGTGGAGTCTGCTTTGGGCTCGAAGTAGACATTCGCCGAAGGTCCCTCGAACGACCACTATGCGGGCTTTGCCGCCATTGGTCCGCTTTCACCGAAGGACCGTAGATAGCCCAAACCGGACATTTTCGAAAGTTGGCACACTACTACCGAACTTGATAGATTCGAAAAAAGGTTGCTATTGGGAAATGCGCATGACACGCCGACTTGCCGCCATACTTGCCGCCGATATGGTCGGCTACTCACGGCTTATGGCGGCTAACGAGGCGGGAACACTTGCTCGTCTAAAAGACCTACGCCGGGACATCATCAATCCAGGTATCGAAAGTGCCGGAGGTCAGATTATCAAGCTTACCGGTGATGGCCTGTTTGCACTTTTTAGCTCGGTCGTTTCTGCCGTTGAGGCCGCAGCGACGCTCCAGAAGGCGCTGCACGCCGCCGAAGCCGAGAGCCCCACCGAAAGCCGGATCAGCTTCCGAATAGGCTTGCACATTGGAGACGTAATCTTGGACGAGGGCGACATTTTTGGCGAGGGTGTCAATCTTGCCGCCAGGCTCGAAGGCGTCGCTGACCCAGGCGGTGTCATTCTGTCTGACGACGCATACCGGCAGGTTCGAGGCAAAATCGAACACGACATCATAGACCTCGGCGAAGTAGCGCTCAAAAACATCTCCAAGCCAGTTCGCGCCTACAAATTGGCGATGGAGGGCGAATCTGATTCCACGCAATACCAATCGCAACGCACTGACAAACCCTCAATCGCTGTCTTGCCCTTCCAGAACATGTCCAATGATCCAGAACAGGAATACTTCTGTGACGGCGTTTCCGAAGACATCATCACAGAGCTCTCGCGCTTTCCCGAGCTTTTTGTCATCGCCCGCAACTCCTCGTTTTCGTTCAGGGGTCGCCCCGTCACCCATATAGATGTCGCTCGTGAACTCGGTGTTCGCTACATGCTAGAGGGTAGCCTCCGTCGAGCCCAAAACCGCGTACGCATTACTGCCCAACTCATCGACTGCACAAATGGAGCCCATGTTTGGGCCGAGCGCTACGACCGCACGCTAGACGACATCTTCGCGTTACAGGATGAGATTACACGCAGCGTGGTCGGCGCCATCGCCCCCCAGATATCCATTGCCGAAATAGATCGCGCGTCTGTGGCTCGAGATATCGACTTCAACTCCTACGACCTCTCGCTACGTGCGATGGCGATCTTCTACGCAGGAGGCTTCTACTCTCAGGATAAGTTCGATGAGGTCATATCGGCCTCTGATCGTGCCATTGATCTCGACCCGCGCAATGTCCAGGCGCATTGGATCAAAGCGTTTGCCTACCTGATGCGTTATCTATACCAGTTCGATGAGGACCCCACTGAAAACCTGAGCCTAGCTGAGAAAAGCGTTGAACCCCTGTTTCTTGGAGGTCAACGCGACCCGCGCGCCTTATGCGTTCGCGGTATGGTTCGTCATTTCCATGGGGATTTTGACGGGGCCAACGCTGACTTCCGCTTGGGCTTCACACTGAACCCGAACTTTGCCCGGAACATCTTCTTCATGGCCTGGCATGAGTCTTTGGTCGGCCGAACCACAGAGGCGCGCGAACATGCCCACCTTGCCCTCCAGCTTTCCCCACGCGACACTGACCTCTGGGTAGGAGACGCCTATCTGGCGCTCGCCCAAGCTGCCTTCGCCGACGCTGATTTTGAAGACGTAATGCGTTGGGGTGAGCGCGCCATTCAGATGACGCCGCATGCGCCGATCCGCCGGGCTCTTATGATCGCCAGTGCCGCCCACCTCGGGCGTGCCGAAGCAGGCCTGCCACATGAGCAGGCGCTGGCGGATTTCGCCCCAGCGTTCCTAGACAGCATTGTCTCCGGCGCTTTGATCCTCTTCCGTCTACCCGAACACAACGCGCTTTTGGTCGAAGGCCTAAAGAAAGCTGGTGTTAAGCCGTAGAGTTGGTCCAAATGCCAAAGCTCGTAAACTGCCGCAGACAAAACGTGCCAAAGGCAGATTCAATTTTGGCGCAATGTTCTCGAAAGGTTCTAAGCAATCGCTCATTGCTTCAATCGGCGACGACTGTTCCAGCCCTAAGCGGACATTCGCAACAAGGCTTTGCAGTTCCGGCTTCGGACTATAGGCCATCAGAGATTGATGGGAGGTGTCGTGACACTGGTTAGCGTCGCCGTTGCAAACAGGATCAGGACAACAGCCAACATCTCCATTGAAATCGACCGCCGGAGAGCAATTTCCGCGCCGCGCTTCTCAGCCCTGAGAGTCGGAACAAATCTCAGCTTGTTCAGCGCCGCGAGGCCAAGAAGGGCAGAAACGATCACGACCTTGATCAAAAGCCCCAATCCAAATGCCGTCCCAAACAAGGCGGCTACGGAGCCCGAAAGCAACCACGCGAGCGCTGCGCCCGCAACAATCAGGACGGCAACTCCATAAGCAGCGACACTGCCAAAGTGGTGCAGTAGATCGGCCCCAGTGGAAGTGAGCGCTGCTTTGCGCAAGGGCAGGAGAGCACCGACCCAAAACGCGGCAGCCAGCAGATGAAGAACCAGCAGGACCGCGAGAGCCGCTCTAGGCTCTCCGAGCGAGTGCCCCACCTGGGCAAATGAAATCGCAATGGCGAGGCAACCCACCAAAGCGACCCACTGACCTACGCGGGGGAGCAGGATTGCCAATATCGCGAGTTCACCCACCCCTCGCCAAATCGCGGCGGTGCCAAGCGGACTATCCCAAACAAAACCAAGCATAATTGGGTCCGTCGCGCCCTCGAAGCCCATCCCGGATATCCGCGTTGCTCTGATGCCAAAACGTAAAGCAAGCACGGCCAAACCGACAATCGCAGCTCCAACCGCGAGGTGCCGCGCAAGGCGTAGAACAGACTCTACAGCGCGCTTGGCAAAGAGGGCCGTGAACAGGACGCTACCCATCGCTAGTAACACCGCACCGTAGCCAAGTGCTTTCGCCAAAATGGCCAAGACGACAACACCGTCAATGGGGGCCAGTCCAGTCATTTAGCGACTGTGAAAGAGAAGCTGCCCTGCATCGGGTGACCGTCGGAAGCCATACCGCGCCAGTCGAAGCGGTAACTTCCCGGTGTGAGCTCTTCCAACGGCACAGCCCGGAATTCTGTAGCGGGGTCCATACCCGTTTCGCGGTCAATTTCGACGTCGCCATCTGGTGAGGTCAGCGTGACCGAGATGATGCGCATCGGATCTTCGAACCGCATGGTAAGCTCCGGCACGTCCGTGACAGTCGCGCCGTCAGCCGGCGTCGTTTCTTCGGACTTGGAATGCGCGGCCGCAAGTATTGGAGCCATTGCTACGACCAAGCCGATAAGAGTTTGTTTGATCATCTGAGTTTTCCTCTATTCGGAATGGGCATTCAGCTCGTCGTGGTATTCACGAAGGTCATTGGGCCAGGTTGACTTGATATAAGAAAGGACCGCTATGATTTCGTCATCGCTGAGCACACCTTCATAGACCGGCATCCCGGTTGGGGGCGCATTTTCCATCAGTCCGGCCAGGCCAAATTTGGTCAAAGTGAAGAGCGCTTCATCATCGTGGTGCCACGTATGCCCTGTGGCGTCATGCGGCGGTGCTGGTAGCAAACCATCCTCGCCGTGTTTCCGCCAGTTTGGCTGTCCTTCAAGGTTCTCACCGTGGCAGGCAGCACATTGGTCCGCGTAAATATCTTGGCCAATGGCGACAACTTCCCCGTCATCAGGTGTCAAAAGACCGACCGCTTCAGAGGCTTGGGCCAGAACGAACGCTACTGTGAAACCGGCGAGCGCAAGCCCACCGGTAACCAAGAGTGTTGTACGCCCTACCATCAGGTGTCGAACGGCTGAGCTGTGCCCGCGCGGTAGTACACCGTTCCGGTCCCGGCCTCTCCCCCAAATGCGATGACGTCGTAGCGGGCGGAAGGATCGTCGCCCATACCAGGAGAGCCCATTGGCATGCCAGGAACAGCTAGCCCTGTGATGTCAGGCCGATCCGTCAACACGGTTTCCAGTGCCTCGAACGGCACATGGCCTTCAAAGACATAACCATCGGCTTCAACGGTGTGACAGGATGCGAGGTTCAACGGGATACCCCGCGCTGACTTCTGTGCCTCGGGGTCGGTCAGTTCCTCAACGGTTACGGCGTAGCCACGTGCGCGAGCCAAGTCGGCCCATGCGTGACAACATCCGCAACCTGGTGAGCTGAGCACGTGCATTGGAGTGCCTGCACGGACGGGAAGAGCGGTCGCGATGAGAGCAGTTGCGGACAGTGTGGTGAAGTGACGACGTGTGATCATGTCTGTCGGTCCTTTGATGTGAAATTTGAACGGATTGCGGGCGGGCGCCCGTTGCCGTTCAGGCTTTCGGAGGACCGGTGGGGACGCTCAGTGCGAGGCCCGAAAAATCGGAATCAGCGTGCATCACACCACCCTCTGAGATCACCAATGGAGCAATCGGCGAAATCCCCGCCGTGGCGACAAGATCACTAAAACAGGATGCTGAACCCATGCCGCTGGTGGTGTCGCAACAATCCGCAACAGCTTTCTCGGCATTAGCCAACGGATCGTCGTCCGCCACTTGAGCATGATGACCAGAATGATCCGATCCATGGATCAAGCCATGCTTCACGGACGCTGCGGATGCGCCAGAGAATGCAACAACAAGAAGTATCGACAGGATCAAGCGAAACATACCAGATATCTACTGGGGGTATGTAGTTTTGACAAGTTACGAGGATGTGTCGAAGCAAACGATCCTAGTTGCATCCATTGAAGTTGCCCCACATTTCTGGATCCGGCCCGTCTAGAGCGGTGGTACATGAATCATCTGAAATTCCAGTAAAACTGAATTTTGACTGACCTGCGCATTAGTCAGCAACGGAAAGGTCAGCAGGTGGGTGTTTAGCCCAGAGTGATGCCGGTGATGAAGGTGTACGAGCTTTCAACCAGATCGATGACGACATCCAGCTCTTCGGGTGTGGTTGGAGTATAGATCATGACAAAGCCGCCCCACCCAGGACGTTGCTTGGCCCAAGGGTGAGCTACGGCCCAGCCAGCCTCAATTGCCCTTCGAGCCATTTCTGGGTCGAGCGAAGCGTGCAAGCTGCCATCAGGATGCATGTGCGCAAACTCAAACCCACCGACGATAGAGTTCGGTTGGGACAACAACATGTCGGGATCAAGCTGAAAGCCAATCGCGCCCGGAAGCGATATGCGTGTTGGGCCAAGCGTGACCCCTGGGAATTGCGCAACACGCTCCAGCAATAGCTTGGCCAAATCGGCATCAATTTCGACACCAATCTGAGTATGCGGTACTCCGCTTGTCGTTTCAGGGCGGGGTGAGGTGCGCTCCGGCAAGGAGCGCTCTTGTGCGAATGCCAACGGGCACGTCAACGCCACCGCTATCGCAGCAACCGCCAGTAGTCTAAGGAACACATTCATTTTGTTGCCAGCCCGTCAAAAGTTGAGAATGAGCGCTCAGCGCAGTATCAGCGCCCTTGCACACATTACTCAGCCTTTAATGCTTCGATATTGATCAAGAGCTCTATTTCGTCGCTCACCGCTGGCGCAAATGCCCCAAGTCCGAATTCAGACCGCACGATAGTCGCCGTGGCAGCCAGCCCCAAGGTCGGCGTGCCCTCTTTCGGACCAAACGGGTATGGCGCTGACTTGTTAAGCGTTGTTTCCAGAACAACAGGTTTGGTGACGCCATTCATGGTCAGGTCGCCAGAAATATCCGCGGTGTTTTCCCCGGTCACTTCAATGCTGGTTGAGGCGAATGTGACCACGTCACCGTCACTCGCGCTAAAAAAGTCATCGGACATGAAGTGTTGCAAACGGGCATCCCAGCCCGTGATCATGGATTTTACAGGCATAGACACTGTGACAGACGACGCAGACGGATCATCTTCGTTGAACTCTATCTCGCCGCTAAAACCTGAGAACATTCCAAACGTTTCTGAGAAACCGATGTGGTCGTAGCTGAACAATACCTGGCTGTGTCCAGGATCCAGCTCGTAGCTGCCACTCTCGGACAATGCGGTTGTCGCGCCCATCGTTAAGAGTACCGCCAGCGGGGTTGCTGCCACTTTAAACATTGATACGCTCCTATTTTGAAAAGACGTGTTCGCGAAATCGAGTATTGAGCTTTAGCTTTTAGCTGGCCATGCTTATAGAACAAAATGTTCTACTGCGCAACAAAATGTTCTACAGGAGGGGTGATTGAAAGAAGATCCTAGGCTGATCGCCACACGGCAGGCCGCGCTTGATGCGGCGCAAAGGATACTGAGGGATGAGGGCGTACTGCACGTAACTCATGGTGCAGTTTCGAAGGCAACTGGCATTTCGCGCAGCACACTTTACAGGCACTGGCCAGATGCGCGTTGTCTGCGTGATGCAGCGTTCAGGCGCATCGCAACACCGCCGAACATACCGCCCAAAACCGATGGCCCGCTGCGATCTGACCTGCGCTGGTTACTCGGCGTACTGATGGGAGCCTTGAATGACACACCATGGGGCCAAATCGCGCCTCAGGTGGTCGCTGCTGCGTCCACCGACGAAGAAGCGCGGTTGGTGATCACTGAATTCATGAAAGACAGGTTCGCAAGTGTTGAAGCAGTATTTGCAGCCGCAATAGATCGCGGCGAGATCGCCGCGGATGTTCCGGTTGAACAGCTTATAGAACTAGCAGTCGCGGCACCTTATTTCCGCAAGCTCATACGTCACGAAGCACTGGACGAGGATTGGTTGGATCGACATGTTGATCTGCTTTGCAGTATCGCGAAAACCAATTCGGGACAGTGACCATCGCCTGACTTTGCAATCAAAGCGACCTGCAACAGGCGCGAGATTTCGGCAGAACAGCAAATTAGATCAAAAGCATATCCAGCCAGTTCCCAATAGCGGTTGCTCCAAAAGGTCTCGGCAAAGATTCGCAATGATCGTTCTTCAAAGTTTGAAAAGTCCGCTTTCTACTCATCGCTGACGTTGATGGCAACCTAAGCGTCGTTCGCTATGAGCTCAACGCGGTCATCTGACAAAAACTGTCGGATGACGGCTTTCCAGTGAAACCCCCTGCCCGCACTTAAACGCATTTTTCAAAATGTCCCTCAACCTTCGGCAGCTCCACCTAAGCGGTCTGCCTCCCAATAGTGAAACTTTAGAACGAAGTAGATGTAGGCAGACAAACCTGCCGCAACGAAGCACCAGATTGACGTGAAGGCATGAGAAGCAAAGAAGAACCCCAAAGCAACGGAAACGACAATTAGATACCCGAAACCTCGTAAGCCTTTATCGCTCGATCCCACAAGCGGAACGCAGATCACCAAAGCGTAGAAAACACGTGCAAAGTTCCTCGTAGTTTCGGACGGGAACGTTTCTATGTTTTCATACTGAATGGAGTGTTGAGCTAGGCCAATATCTAGGTTTGCTGGTGACAACAATACTGGTAAGTAAAGCAACAAGCCTAAGCAAAAACCAATTCCGCAAATCCCTTGGAATATGAGCCTGCGACGCCGGTTACGTTCAATCGAAGCCGCGGACAGCGGAACCCAAAACGGCCAAAAGAAATAGGCAAAGAAGAGAAACGTCAACGCAGCTGCCGAAGAAGGGTTTGCCGACGGGTTGTCAATGGACACCCACAAGAAGCCTTCGGACAATTGCTGAATCCCAAAGAAAAGTGGAAAGCTGGCTAGCGGAAGAAATCGTTCGCCCATTTGCAACGCCAAACGTATCGTAAGACCACTGCAGGCTATGATTGCTGCGCCGGCTACAAAACTGGCTTGTGATGAGAAACACATGCTTAGACACCTCTGCCGTTTTACATAGCTGAAGTCGTTGAAGCAAAGAACACTTTTCATTCCGAAGTACTGGCTTGTGCTGCCTAAAGGGGGCATTGTCTGTTGTCTGGCCAACTATTTAGGAAACGGTGCTGTCAGGTAAATTCGGACCAGTCAAATCGGACCAACCAGCGGAATGTTGGTCGTTAAGCGCCGACGATCTCAGCGGCCGGGTCCGCGAAGAAATTGGTTAAAAAGTTAAGTGTCTTTATGTTTTCTTCCGACGTACCAAGGTATGCCGATAGCCTGTGCTACGCGGATTTTCGGGCTCGTCTTTTGACCTTCTTCCCCATGCTGTTTGTCTTGACCAACGAAATCGCTCCGGCCTTGAGTTTACAGTTGAGGAAGTGACTTCAACGCTGGTTTGCAGCTATCAGGAAAAATCGCGGTATTGAGGCTCACCCTAACTAAAATGTATCCATCACTCGGAATTAGCCGCGCTGCTAACGATCCGTCCCTCCGGTCCAGTTGATGGCGCGAGTTGCGAATCCAATCCGGGCTTTGCCGGCTGTCACATGCACCCCAAACCTGTAACCTGCGCGTACCACCCATCCCTCGGGCGCCGTTTTTTTTCGGTCCAACCGTCTGAATTGTACGTATTAGCAATATCACAAATCACGAACGGTTTGTCTTGTAATTTGATCCCGCTGCTCCACTAGCAGCGAACACTCCAGTTATGCTCAGTGGAACTGAGATCACGAATTAATTGGAATTGGGAGGAAAATCATGACCAATAGTTTAGACGTGAAAACCACATGGGCTTCGGTAATGGATGAAACCAAAAACCCACTAAGAAATCAGTCCTTACCCGTGGCCCATTTGCTGATGCAAATGTTGGCATGGATGTGGAGCGCAATTTTCTCGCTTATGGTCGGCAGTTACTTCGTGTTCGGCGTAACAGCGGCGGCGCATATGCTACTGATAGGCGGTCTCTTTGTAACACTGTTGGTGTTCAGAAAGTCGGAAGCGACTAAAATCGACTAATTGGCTTCTGTTGCTGGCGTGTTTCTTCTGTGCCCCGGTGGTCCACAGAGTTCCTGCCCGGTCGGTATGGCGTGGTCTGGCGATTCAACGCCGTGATGGTTCAAGACCCGCAAATTGCGGCTGAATTGGAACATAGTCGCGTCCCACCTGCCAGCCGTCGTACGAAAGCGTAGATCGCTGAATCTTGCCGCCATCTGGCACAGACGCGGCCTCCATGTTCATCCAACATTTGGCCTATCCCTCCGTTGCGGCGGCCCACGCTGCACCTCCAGGAGGTTCACTTAGTCAGTTGCTCAGCTTCGTCGATCAGATCAGCGACACACAACGTAAATATTGAATGCCCTACGGCCGCCCGCTCTTACCATCCCTTGCAGTAAAAGCGCTGACTTTTTGTGGTCTGGGCTATCTATTGATCCGTATTCCCAGTACCCGGTATGCATAGCCCTCTTTGCAAATCGGGCGTTCCCGCGCTGCGAGTGTGCAAGCTTCCGTCGGCGCGGGAGCTTTGATTGACCCGATGACGTTTCAGTCTAGTATCCAAACTGCCACCGCTCCCGATGGTTCGCCTTGTCGTGAACGCCTCATTGATCGAAGGCGACATGCTTCGCAAATTGCTTCAGGCCAACGGACGACTCGATCGAGCAACTTTGCAAGAAGTCTATAGATACCTGATCACAGGTCGCCAGATCGGCGAACAAATAGTATTTTAGCGTCAGTCAAACACTCTAATGGGTGAGTTTGCCATAATCCGTTCGATTGGAGGCGCTGAACTGGTTCCAAATCTGCTCGCTGAATTTAGACCCAACCCAATCAACTGCACGACCTCCGGCGACCCAGTGAACTTGCTGTGGCTTCCAGAATCGGAGTTCTCAATGTCGGATAGGTCTATGACAAGAACTCCGAATTCTTTTTCAAGTTCCTCCGCATCAGATGCCCCAACCCTAGGGACGCCACCTGCCAATCGGCGTGAGAATTTCAAAGCACTGTCATCTTCTGACGTCAAAATGAAGATTTTCTCGGTGATCGACTGGGGGATCGCCTCCATGTGGCTTCTGAATAAGTCGATATCGATATCTGGCGAAGCAAGCATGATGTTTTCAACTTTCGTGATGCCTCGCGCGCGACCAGTCTCGACGGAATTGACAATACCTTCCATAGTTAAAAGGCAACCCATCGAATGAGCGAAGATATTGACACTTGTAGCGTTGGTCTGTTGAAGAACACTCGCAAGTTCAGGAAGTTTACTGCGTGCAATCAGCGTGCTGTTTAAGTCGTAGACATACCCAGTTGTCTGAGCAGAGGACGCCCAAGACATTAAAATGGGCACTCCTTCGTATCCAGAGTCCTCAACGAACTGCGCAAGCCTCAAAAGTGCATCAGTGGTAGTGTTATTATAGCCGTGCACAAAGAAAAGGATTGTGCGTTTAGAAGGTGGGCGAGAGTTCAATTCCTTGTTTACCGCAGAAATAAACCTTGCATCGCTGGAATAGACAATAGGGTCTATTATTGTGAACTCTTTGCTCGGATCAGGGGGCAACTTCTTGGGTCGTTTCAATTCGCCAATCTCATGCGTTGGAGGAATTGTCACATCGACCGACGCCAAACCGACTTCTTTTGCTCTGTCTCCGGAGAAAAAAACACCCTGCACACCTGTTGCCGCCCTAGTCGTCGCCATAAAGATTTTTTGCTTCTTCACTCCAGCTTGGTCTTCAATGCTAACCTCAGGATTTTCTATCCCGACCAGTTCAGGAGGTCGTGAACACGCACTAACCAGAACCATTAGACCCAAAATGAGCAGAGTGAGCTTTAACACTTCGCTTTTTTTGGTCATGTGAGCAGCCCTATTTGACGCATCCAATGTGATTGTAAGTGCATCTAGTAAATATCATCTTTTAAGGATTGGGGACACCTACTCGTATGGCCTCCGAATAGCCGTCCACCAAGCCGAAGGCCTCAGCCTTCTCAGTGATATCCCCCAATCGAAATATCTCTTCGATCGATAGATCAGTGTTCATGCCCCCATGATCATAAAGAAAATATGGGAAATACCCGTTGACAATGATTCTCCAATCCATCGGTATTTTGATGCCAATATGCCGTGCGATCTGGACCACTGTACGTGAGCAATTGGTGAACACCGAATTAAACCAATGCGGTTTTTCTACGACCCCGTTCGCCGCTGCAACATACCCTTCGAGAAGTTTCCTACGATTCCCAGGCACTGTTCTGAGTCTAAAAATCTGAACGCGAGCGCCCTGAATGTTCGAGCGTAAGCCGACAACATCTTTTTCTTCGCTCGCCACAACTGCAATCGAGTGCGCTTTGAAAAAGTCAGCAACTGGCGAGAAAGAAACCCCCTTCTCTCGACGGACTTCATTTGACCAAGCAAGGTACCGCCCGTCTTTGAAGCCAAAGCTCAAAATCATATGCGCCATGGATGGCCCGCCCCAATACGACATAAAAAGATCCACTGTCTCAATCTGCGAGAGATTGTAACTGCGTGTTTCCCATGTCTCCGTCACGTCGGTTTCGCTTCGCCAATCGAAGTTCCGTACATTCTCTAGTGTTAAGATGTCCCCGTCGATTGACCCTGTTACCTGTTGCGCGACCTCCGGAGACCAATTTCCCGCGGACGGCGGAACCAGCGTGTTCCACCACAAATTCAGTGCAACAAGAGCTGTTGCGAAAACAACGAGCCAGCGCCACCGCGCCCGTGTAAACATTGCGACTAGCGTTCCCATGCCGAAGACTGCGAAACCACCGCAAACGACCCACTTCAGCCACTCGGGTCCGGGAAGTTTGAACCATAGAGCGAGAGTTCCCCAAATTACGGAATAAGCCAGGGCAGGAAGAAGCACTGAAACACTTAGAACCGTAAAGACAACTCGCATTCTAGAATGCTCCTCCAAATGATGTGAGCAATCTTAAGCTAGCACGACCAACGGACCATGCGATGTCAAATCTTCAGTTTCTTGAAACAGCAGATCTAAGAAACGAAGGCGCGCAAGTGCAAATATCACTTTAGTGGATACAGCTGAAAATCCCCAAATAGCAGAGAGTGTCCAGTATCCGCAAAACCTTGTCCCGACGGCAAAAGATAGCAGGCGGTGGTCCCACCTAGTTCGATAACACAAGGCAACCGCAGTGGTTGCTTGGGTAGAACAAGGATGTAACCAATGAAAAACTCTACAAAGAAGTTCGTTATTGCTCCGATCTCAGGGGCAATTCTGGTCACAATGGCAGCGACGGCTCAGGCTGACTACGTCGCGGACCAAGCCGTCAAAGGCGCGGTCGTTGGTGCCACCGTCGCTGCCATTGCTGGCGAGAACGTCGTTGGCGGGGCTGCTGCCGGCGCGGCAGTTGGCGCCGTGAGCGGCGCGATCAAGAAGGACAATTTCGAGGACGCGCAGGACCGCGCAGAGGAGCGCCGCGACGACCGAAATAATCACAACGACTAGGAAAAAGCTTACGCCCGTCATGGCGGAACAAAGACTGCTTTACTTGCGGTATCTGGTGTCACGCCGCTGCGGGCCTTGTTTCGCGGCCAGAAAAAACAATCGAATATGGATAAGTACTAATGAAATCTTCCGGTACATCAATTTGGTCAAGATTAGCCTTGTGCTTTCTTGCACCTCTTCTGCTGACTCTGGCCGCAGGATTGCCAACGCCTATTTTTGCGAACGAGCAATCAGTACCGGAAGCAAGTCCAACCTCAGAAATTGAGAAGGCAGAAGTGCCGTATCCTTCGGGGTTCGACGATCCCCGAGTCGAATTGGAGGAGTTTGAGCTTCAGCTAATACCATTGACCAAAGATGAGCTATCTTCTCTTGCTGTGCGCTGGCAAGAAATCGCGCGCGAGAAAACCAAAGCCGTGGTCGAGGCGACTATCGCGGCTGCAAACGAGGGTGATGGCACGTCAGAAGCCGACTTCGACCGCATCCTACATCTCTCTGAAGATCGCAATGAGGCATTCAAGCGATTTTCGGCGGTTGTTGAGAGTCTGGAAAAGAAGAATGGTGATGAAATGGAAGTGGGCACATACCGTGCTTACCGAAGTGCCATCATCGCCGATGAAACGCAGAGTTCCAGTTGGGAAGACCTGGGTAGAAAAGCTCTCACATGGGTAAGATCAACTGATGGTGGCGGCAAGTTTGCGATCAGCATGATCTCGCTTTCCGCGTCGTTATTTGCACTTTTTGTCGTGGCCAAAGCTATGTCGACCTTCTCGTTGCGTGTGTTTAGGCGGATGCGGGGCATGCCGAAGCTGATGCCCGCGTTTTTAGCAAGGGTAATCTATTGGCTTACGATGGGAATTGGATTCCTCGTGGTGCTTTCTTCATTGGGCGTCGACATCACGGCGTTATTCGCAATCGTCGGAGGTGGCTCGTTTGTCCTCGCCTTTGCAATGCAAGAAACGCTTGGGAACCTTGCAGCTGGTGTAATGCTAATGATTAACAATCCGTTCGATGAAGGTGACTACATTACAGCCGGAAACACTTCCGGAACGGTCAAGTCCGTTTCTATTGTTTCAACCACTGTCCTGACGCCAGATAATCAGGTCATTGTAATACCGAATTCCATGGTTTGGGGTGACGTGATATTGAATTCCACGGCCTCTGATAAACGTCGGGTCGATTTGGTTTTTGGTATCGATTACGGGGATGACCCTGATAAGGCAGCTGAGATCATTCTCGAAGTAGCAAATGCAGACGGACGCGTTTTGGATGACCCGGAGCAGCCGTGGGTGCGCGTGACAAACCTAGGCGAAAGCTCTGTGGATCTTACCGCGCGGCCTTGGTGTAAATCCGATGACTACTGGGAACTGAAATTCGCAATCACTAAAGCCGTCAAGTTGGCCTTTGATGCAAACGATGTTTCCATTCCCTATCCACATACTGTGGAGATTCAAAAAACGCATAGGCCGACATTTCATGCAATTCGTGATGTGCCTGAAGCAGGCTGAGTGCAGGCATTTATAACGGAACCAGAATTTACCTCGGGTGCATGCAGCAGACGTGGTCAAATCAGGCGCCAAGGACTGCTTTGCGGAGAAAGCAGACATCATAGGGCATGTCGTTTTACAGGATGGACCCGTTACTTCTGAATAACTGAGTCACCTAGCCACTCGACGGACGCCTGTTGGTGAGTTTTCCTCAAGGTTCACCATTAATCACCCCAGGTGGGATTAATCATCTGGGCGTAATTCGTTGCCAAGAGTGCCGCGTCGGATCTGTCCATCTTTACGGTTTGTAGTTCGGTCATGTCGATGACATCCTCTCCGGAAAAGAGTTTCATGACGTCCACGGAAAATGTCAGCGGTCTGTTTTCATCCCGTTCAACGGAAGTTGGCGCCACAAAGTCGAGATCCCGGCGATTTTCGTTAAAGCCGACATGGTAGACCAATGGCATTACAGCCCCGTCCATTTGGATGGCCCCCTCGACTAGAACAAATTTGTAGCCGATGTTCCAGTTCCAAGCCATGCGGTTATTGGGATCAAGGTCGCCTCGTACCTCGATAGACCCGTTTGCGGCTTCATCAATCCCAATGGACATCGAAATTCTTGATATCTGTCGCAAAGGCACTTTCGGTAGTACCACATTGAATTGCGGCGTGCTGCGGTCAAACCTCAACAAATGGTAGCTGTTTTCTACGACATGTACCTTGTCACCGTCAGCCAGTTTGATGTTGGAGATGTAGACACGGAAATCACGAAGGCGGAACATCTCTGTTCCGCCGGGATTGGTGTAAGCGAAGGTATCGAATTCAATCGGCTCGCCATTTGCTTCGGCTACAAAAATCAGTTTCAGCGGCCTGGGTTTCGTTCGAAAATCAAAGGCAAAAACTATTATGGCTGCTAGGACCAAAGTGGAAACGGCGACGATGCTGAGTCTGTTTAGGCGTTTCATTGTGTCTCTTCCTCAAATGGGCTTGAAAACTTTGGCTCCGTCAGAAATGCCTCATCCGTCAAAGTGTGGAGAAACGCGATAATTGCATCGACTTCTTTGGGCGCGAGGCCGAGGCCGTGTGCAGCAATGGGATCTACGACGGTATTATCCGCTTCAAGGATCAAAGGGCTAAGTGTATCGCTAAACTGAATGCCGGAATTGTAATGCGTGAGCACTTCGCTAAGGGTCGCGAACCGGCCATCGTGCATGTAAGGCCCTGTAACCGCTATGTTTCGAAGTGTCGGCGTCTTGAACTTTCCCCGGTCCAAGATGTCACCGGTCACCGCCTCAAGTCCGCGGCCCAGGTTCTGTTCTGCATCAAGGCCGTTGTTGATAAAGCCATCCCAGCCATCCGAAAATCCAGCTGTCACGAACTGACTGTGACAGTCGATGCAGTTTCCGCCACGCAAAGAGACCTTAACGTCTGGATGCGCCATGAACAGTTTGCGCCCGTGCTCTTCTTGCGGCGAAAGACGCAGTTCGCCACGCAAATATCGATCGTATTTGGAATTCGCGGAAATCAACATTCGCATAAAGGTTGCCAGCGCGCGGGCGACGTTCTCTTCCGACACCTCGCCGTAGGCTTTCCAGAACATCTCGGGATATTCAGGCGCGCTTTTTAGCTCGCGGACAAGTTCGTCCAGCGGTTGCTGCATTTCATCCGGATTTATCAATGGCTGCAGTGCTTGGTGTTCCAGCGTCGGACTTCGACCGTCCCAGAAAAACCGGCGCGGTCCCCAAAGAAGATTGGCAAGGCTCATGCTGTTGAAGGCAAGCTCCTTTCCGCCATGCCCCAAGGCGACTGGTTGGCCATCCGTAAAGGCGCGCTCCTGTTGATGGCATGTTGCACAAGACATGCTGTTGTCGCCGGATAACATGGGATCATAAAACAACCGCCTGCCAAGCTGAAAAGCTTCTTCTGTCAGAGGGTTATCTTCCGGGATCGAAAAACGGCCAAACACAAATGGTGCTTTGAAATCTGCGATGGCTGTCGGCACAGGAGGAGATCGTGAGATCCAAAACGCAGACAGTAATGCAATAAAGATCGCCAGGCAAAGCCCGGCGATCCCGAGTTTCATTTTGATGTTTTGGCGCTTTTCAGTGGTGGTGAACGAACCCTGCGCCAAAAAGCCCTTCGACATTGTCGACACCTTTTTTGTAGCGCTCACGGAAATTCACCGTGGCTAGCCGTTCGCCGGTGGCAAGGTCGTGGACGGTTATCGTGTGTGCGTTGAGTCCGGCGATAAAGTCCACATCTGTCGGGTCGTTTGCTTTCGCGTCGCCAAGATTGAGAAGATTGTTCTGGATGGCGATCACCTCACGTCCTGACTTAGTGGTGAAAAAGATCATGTGGTGCGCACCTGCATCGGCGACGATGTCTGGTCCTGACGAAACCAGCTTGGGCAGCTTTGAAAGATCATATCGTTTCACCACGCCCGGAAGCGCGTGACTGATAAACAACTCAGTGTCGTTGCCGTAGAATTCGAGTGGCACCGCAGTTCCGTTTTGGACACCGCTGTAGACCACTTCGGCTGGCCCGAAAGTTTTAGCTTCGGCGTCATACGGAATTGACCATGTTTCAAAGCCGAACATGGTATTTACAAGCACTGCCGGTTCGATGTCTTCGTGGATCGACGGTCGCGCAAACAACACTTCGACGGGCGAAGACGGGAAACCGACTGGCATCTCACCTTGCACCTCAATCGTCTGGACCGGTTCGAGCGCATTGAGGTCGATGATCGTTACCGTATTGCCAACACCGGTGGCGAGATCTGGGTGGACAGTGGAAGTTACAACCATCCTGTCGTCAAAGGCCGAGATGCCATGTGGATACAGGATGTAAGGCGCGTTTTCCCCAACTTCACTTTTCCGCGCCTCTATCACCTTGATGACCTCATTGGTCTGCGCGTCGAACACGCCAACCGTACCGCCATCGGCTTGGCCAAGGCCGCCCATGAAAGTGACAAACATGTACTCAGTTCCGTTTGACCGGGTCCACATGATGTCTTCGCCCACCATCTGGCCGGCAGTGTCGAGGCACTGAATGCGGGTCACTTCGGGCGCGCCGGTTGAGTCACGCGCCAATCCGATCTCCGCAAGACTACATTTGGGATCTAGGCCAGTGGAATAAAGCCGTCCGTTAGGGCTGTAGTAAAGATGGTGAAGCGGATGCTCGAGTTCCGGCTGCTCTACTTCACTGATAATTTTGCCAAAATCTTCGGACTCTGGATCCAACTCGACTATAGCCACGCTGTGGCTTGCGCTGAGCGTCGGTAGTGAGCGCAACAACACCATTGCGCGACTTTCTTCACGGACCTGAGCCTGAGAACTCGCCGTCAACACACCAACAATAAGCGCAGTATTGCTTGCTGTCAGGGCGGCGAATTTCAACGAAAAATCAAACATAATTCCCCCCTCTGCAAAACATAAGCAGTACGAGCATCATTGCAGATCAGACGGTTCCCGTCGAGAATATCGTATTTGAGCGAGACGCGAGCATGTGCTGGCCATAAAATTGAGGGCAGAGTTCCCAGCGATTCCCACCGCCCAAATTTCCATTTTTTAAATAGTCCTTAAACCCATTGGAACCTGATGCCGAAGTTGCGCAATAGGTGTTTGCGACGAAATAGCTACTACCACTTTGGGCTCGCTACGGACCTCGGATGCAACGCAGCAATTCATCCTTTTGTTTAGCCTTGCAGCGTGGGGACGGCTCATTCCCACCGTTACTCACTTCACTCTGTTTCTGAGGTTGCAGCCTGCTTTCCTGTCGTTCACTGCAACGCAAAATATGCTGATGGATCGTCGCAATGAACTTGGACATCATGGACCTCTATCGCCAAATACTACGGCTAGACAAGGCTCAATGAAATCGCCCGACGCTTTAGCTGCACAAAGTGTGAAACGTCTCGGATTTTCGATTCTTGCGGCGGCGAAACCCACCGAAAAAGGGCGGATTTGATTCCTGAACTTCGCCCGACTGCTACATATAGATCCAAAACTCTTTGGTTTTATTTAATCTTGCCAATCTAATGGAGGCGGCTGGTTCTAAAACACCCTCCCAGTTGGTATCAGATGGATTTATCTAACAATCCCCCAGCGAAGAGTGACCGGGAAGTCGCTGGCGATGCAGGGCCCGGTACGTTCATCCCCCGTCGGCCAGCATCCATCTGCCTTCCGGCCAGAAGGCGTGGAATGCAAAGGCGAACATGACATCATGGGCGATATCCTGTCCCGATGCGTTACGCACCCGGACGGAACCTACATCGCGCCCCTTGGCGATGAGCCCGGTGTCGAGCGCCGAGGCCTGCCCCGCGCGCCAGGAGAGCGTTATCCCGGCCTCAGAGATCTCGCCCTCTGCGCTCAGTCTCTCCAGAGTCCAGGCTTTGTCGCCGACGCGGACCAAGCGCGCCAGTGGGCTGATACCATGTGGCGGGTTTTCACCGGAATAGAGAAAAGGCCGCGACAGGGTGTCGTAGCCGCGATAAGGGTTGCGCCCATAGTCGCGATTATAGGCCGGTTCGTTCATCACCAGCCCATCTGGGTTACGGTTGCTGAACTCTTCCCAGCTTTCCATCCAAGTGGGCAGGGTCTTCAGTTCGGTGCCTGTCAGATCGCCGACGATGGCACGGCCGATGGCCTGCTGCCACCAGCTTTCAGTTTCGCGGTCATACATCACCATGTCGGAATGGCGCAGCTTGCCTGAGACGCCGAATGTGAGTGTGCCCGCAGCGGTGCGCCGATCGAAGCTCATGCCGGAATTGCACAATGGGCAATAGGTGACGGCCACCGGGATTCCGCCGACCCTATCATTCACAATCTCGTGCCATATTAGATAGCGTATTGGATAGGCCCGAGGCTCGGCCCCGTCGATCTCAAGCGTGATCACCGGCTCGCGTTTACCCAGCCTCGTTTCGTCAGAGGTGCGCAAGAAATTGGGATCATTGATCGCAGGGATTCCGTCCTTGGGCGGGCCGCCGGACTGAATCTCGGACCAATCCGTGACCGCACTGCGGCTGAAATTGGTCTGCGGCCACTCAAGTTCCCAGCGTTCGGGGCTGGCGAGCGCTGTACCGGCGACGAAGAGAAAGGCGAACAGGACAAGACGGCGCATTGGCATCTCCGGTCGGTGGATGCGCAATCCTGACGGCTGGACATCTGTCTGCATAGGGCTGACACAGGAATGTGAATAGAATTCATACCTCCGATATCAGGTTGCTCCCTCGGGGCTTAGGTAAACCAAGGTGGAGGCGAGAGCCGGGATTCCGGCTGGGGTCTGCGCCACATGGTTCACTGTAACCCGAAACCGGCGAAGCGCCAGAAACGCAAGGCCCAACCAGGTCGCAAAAACTACGCTGCCCGTCCGTACCGTGGGCCACGTTTGAAATTAACACCTCCGCTTCGTAGTAGCTGATTTATTCGATTTTGAGCCCTGACTAGGACGCGGCTTTCGAAACAAGCACAAAGGATGCCCTCCAATCTCCATGGCGGTACCGACCTCAAGTAACTCATCGTCGAGAGAAAACTTGGAAAAGCCGGCCCTTAGCTGCCCTTGACCCGGCCACCTGATGCGGCTGTTCGGCCCGTCCGAGGAGGCATTCGCCGCGAGTGCAAATCCTAACCCACCCGAACTCGTGGATTGCATGATTTTTGCCTGTCGTCGTATTGAGAACAGACACGTATTTGGCGACATCTCTAAATGAAAAGATGACCTCTGCTGAAACCATACCTCAATCTCCGGATCGCACCCTTGTTGGCGTTGCGCTGATGCTGGGATTTTGCCTAACTGCTCCTTTGCTGGATGTGTCTGCGAAACTCGCGTCGACCAGTGTGCCGGTTGGGCAAATCACGGCTGCTCGGTTTGTGGTGCAATGCGCGCTAATGGCGCCTTTCATCTGGATAATGGGACTGTCGTTGCGCGTGGCGAAAGGTCAGTTGATGGTGCTGGTATTCCGCTCATTGCTGCTGGTGTTCGCAACATTTTGCTTCATTGCCGCGATCCGGGTGATGCCCCTTGCCGACGCGCTGGCAATCGTGTTC
The DNA here is from genome assembly GCF_056540425.1 of Ruegeria sp. AN6. Taxonomy (NCBI): domain Bacteria; kingdom Pseudomonadati; phylum Pseudomonadota; class Alphaproteobacteria; order Rhodobacterales; family Roseobacteraceae; genus Ruegeria; species Ruegeria sp. AN6. Next base: position 60,856 of record NZ_JBQFWR010000015.1, read on the forward strand.
GTTGCCCCTTTCATCGTCTTGTTGGTCGGCAAGTTCTATCTTGGTGAAGACGTCGGCCCGCGTCGCGTTAGCGCGGCGCTTGTGGGGTTTGTTGGGGTGTTGTTCGTTATCCAGCCCAGTTTCACAGCTTTCGGCGTGGTTGCCATTATTCCGCTTGGCACGGCGGTTGCCTTCGCTTTCTACATTCTTGTGACCCGAGGGTTGTCGCGTCGGGTGCACCCTGTGACCCTGCAATTCCACACTGGCCTGATCGCCAGCCTGTTTTGCATTCCAGCTCTAATTGTTGCGCGAGGTTCCGGCTCTGATTTGTTTGATCCCGTTTGGTCGACAGACATCGCGCTGTTGTGGCTTTTGGGCGCTGGCTTTTTCGCGACGGTGAGCCACATGATGATGACCTATGCGCTGTCTTTTGCGCCTTCCGTCACGCTGGCACCGCTGCAGTATTTTGAGCTGCCGGTCGCGACCTTGTTCGGCTATCTTGTCTTCAACGACTTCCCGAACACGCTTAGCCTGCTTGGCATTGCGATCATTATCAGTGCGGGGCTGTATATGATACATCGCGAAAGGGTAGCGGCCAGACAGTTGGCCACCGTACGTGCCGTACCTCCAATCTAAGGCTACACGCCCGGCCCATTGCTGCCATTGTCCGAGGATTAGCGATGCTGCAGTGCGGCCCGCCAAAGCCGTCATTCGCAGCGACTGCAAACTCGGGGCTTTTGCGAACTCACAGTCCGCGGACGAAGCCGTCGTTCGACGTCAATCGCCTAAGGTCGGGAACGCGTAGAAAGCGGACTTTGCGAAGACTGAGCGAACGTCCCTTATCTCACTTTCTGATATCGAACTCGACTCCGCACCGGTGATTTGAGTGTCGATCTGAGTACCGGCGCCAGCAGAAACTATTATGACCTTGGCACTGCTACCCGCTGTTATGAATCACCCTATCGTACTGGGCTTACCCAGCCTTGTTTTCGTAACTCGCGTAGCACCGCTTCTGCGTTCTCGACATCTTTGTGGATGCTTTTGAGCATTGCACCTATTGGCGCATCCGGCCACGCACGCTCAAGTTCAGCCAGTTTGGCTTTAGCCGCATAATCTTGCCCCATGGCTGATAGCGCTGCCGTAACGTAGGCAAGCGAAGGAGCGCTGAGCGGATCGCCAAGTTGCTTTGCCTCCTCAAAGCGCTCTACGGTCTTTTCATATTCACCAAGATGAAAGTAAGTCGCGCCCGAGATATTTCTGTTAGCAAATCGTTGGTTACTGGAACCTAGCAGAGAAAGTCTGTCAGCCGTTGCAATTGCTTCCTCTAATTCGCCCGAGAACATGGCCACAGCACCAAGAAAGTCGAGTACAGCACCATCATTCGGGTCAAGTTTTGATGCGCGTCTACTGAGTTGTAGCGCGGCGTCATAGTCGCGATTGGCGAAAAAGGCCCAGCTTTTAGCAGACTGGCTCCAGGCTTGGTCTGGGGCTAGGCTAACCGCTTGGTTCGCCAGCTTCATGGCGGCATCAGCATATTCGGTCTTGGCGTCAGACGGCGGAGTTATCACCGCAAGGGACGCGAGTGCCTGCGCAGCACCAGCATAACCACCGAAATATTCTGGATCGATCTCAATCACGCCTTCGAATACGGACAGAACCAGTAGCTGGCGTTGTCGGTCGAAGATCGGAAATATCATTGTCCGCGCTTGTTCCGCCAAATTGAATGCTTGTAATGCAGCTGGGGATTTTTCGTAAATTGCCACGCGCTGCATGTACGCGTTCGAGTCATTTACAGCTATGCCACCCACTTCGGCAGAAGCAGTTTCCTGTCCATCTTGGGCAAGACCGACTGCGACCAACGCACCAACGATGGCCCCAATGGTAAACGCCCCTATGTGCAGTCCAAAGCGTTTGGCTTCTGTTGAGATTGATACCGCTCTGGTTTCTGAGACAGTTTCGAACCGCGGCCTGTATCCACCGCTATCGATACACAGTCGTACCGGATCATCTTTTCCGATACCCTCGTAATGCAGTTCCAAGAACTGACGTAGCCGCCGTGCATCGACGCGAACGATGTTTTCCGGATCGGTCCCCTCTGAAGTATCGCGGTCATATACATCTTGAGCGATAGTTTTGCTTCGAATTTGATCTCCCCGGCCAGCGAGCTCTTCGTCGACGATGTACGTCAGGAACGCCTGAAGCCTATCGGATCCATCCAAATGAGCGTCGGCAAGCAACCTGCCAAGGGCAGCGCGCTTCTGACCGCCCGAGATGTTTTTAAATTGTCGTGCCACATTCGCATTTTTGCATTTAATGGCCCGTGAGTCACCCTGTTATTCACCGTGAGTCACTTACGTGAATGTCTCTTAAACCATAACATTGTAACCAAAACAGCGAGCCGGAGCGCGAAACTCCGCAGTACCAGCTTGCCAATCTATTAAGCGACTGGAGGATTAAACATGGCCCAAGGTATGAACTACAGAAGACTTAGCAAGCACTTCGCAATTGGTGTGATATTTGGCGCTTGGGCTGTTTCTCCTCAAGCGATTACTGATGCGTTAATAGATGTAGTCGCTCCTTCGGCAGCATACGCGCAGGAAACGGAGGAAGTTTCTCCGACAATGGTACGTGATCGTCCACGCGATGTGTACTACCCCAATACTGAAGATCTCGCCGAAGACGAGATGCGGGTCATCGCGTGTGGAACTGGAATGCCTACAACGCGAGCTGCTCAGGCTGCTGCGTGTTTCCTTGTGGAACTGGGCAATGGAGACAAGTTCTTGTTCGACATTGGTTCGGGATCGGCCGAGCGAATTTCCTCCCTTCAAATCCCGTACAATTATTTGGACAAGGTCTTCATCGGCCATCTTCATACCGACCATTTCGGCGCATTGCATGACTTGTTTATCGGTGGCGCATTGATGGGGCGGAATATTCCGTTGCGGGTTTGGGGCCCAAGTGGACCATCAGAAGAACTTGGTACTGCATATGCACTAGATCATATGCAAAAAATGCTCACATGGGATCTGGCAGGTCGTGCAGGCGTCACTGATTTCCGCGGTTATTCAATGGAGGTTAATGAGTTCGATTACAGGTTAGAGAACGAAGTAATTTACGAAGAAAATGGCGTCCAAATTCGTACGTTTCCAGCCATCCATTCAATTGATGGTGCAATCAGCTACGCACTGGAATGGAATGGGTTAAAATTTGTTTTTAGCTCAGACACTTATCCGAACAAGTGGTTCAAGGAATACGCTAAGAACGCTGACCTCGCCATCCATGAATGCTTTGTAGCGGTTCCAGATCTTGTGGCAAAAATGGGATTTACGCCCGAATCCGCGCTACTGGTTGGAACTCAGGTACATACAGCGCCCGAAGCGTTCGGAAAAGTCATGAGCGATATTGAGCCAAGAATGGCGGTCGCCTATCATTTCTTTAATGACTTCGACACAACTAACAATGTTTTCGAACGCATACGCAGCACTTATGATGGTCCGCTAAGCCTGGCAGATGACTTCATGGTTTGGAATGTCACGAAAGACGCGATTACGGTTCGGATGGCGGCAACAGAAGAGCACACTTGGGCGCCGCCGCTCGCTGCACCAGCTGAGCCGCCGAACCCTGCTGACAAGACCTCATATGCTGAGAAGGTAGGACTTTCTCCGGAGGTGATGGAGTTTTCCGATTTCACAAAGGGTGGCTTTGACGATGTCGATGACGTCTTGAGACCCATCTACGAAGAAGCTTCGGAAGCTTTGGGGCAGGAGTTCCCGTATCCGGGTGACAACTAATATCAAATTTGACCGGCGCGACTTCAACATGCGCCGGTTCTTTCAATTCTGATCGGAACTCTCTATGCGATATACCTCATTGATTTCTCGCTATTTGGTCTGTGTTGGTTGGTTGCTTGTCGCGATATCTCATGCCGCCAACGCCCAGTCTCTTGCACGTTCTGAAGATGATGAAGGTGGTTGGCGGCACTCGATTACCCCTTATCTGTTCCTTCCGCTCAGCACTACGGGCACATCAACTATAGATGGAACAAGCGTCGATCTGGACCTGAGTCTGAGCGAAGTACTGGACGTGCTACAGGGCGCAGCTTCGGTACGTTACGAAGGCTGGAACGGCGACTTCGGGATCATCTCGGAAGTGTACTATGTAAGGCTTGGCGAAGACGGAACCCTGCCAGGCGGACGAGTAGACGTCGATGTTGATGTCCGGCAGACCTTTGTAAATGTTCAGGGAGCCTACCGATTTGCGAACGGGGTCAATGCTTCGGGTCGACGCTATGCAGCTGACGCTGCAATTGGCGTTCAGTGGAACCGCCTTAAACAAGAGATCGACCTTTCGGGCCCCGGCCCAGGTATGACGTTGGGTGGGACAGAGGAATGGTTCGAACCAATGATTGCACTTCGCTACATCATGGAAATCAACGACAAATGGAGTTTCGCTAGCCGTGCCGAACTGAGTGGGTTCGGCGTGAATGGCGACGACCTGCAATACCTGCTTCTGGCTGGATTCGACTGGAAAGGCTGGGAGAACACGTCCCTGCGGTTTGGCTATCAGTTCTATGGAATTGATTACTCCACTGACCGCTCGGGCGGGGAGTTTGCCTATGATGTTGACCAGAATGGTATCTATGCTGCCGTCGCGTTTCATTTCTAAGGTCGGCGATTGCAGCAAGACATGGGTTTGGGTGGGCGCGGCGCTCGCAAGTTGGGCGATTGGCGCTAACCAATCGATTGCTGACCTCGTGTCCCCCTACGGCGGAGAAACCGCCCCAAACTTTGTTGAGCTTTCGGTACAGCCTGATCATGTTCGCGTTATCCTTGAGGTCGATTTGGGCGACTATCCCATTTTCGTCATTCCAGATGATGGTTCGGGTAGGTCGCTGGCTGAGCGTACGGGTCAAAACCTTCAAGTCTGGGCAGATGAAGAGGAACTGACCAGCACAACGAATACGATTGATGTGCGCCCTAGAATTACCCGGCAAACAGCAGCGAGCGCTCAGTATCGAACGCGACCGCGCAGCGAAAATGTCGTTTACGTGGATATGGAGTTTCCGTTCAATGGCAAGCCTGAACGGATCACGTTCATTCCCCCGCTAAATTCAGACGGGATTCCCTTGGCTTCACTTGGCGTTGTGGCCGAGCATATGGGTGTTCCGGTGACAGACTATCGTTACCTTTCTCAGGCTGAGACCATGCGTCCAGATTGGAACGATCCGTGGTTTACAAAGTTTGAAAACCCAAATCTCACCCGTCACCACAAGTCCCCTATGATGTCGTTCCTGGCCATGGAGCCGCGTGTCGTCCGGCACGAGATCATATTGCGTTTGAAAGATTTCGAAACTTGGGCCGATCTGGGCTTGGGAGGCGCAGAGCGATTAACTCCAGATGATGTCGCCAGGATCAAGTCTGGCGTATCGGACTTTCTTGCGAATAGAAACCCGCTCGCCGTAGACGGCAAGCCGATGAAACCGGAAACGGTACAGGTCTCACGTATCGAAGTTGGGGCCGAAGGCTTGCGTGTTCTTCCGGATGAGGCGGAGGCAAACCGAAAGACGCTGTTACTGGGCGTTGTCCTTTCCTATCCGGTTGAGACCTTGCCGAACCGAGTTGATCTGGCATGGGAACTTTTTCCAGATGGTCTGGATATTATTCCGATCACCATCTCCGATCCGGCAGGGGCAGTCCCCTCGCAGATTTATGCATCCGATCCAGTTGTAAGTTGGAACAATCACCTGAAAACTTGGACAAACCCAAAGACGAGCCCGGTTGTCGTCAAAGTCGCGGGTGTAACACAGGTGCCATCGTTTGCGTTCGGCTTAGGTTTTCTGTGTTTGATATGCGCCTATTACTCGTTGCAGCGTGCAAATAGTCAGCGTCTGATCTTGCTTGGCCTGTCCGGAGCATTCGGTGCCGCTGCGATCGTCACATATTCCCTGAACAACCCGTTGACAGCGCCCGAGCCGGATGAGATCGCGACGCGTCAAATCATAGAAGGGCTAGTGACCAACATCGGAACTACGATGCTTGAGACGCGAGATGATAATGCCTTAGGTGCGATGGAGCCATATGTCGAAGCAATTAATCGCGACAAGGTTCAAGCAGAAATGCGTCGTGGCTTGTCAGTTACCTTGCCCTCTGGTGCCATGGCTCGCGTCGAAGCGATTTCAGACCTGAATGTCGAGAGCTTCACGCCCGGCGAAGACAGAAATCAGCATCAGGCTCTCGCCAATTGGACTGCCCGTGTAAGCGGAGGTCATTGGGGGCATCTACATAGGCAAGCGGTTTCTTATCGTGGCTTGCTAGATGTTTCGCGGCATGGCGACCATTGGATGCTCGATGACCTGACGATTATTAGCGCCAAAACAGGAAGGTAATTCAGTGGCTATCGTGAGGTTATTTTATACAACGTTCCTGTTTGCCATGATCTTTTTGTGTTCAGGCAGAGCAGAGGCGCATTTCAATCTAAACCAGAATGTCCGTATCCATCATGTTGCCCATTCGGAAGATGGCCTAGATGTCTATTTGCGCCTTCCGATGCCTTATTTGGTTGCAGAACTCGTCGGTCCCGAAGGTACGGACGGTTTGCCTGCACCGGCTCCGTACACATACAATGTGATCGAAGATGGCGTGCTCATGCACTACTTGGATCAGGCCGCATTTCACAAAGACCCAACCGGCTTGGCTCGTATTGCTGAAAACAGCTTTGAGCTATCTATCGACGGTGACCGACAAACATCAGAAATCGTCTCGATAAGACTACATCCGTTGGGGCAAGAGCCAGGGTTTGCTACGCTCAATGAGGCACGCTCGGCACTTGCGCCAAGAGATGTTTTTCCAACAACCGAGGAGATTTATGTTGGTGAGGTGATGGTTGACGTACATCTGCGCTTTGTGACGGGAGAGGTTGGAGCATACAGTTTATCCTACACTTCTGATCCGGGGCTTCCTGAACAAGAAGAAACGGCGAACCTGATCCTCGACTATAACGGGCAGGATGTTCGGACATTTCGTGCGCGGGGCCTGATGCATACCCCGGTCGAAGTTTCCGGATCAGCAACCGCAGCCGCTTCGACCTTCTTTGTCGAAGGTACTCGACATATTTTGGTAGGTCCCGATCACGTTCTGTTTGTGCTTTGCATGATCATCGGTGCATTGAACTTACACAGCCTATTAGCCCGCGTCACAGGGTTTACATTGGGTCACACGGCAACACTGATTTTAGGTTTTTTTGGCTTCGCGCCGAGCGGAGCGTGGTTCATCCCAACTGTCGAACTGGCAATAGCACTTTCAATTATCTACGCTGCTGCGATAGCGGTTTGGCCACCAGAGAAAGGACATGGCGACCTGAAGGCTTTTGCCATCACGTCCGGGATTGGGTTGCTGCACGGATTTGGTTTCTCCTTCATGTTGCATCAAATTCTACGAGTTGATGCACCAAACGTTTGGCACAGCTTGCTGGCCTTCAATGTTGGAGTAGAGGCTGGACAAGTCATAATCGTTCTATTGGTCTGGCCCCTGGTGTTGTTGCTGCGTAAACAACCAGGCCGTATCTGGGTCAGCTCTCGCGCTGCCGTTGCCGCGTGCGCAAGTCTGGTCGCGATGGTTTGGGTAGTTGAACGGGCAGAGTTTTTTCTCTGATACCTGTTCTGTGAAATTTGTGCTAGTTTGCGCAAATAAGCCGACCTTCAATTAGATTTGTTGAACGTCAGTTTTGTCCCGCTAATCCGCCTCTCGCAATCTTGACCTGAATGTCTGGAATATGCGGTTCGCGACGTACTGCACATGCGAGAGATCGAAGGTTGGCCGACCGCGGCAATGGGCTCTTTCCCACGATTTTGGGTCAGTTGTAGCGCGCAATCAAAACGATCTGATGTTTGACAGCAACTAATCTCAGCTTGGCATCTGATTTTTATAGTGGAAAGTATGTTTGACTTGGGGTGCCATCCGATGTCGATCGTTCACCTCGTTTCTGGTCCAACTGTGACGTTTGGGTCAGGTTCGTATGACGTTCAACAAGTACTGTGGAACGTCACTGATACTTGACTCAATCGACATCCAAAACCTCAACAAATCGGCCGATCACGTCATCCATTTCTGACCCAAACGTCAAGCAATTCTGATCCAGAGCGAGCAGAACCCCCTCATCGGCACTGCAAACGATAGTCGCCGAACCAGCTTGCCAAATAGCCCATTCCCGGGCTTTAAACACACAGACGCTTTAGTAAAGCGCCTTGGACAGCGTCATCAAAAACGCAACTAAGTCTGCAATCTCTTGCTCAGACAAATTCAATTGCGAGAAAATGGCTTGACCGTCGGCGTGCAGCCTTTCCGTATCAATCTTACTGTAATGCCGGATCACTGCATTCAGATCCCCTAGGCTGCCGTCATGCATGTACGGTGCGGTTTCAGCCACCCCGCGCAGGCTGGGCGTCCGGAAGGTTCCAAAATCAGAGTGGCTCCGGCGTACATTTCGAACGGCCCAAACACCTTGCTTATCCGGATCGTCATTCCAGACGCCGTCCAGTGTATAGGGGCTTGAGAGCAAAAAGTTCAATCCACCAAACCGACCTTCGTCAACCTCGGTTTCATTCAGAAAATATGGTACACCGGCATCGTGGAACTCATTGTTGGAAAACCTCGGGCCGTTGTGGCAAAACACGCAATTCCCGCGCCCTAAAAACAGCTGAAGACCTCGCTGGGCTGCTTCGGGGTAGTACGCGGCCGCTGCAAAATCTTGATCCTCCAAGGCATCGCGAAAATCGTCAAACTGCGTCCGGTCGGTAACCAAAGTCTCCAAATAAGCCGAAAGAGCTTTTGCGGTATTCACCAGAACAAGCTCTGGGCCTTGATCTTGGATGACGCCAAAAATAGCTTCAAAGTCATCAATGTAGGCACTTTCAGAGATTGCTGTTTTTAGGCTTTCGGGGCTGTGCGCCATCTCTTGCTCTTCGATGATCGGATGCAGGCTGGCTGCCCAAAGGTTATCGCTTTTGCCACCCCACCCATACCAGCGGAGTCCGGCCAGGTTCCGCAGTGATGGAGTGTTTCGGTCTAACAGTACATGGCCGAGCGCCCGCGCCTCCGACGTAGTAAACGCCTGTTCAGGATCATGACAACTTGCACAAGAAAATGCACCGTCGACGGATAACAACGGATCGTTGAATAAGGCCTCTCCGAGCGCGATCGCTCTGGCATTATTCGAAACCCTATTGCTTGGGTCCGACTGGAAGGATGGTGGCCACGGTCCAAAAGTCAGCGTTTGTTCAATTTCGTCAGCAGACAGCAAGACTTCGGCACGCACTGCGCCGGTCAGGACCATTAGCGCCGCTGTCATCCACAGCTTCATTTCAACGCAATTTTTGACGTGTAGAAAATTGATTGATCATTGATGTCGACATCAACCTGCAGCTCCCACAAACCCGGCATGTGAAACAGCATATCATCAACGCGGAACGTTCTACCGTCCAACGCGGTAACCTTGGGGGTATAGTTCATACCGTGTTGATGAGCGGGCATGATTGCATCCACGCGCATTTGGCCCACGGCAGTTTCACTACAAACTGAAACCAGCAAGGAAAACGGTTGAGCCAACGGAATTTCATCAACAGACAGATAAACCTCGGGTGCGTTTTGAACCTCCGAATTCATACTTTGCCCAGTTACGTCACAAGCAAAAGCCGCGCTGGACCAAATCAGAAACCAGACAGCGCAGCGGATCATTCTGATGCCAGCAAACGTTCGGCATTGGCATAGGCGATGTTGTCCGCAATCTGGTCCGGCAGCAAATCCAACCATTCACGCGAAAAATCGGCATGAGGTCCTACGTAATACCAACGTTCCGGCGCAAATGTATCCGTACCGACCATGAAACGATCCGGATGGGCTTCGAAAGCCGCCTTCCAATCCGGGTCGATACGGCCTCGTGAGGCCATGTCCGAACGAAATGCCAAGTCGGCCCAAAGCCTTGGATAGGTGTCCAGCGCGTCAACAACACTCGCCGGATCATCAAAGCCAGAGTGCGCCCACAAGACCCGAGCCTCCGGCCAGGTTTCGAAGATCAGGTCAACTGCCTCTCGATCACCATGGTGATGCAGGATGAGGTTCCGCTCTTTGGCTAGTGCAATCATACGTTGGATGACCGGCGTTTTGATATCGTCGCCGTAAGCGTGAAACTCACCGATGGCTTCGTACTTGTTCATTGCCAGATTTGCTTCCAGATACTCGATTACGGTTTCATCGTGCATCCAGGTGTTGATTTCACCGCGACGCCGGTAAGGGCGCAGTGCCGGAACAACAATGTCCGGTGCCGCGGCCAACAACAGCTGAGTACCATTGTCATCAGAGCTGGAGACCAGGGCTTTACGAACGCCCGCATCTCGAAGGATTTTGGCCACTTGTTCGGGAGGAACCAGTTTGACGGCATCGTGGCTGTAATGAATATGCGCGTCAAAGATCGGGCGCTCTTCTGCGATAGCACTACTGCAAATCAGCGCGGCACCAAATATGAAGATATGTTTCAGCACCTCAAGCCTCCTCAATATCGTTCAGACTCTGGCAAGCTTCACATCGAACTTCACGTGCAAGAAAGGTTCAGTGATCTTACCAGAAAGCTCCATGCCATCAGGAAATTCTGAAACTGGCCTTTCAACATAGGTCATCACCAGATCATCCCGAACCCCAAACACTGTATCCTGATCCAAATAAGGATCGTCGTCGGGGAAAATCTCAGTGACCAAAGAACGGTAGCCAGGAGCTTTGACGATATAGTGAAGGTGCGAAGGTCGCCAGGGATGGCGGCCGCAGGCGCGCAGGATATCCCCGACCGGCCCATCTGACGGTACCGTGTATTCAACTGGCTTGACGGTCGTGAATGCATACTTACCGTCGTCACCGGTAGTCATCAGACCGTGAAAAGAATAGGTGTCCTGTTCTTCGTCCTGGCTTGCATACATTCCATTCGGTGCGGTTTGCCAAATATCCAGCTCTGCACCGGAAATCGGATTACCATCGGTGTCCCGGATCACGCCTTCAGCAAGCAGCACAGGTCCACCGTAGTGGCGCTTCATATCCCCGCCGAATGGCAGAGGCGGCGCGCCAGAGACATGGAAAGGGCCAAGTACGGATGAACTTGTTGCATCAGAACTTGAATGCAACATGTCCACCAATGACGAAAGGCCCAGCACATCCGAGGCGAGTACGAATTCATGCCTGTCCTCGGTTTCCACAGCCGCGCAACCTTCCAGAAATGCAATCCCGGCGCGCCATTCGTCATGCGTCAGGTTTGTTTCTCTCGCGAAATCGTGGAGGTGTTTGACCAGTGATCCCATGATTTCACGTATCCGCGGATCGGTGTCTTTGGACAGATAACCCATGAAGACTTCGGTGATATTGTCTTTGGTGACAGAGCGCATCTTTGCCTCCTTAAATCAGGGCAAGGCTGAGGATCGGGAACTCGATCAGAATAAACAGAACGATCAGCATCACGAACGCAAAGGGAAGTGCGCCCATGAACACATCCTTGAGCGATATTCGGTCATCGTTGATCGTCGATTTGATGACGAAGCAAGATATGCCCAAAGGCGGGGTCAAAAGCCCGATTTCGGCGCCGACCACAGTGATAATGCCAAACCAGATCAACGACATGTCCAGGGCTTCGGCCATGGGCAGGAACAGCGGGACGACGATCAGAATGATGGACGCCGTATCGAGCAAAGTTCCCAGAAAAAGCATCAAGAGAACGTAGAGCAGCATGATCGACCAAAAGGACGCGGAATTTCCCGCGAGCAAATCCTGCAACTGATTTGGCAGCCCGGCCAGCCCCAGCATGCGACTATAGATCGAAGCCGCCGTAATCAGGAACAAAATCGCCGCTGTAATGTGACCGGTTTCCAGCAACGCGTCCCAGAACGCTCTTGGTGTCATGGACTTGCGCACGACTGCGATCACGAGCGCAACCAGAGCCCCGGCGGCACCCGCCTCGACAGCGGTTAGCCATCCTGTGTAAATACCACCGAGCACTACCGTGATAATGAACAATGTGGGCAGGGTCTTAGATGCGATCTCGCGTCCGGACATCCATTCGGTGTCATCGACAACCCGGCCGCCCACAAATGCAGGCGTGAAGCGGCCCATCAACCAGATCGCGCCCACATAAGCTATCGCCAGCATTATACCGGGTATTACTCCCGCCAGAAACATGTCCCCTACGGACTGTTCGGCGACAAAGGAATAGATGATCAGCATCGCCGAGGGCGGAATAATCATCCCCAAAACCGACGACCCGGCCACAACCCCAACCGCAAACCGTGGATTATATGCCTGCGCCATCATCTGCGGGACCGAGACCTTGGTGAACACTGATGCGGACGCAATGGACGACCCGGTAACGGCCGCAAACACGGCATTGGCTCCGACGGTCGCCATTCCGATACCGCCTTTGACCTTGCGGAACCGCATGGTCATGACTTCGTAAATGTCCCTGCCTAGTCCCGCTTTTGAAACGATGAGCCCCATAAAAGTAAACAACGGGATGGTCGCGAAACTGTATTCCATCGCGCTGTCGCCCACCGCAACCTTCAGCAGATTGAGCGCAAGCGTGAAGTTATCCCGCATCAGCCAGATCGACACGAAGGAGACCACGCCCAAAGCAATCGGAATGTAGACGCCTGCGTAGATCAAAAAGACGATGGCAACGACCGAGATCAGGCCAATCTCAATCGGCGTCATTCTGCGGCCTCGTCATGTTCAGGGGTGCGGACAAGCTGCGGGCGGTCCTGCGCCGTGACGACCTTAAGCAGGAAGATCACGCACGCAAGCGCAGTACCGCACGCGATGACCAGTTTGACCGGCCACCATGGCAATGTGAAAAGACCGGGCACTCCGAAGTAATCCTGCGTCTCCCACATATGCAGGAACTCTGGGAAGGTCACATACGCAATCAAGGCCATGAAGATTGCAGATATGGCGTTGATGATGCGCCTCAAGCTGGCTGTCAGACCCGGGCGACGATGGTGCAGCAGATTCAGGAACCCGTCTGAGCGCGTCAGCCGATCCACTCTGACCACGTCAGCCAGCTGCAAGAAAACGATCATCACGACCGAAAACTGGACCATCTCGTAGGTCCCGCGCAGAGGGGCTGAAAACAGGCCACGCGCGATGACGTCAATATTCAGAATGACCACCAACGCAAGGACAACGATAGTACCCAAAGCGTTGGCAGCGATTGCAAGCGAATTGGCGACCCGAGACAAGCCAGCAACTGCGGTCTTCAGCATGAAAGGCCCCTTTCGTGGATCGCCAGACAGTTATTCAGCCGTCCAGTCACGCACGCCGGTGAATCCGGCATCCTGAAGCTTGCCGAGGTAAGCGGCCAGCATCTCTGTGCCCTGCTCGCCGTTATCGTTCAGCGTCGCGGCCCATTCCTGCGCGACATTCGGCATGGCGTTTGCCCAAGCGGCACGGTCTTCGTCCGAAACCTCAACGATTGTTCCACCCGCTTCTACATACGCATCCCGCGAAGCAGCGGCGCGGTCCATCGCGATGCCGGCGACATGGTCACGGTAGTCGATGGCGACGGCCTTTAACACTTCTTTGACTTCGTCCGGGAGGCTAGCCCAGTAGTCGGCATTGACGGTGATGGTCTTGGAATTCACTGCTCCCAGATCAGCCTTGAGCATGTACGGCGCTACTTCCGCGATCTTAAACGTCTTTGCGGCTTCGGGCCAAAGCATGCCGCAGTCGACCAGGCCGGTTTGAAGCATGTTGTAGAAATCGGTTAGTCCCCCGCGTACACCAGCGGCATCCTTGATCCCTTCAAGATAACGCAGGTTCAGGCCTGCTCCCGCGATTTTGCGGCCCTCAAGATCGGCAACCGAAGAAACAGGTTCCGTGCAGAAGATTTGATAGGTGTCGAGCACAACGCCGGTAGCAAGATAAACTTGGTTCTGTGCGGCGAACTCGTTTTGCATCGCCGGGTATTCACGAGCGATTTCATCAACAGCCTTGGCGACCGCGCGGGAATCCGATGCCACAAAAGGTGTCGAGCCCGATATTCCTTGGCTGGGAAGCTTCGAAGAATGGAAGATTGTGGTAACGATGCCAATGTCCCCTAATCCCAGCTGAATACCTTCCAGAACGCCCTTGGGCTTGACGATCGAACCGCCGTAGTTCTCTTGCCAGCTCATCTTGTAGTTGCCGGAATCGGCCAACCGCTTGTCCACTTCTGGAATGAAGAAGTTGGTGAATTCTTTCACCCACAACGCGCGGTCGGGATAGCCATCAATTACGACAGCAGAGATGGTCTCTTCTGCCGCGAGGGGCATCGCCATGGCGCCCGCCAGAGCAGCGCCCACTAGGCTGCGTTTGGTCCAGTTTTTCATTTCTCTCCTCCCAGAAAGTCGGGTCTTTTGTCTTTATTTGTTTGTTTTGACCCAGTTGACGGTCAGGTCAGTGCCTGCCGCTTCGAACAGTTTTGCAATGGCGCAATACTTGGCTGTCTCCTCGCCCACGAGTGTCAGCTCCTCCTGACTGGCGGGTGTCTCACAATTCACGGTGAGTTCGATTTCCGGAAACGGAACATCAATCTCCTCTTCCATCAGGACACCGCGCCGATCCAACCTGCATTTCGCGTCGATTGTCACAGTGCCGAGGTCAACCCCCAACCGATGTGCGTTCTTGTGCCCGATGACATTCGTACAGGCGATCAGGGCTGCCATTGCGGTTTCGGTCGGAGACGGACCAAGATTTGTCCCGCCGCGTTCGACGGGTTCATCGACAACAACATCTAGATCGCGAATTGGTATTTCAGTCCGCGCATGTGTCGGGCACTGAGCTGTCGTGCGGTAAGTCACGACGGGTTTCACTTTCATAGCCACAGCGTCACCTCCTCATGCATAAGAGCAAACTTTATCGAATGGAAAACGTGGAAGCTTCTGGAACAATCCGGTCTCGTCCGCGTAGCCCAGATTGCAAAGAAAATTGGACTTGAGCGTCGTGCCCGCGAAGAACTCCTCATCCACGATCTTGTTCGAAAAACCTGACATGGCGCCGACGTCCAACCCGACCGCCCGGGCCGCAATCATGAAGTAAGCGCCCTGAAGCGTGCCATTTCGAAAGGCCGTGTCTGCCACGTAGTCGGGCTTGTTTTCGAACAATGGCCGACGGTCTTCGTGCGGGAAAAGAAAGGGCAGTTCCTTCCAGAAGTCCATGTCATAGGCAATGATCGCCGTGACCGGAGCATCCATCATCTTTGGCACGTTCTTCGGCTTTAACGACTTTGCAAGCCGCTCTTTCCCTTCGGGACTTTTCACGAAAACGAAACGCGCGGGCAAAGTATTCATGCTGGTCGCGCCGTTGATCGTGATGTCGTAGATCTCTTCAAGTATGTCGTCAGAAACAGGCTTGTTGGTCCACGCGTAGTGCGATCTGGATTCGCGCAAGATCAAGGCGATCGCGTCATCCGACAAGCGTGGAATGCGCTCGCGCAGATCGCGGTGATCTTGCTGCGCCTTGGCGCGAAGCGCCTCCAGCTCTGCTCCGGTTGGTGCGCTCATGCTGCACCCACCTTGGATTTGGCGTCCTTTTCGTCAATGATTGGGCTGGCGCAGATTCCGATGCCTTCAATCTCGACCTCAACGGTTTCGCCGGGCTTCAGCCAACGGGGATTGGGCTTTTTGGCGTGTCCGACACCGGGCGGCGTACCCAGCGCAATCAAATCCCCCGGCTCCAGAGTAGTATATTCCGAAATCGTCGCGATGACCTGACGAACCCCCCAAATCATGTTGGCGGTATTCGAGCTTTGAAGGATTTCATCACCCACACGGCTTTCGATCTTCAGACCTGATGCCCCTTCGGGCAACTCATCCGGAGTCACGGTGAAAGGGCCGATCGCGCCCGTGTCATCAAAGTTTTTGCCGGGTGTCCACTGAACGGTTTTGCGCTGATAGTCCCGCAGCGAACCATCGTTGAATACAGTGTAGCCAAAGACATAGCCCAGTGCGTCCTGCTCCGAGATATGGCGGCCGCGTTTTCCAACGATCAGCATAAGTTCGGCTTCGTAGTCGAGCTTCTGGGAACAGGCAGGCCGTACCATAGGTTGCCCTGCCGCCATGATCGAATTCTTCCCGCGCATGAACAGCGTCGGATATTCCGGGATGTCATACCCGCCTTCCTTGATGTGGTCCGTGTAGTTCAACCCCATGCAAATAATCGTTCCGGGAGCAGCAACGGGCAATGCCGGAGTGATGGAAGACACGGGCACACTGTCTGCCGCGTCAATTTTGCTGGCAAGTGAGTCGGCCAGTTCAGGCTTGGCTATCAAACCCATCAAATCCGAACCGACGGCAGGGTCCAAAGCCGTTAGATTCACTGCGTTTTTACCGTCTACAGCAAAAACCGCCGTGCCTTCCGAAGTCTCTCCCACCAGGTATTTCATTTTCACCATCCATGTCAGTTCGCTTGATTTTTGCCGACTATTTTGCCATATGTCAAATAATATCGATATTTTTGGAGACAGCAAATGGTTGCTTGGGCAGACTACAAATCAGAAGCAAAAAGCCGCGGTGCGCTTGCTTTGGAGCTTTACGTCGCGCTCAGCACGCCAGCCAAAGCGCCGAATGATGTAAAGGCGTCACTGCCAGATCACTTGGCGTATCAGACGCAGCTGGAACGTTTGGGGCAGCTGGCTTTTGCAGGCCCCATGTCGGATGAAACTGGAGAGCATATGCAGGGGATGGGACTGATCATCTATCGCGCCGACAGCCTTGAATCCGCCCGGAAGCTGGCCGAAGACGATCCTATGCACAAAAGTGGGGCACGTAGTTTTGTACTTCGGCGCTGGTTGATCAACGAAGGCTCGCTGAACATTTCAGTTGGTCTATCGACTGGAACGAGTGCCTTCAGTTAAGTGCACTCAAGAGTATTTGCCGCGAAATAGGAACAGTCGGATATGGACGCCATGCTTGATACTGAGGGCAAAGAGACATCAGCCACTCATGGAGCGTATCGAAAGCTGCGCGAATTAATCCTGACCGGCGAATTACCTCCGGGTCAAAAACTCAAGATCGAACAGCTTCGCGGGCTTTTGGACACTGGCGCTAGTCCAGTTCGGGAAGCGCTTAGCCTTTTGACTTCGGACATGTTGGTCGAGCGGATTGATCAGCGCGGATTTCGGGCAGCGCCAGTCAGCAAGTGTAACTTTGAGGAAATCCTTCTGCTTCGATGCAACCTTGAAGAAACCGCATTGCGCGCTTCCATCACCAATGCGGATGCGGCCTGGGAAGACCGGCTTGTCTTGCGTCACCATCATATGAAAAAGGCCAGCCAGAACGGGGCACAAGACTTTGAGGACGCTCACAAGGCGTTTCATATGGCCTTGTTGGACAATTCGAAACTGCCGTTGCTGCTGCGGTATTGCTCGCAGCTTTACGACCTGAACATTCGCTACCGCTATCTGGCGGCCGGCGGGTCGAGTTACAAAAAACGAGACATCGCCGCCGAACATCAGCAAATCTTGGACGCCGCATTAAATCACGACGCAGACGGCGCAACTCGGCACCTTATCGATCACTACCGCCGAACAGGTGAGTACCTTAGCAGCCAGATGGAGCCCTGAAATGCAGCAGAATTGGTTTCTGGGTGATCTACTAAACCAATTGCTGGACCGTTCCGACAAAAGGCGTGGCAAGGATGACAAACGGTCCATTTCCGAACTATGTGAGGCGCTTTTATCTGCGGAAGGTGAAGTTTCAGGATTCACGCTCGCGTCTACGATCCTTGAGCGCTACCACACTCTGAATGATGCGGAGAAACTAGACTTTTTTGTCTATTTGAATGACAAGCTAGAGTTGGACGCGAATCAGCTTTCTGAAGCAGCCCGCCTCTACGCAAGCGACAAAAGTGTCAAACTTTATCAAAAGCTTAGTGAAGTTTCAGAACCACGGCGGCAAGAGTTGTTACGGCGGTTGAACCAGCCTTCTGGTGCGACGCAAGAACTTGTGGCCATGCGCGTTGACCTGCTGCGCTTTCTCAAACCCAACCCTGAACTCAAGCGAACGGATATCGATTTCGTCCATTTATTGCGCAGCTGGTTCAACCGAGGCTTTCTTGTCCTCAAGCAAATCAGTTGGGATACCCCTGCTCGCGTTCTGGACAAGATCGTCGCCTATGAAGCGGTGCACCAGATCAACGATCTGGACGACTTACGGCGACGGCTCTACCCACCGGACCGTCGATGTTTTGCGTTCTTCCACCCTTCGATGCCAGATGAGCCACTGATTTTTGTTGAGGTCGCTCTGACCGCTGAAATCCCGGAGGCGATTGACACACTTTTATCCGACGCTCGGGAACCGATCGAGCCCGATCAGGCAAAAGTCGCGGCGTTCTATTCCATTTCAAACTGCCAAAAGGGTTTGGCGGGCATCAGCTTTGGCAATCTATTGATAAAGCAGGTTGTGACCGAGCTTTCGCGAGAGCTTCGCGGGCTTGATACATATGTGACCTTGTCGCCGATACCGGGGCTGAGCCGATGGCTGGCCGGTGAAACAGGGCACCCGGAACACGGCCCGGCGGCCGAGGCCGTTCTGGCAGAAACAGCCATACCGCAGGACGTGCGCGCGATGGCCGCCCGGTACTTGATGTTCGCCAAGCGCGAAGATGGAATGCCACTGGATCCTGTAGCGCGGTTTCACCTTGGGAATGGTGCCGAGCTTCATGAACTGCATTCTCAAGCAGATCTGTCGCCAAACGGACGCGCTCAGTCCGGAGGCGCGATGGTCAACTACCTTTACGATTTGAACAAAACAGAACGTTACCACGAAGAATTCGCGACACGTGCCACGATCCAAGCCTCGCGTTCAATTCGCGCGGCTTCAACTGCGACGCTTGCGGTAAAGCCTAGGGAAAATACAGCGTGACTAATACACTTTACGACAGTTTGTTTGCCCGCCACGAGGGCAACACGGCTCCATTCCTGCAACTCGATAATGGCCAGGTGGTCACTTATGATGCGTTTCTGCAGCGCACCGCGCAAATCGCGCATGTCTTGCAGAACAGCGGAGTTTCCCCCGGCAGTCGCATCGTTGTGCAAGCGCCCAAGCAGGCCGACACGATTGCGCTGTATGCCGCTTCGGTTCAGGCAGGTGCTGTCTACCTGCCCCTAAACACTGCCTATACCATGGCAGAGTTGGACTATTTCATCTCTGATGCGCAACCTGCGTTAATCGTTTGCGACAGCCACGACAAAGTTAAATTCGAACAATTGGCGACCCGGTCTGGTGCAAAGCTCCTGACCTTGTGTGGCGAAAATCCAAGCTTGAGCCGCGAAGCGGACGCACAGCCTTGTGTATTCGAAACCGTGGATCGCGCGCCGGACGACCTCGCGGCGCTTCTTTACACATCAGGTACCACGGGCCGGTCCAAGGGCGCGATGCTCAGCCACCGAAACCTGCTGTCCAATGCCCAAGCCCTTGTGGATTTGTGGGGTATCACCGACGCTGATCGCTTGATTCACGCGTTGCCCATCTTTCACACGCACGGGCTTTTCGTGGCGATGAACACATCACTACTCGCCGGTTCCAAAGTGCGGCTGATGGAGAATTTCGACATTGGTATGATCTTGGAAGAATTGCCGCATTCAACCCTTCTGATGGGTGTCCCCACTTTCTATACTCGATTGCTGGCGCATGACGGTTTCACCGATGAGATCACAGAGAACATGCGTCTGTTTGTTTCCGGCTCAGCCCCGTTGCTGGCAGAGACCCATGTGGCGTTCGAAACGCGCACCGGCCACCGTATCCTTGAACGTTACGGTATGACCGAAACGAACATGAACACCTCTAACCCTTATAGCGGTGAGCGTCGCGCGGGAACTGTTGGTATGGCTCTACCCGGCACCGAGGTGATCGTAACCAGCCCTGTAACTGGAGAACCGCTGCCCCAGGGCGAGGTCGGAATGATCGAAGTGCGTGGCCCCAATGTTTTCCAGGGCTATTGGCAAATGCCCGAAAAAACGGCTGAAGAGCTTCGAGAAAATGGATTTTTCATCACCGGAGATCTAGGCCAATACAGCGAGGATGGCTACCTGTCGATTGTAGGTCGGTCAAAAGACTTGATCATCACTGGTGGTTACAACGTCTACCCCAAAGAAATTGAAGACGTTTTGAACGATGTCGATGGCGTTCAGGAATCGGCGGTCTTCGGGGTTCCCGACAACGAATTTGGAGAAGCAATTATTGCTGCTTTGGTTGCCGAGCCTGGAGCACAGCTTCAGGTGAAACAGATCGACTCGATCATCAGAAACAAACTGTCGCG
This sequence comes from Ruegeria sp. AN6, assembly GCF_056540425.1. NCBI lineage: Bacteria > Pseudomonadati > Pseudomonadota > Alphaproteobacteria > Rhodobacterales > Roseobacteraceae > Ruegeria > Ruegeria sp. AN6. Next base: position 81,153 of record NZ_JBQFWR010000015.1, read on the forward strand.
GTTCAAACATCCTCGCCGCTACGAACTCGTCCAGGAGTTGCCGCGAAACACTATGGGAAAAGTTCAAAAGAACGTGCTGCGCGAACGGTACGCGAACAAGGAACTTTCACCGGCGGTATCTTAGGAAGCCCATCCAGACGCTCAATCAAATCAAGACCTTCAGATCGGATACTACCCACCCTTCAGACTGCCAAACTCATCAGGAGATCCACAATGACTCGCATGACGGCAAAAGACTTCGACCAGGAACTTCTGAACCTGTATGACTTTTACGCGCACGGCAAGATCACCAAGCGCCAATTCCTGGACCGCGCAGGCAAGTTCACGGTCGGCGGCGTGACAGCGGTCGCGCTGCTGAACATGCTCAGCCCGAACTACGCGATGGCTCAGCAAGTGTCGTTCAACGATCCCGATATCCACGCGGACTACATCACCTATCCTTCACCGAATGGAACCGGTGATGTTCGCGGATACCTTGTCCGACCTGCCGGCGTTGAAGAGCCCCTGCCCGGGGTGCTGGTGATCCACGAAAACCGCGGCCTGAATCCTTACATCGAGGATGTGGCGCGCAGGTTGGCAAAAGCCGGGTTTATGGCACTGGCCCCCGACGGTCTGACGTCAGTGGGAGGATACCCAGGCAACGACGCGGATGGGCGCGAGCTGCAAAAGACAGTGGACCGGGTCGAATTGATGAACGATTTCTTCAATGGATTTGAGTACCTATTGAACCGAGATGATTGTACTGGAAAGGTCGGTGCTGTGGGTTTCTGCTACGGCGGCGGTGTGGTCAGCGCAATTGCCGTGGCCTACCCCGAATTGTTCGCGGGCGTGCCATTCTATGGTCGCCAGCCAGCAGTTGAGGATGTAGCCAAAATTCAGGCACCTTTGCTGATTCAGATGGGAGAGCTTGATGAGCGCATCAACGCAGGTTGGCCGGATTTTGAAGCCGCTCTGCAATCCAACGGAAAGGTATACGAAGCCTACATCTACGAAAATGCCAACCACGGTTTCCATAACGACAGTACGCCTCGTTATGACGAGGAAATGGCAAACCTAGCCTGGGACCGCACTATTGATTGGTTCAACACCTACCTAAAGTAACAACAGTGTACGGCGAAGCGAGCATTGTGTTTTCGTCGCTTCGTCGCAACCCACAGTTTACCGGGGCCAAGTCATTTGAAGCCCCAGTACTCTATTTCTCATGATCCGATAGATCGACAGGAACGCTTGGCTAAAAGGCTTGGGTGCAAAGAACATTTGATTTGAGCCCCAAGGCAGCAGTCTCAAATTGAATGAATCACTTTGACCGCTTTAAACAGATGGCAATCCCAATCAGATTAGAATTGCGAGCGATTTCGCAATACCGCTAGCATCGCGGAGAAAACGCAAAATGTCTGGGTTAATCCAGGATAGGTCAAAACTGCATCTCCGAAATCGGGGCTAGAGATCACCTTTTGTCGAATGACCTGTCAGGTGCTCCGACCAAGCAGTTGAGCACCCACGGGTAGCTTGTCGTGACGTAGTATCCGTACTGGCCATCCACAGTCATGCCATTGCACTTATCTAGATCGCCAGCCCCAGTGAACTCGTAGTCGTCGATATATGTCCCGTCCGGCGTACCACCCGGCCCTGTCGGTGGAGCAGGTCGTGGTATAGTTTTGAGTTCATGGCCAGAGATCGCAGGTCTAATTTTGCCGTCGCTGTCTTTGAAAATCGTCCCGTAGATCGGAAAGCCGTCAGCTGCGAAGCCAATAACAGGTGACGGTTTATCAAGGTCGTGATCCAAAAACAGAGCATTTGGATTGGAATGGTAGTGATACCTGCCATCGGGCTGGGCATGGGCATTGTGCAGATCTACACCAAAATACAGATCGTAGGACGGCGGA
>NZ_JBQFWR010000016.1:0-81188 GCF_056540425.1 Ruegeria sp. AN6
TATGACAGATGCCCAAAGGTATTCCTCTCGGCTATCGCTCTAGCAGCTACCGTGCTGTTCTGGCTGTAAATCAATGAGTCTGGAGCCTAGTCGGATTCATGAGGGTGCAAGTCGATGAAGAAAACACGCAACTGGCACTCACTACCGGAGTATCAAGCCTTGCGGGCCCTCATGCAGGCAGGAACCACTGCCGCCGCTGCACGACAACTGGGCCTGTCTCAATCAGCCGTCAGCCGATCTGTTGGCAGTCTTGAATCCCGACTTGGGAAAATTCTGTTTGAAAGGGACGCGGGCAGACTACGCCCGACGCAAGAGGCCGTGCGATTGAACATGCGTCTCGACCCCTTGTTCGAGGCTCTCGACCGGATCGATGGACCGGGTGAAACCGTCCAGGAAACGTTACGCCTTGTCGCTCCTCCAAGTTATGCCCACCGCTATATCGTCACGCTCATCGCCAGTTTCATACGTGGAAATCCGGGTTTTTTGTGAACCTGGAGGTGACGACCTCAGACATGGTGACATTGGGCGTATTGGAAAACCGCTTCGACTTGGCGGTAACCGGGATTGAGCAAAGCCGCGCGGGGATCAAACTGATACCGTTCAGGGAATCGCCAGCAGTTTGCGTAATGCGACCCGAACATCCACTTGCCCAACGCAGTGCGCTCGCCCCCGCAGATCTGCATGAACAAGATCTGATTGCATTGACATATCGCCACGGCAGACGCGGGCAGCTTGATCGATTACTGCATCAGGTACGAGCGGAACCCAGAATTGTCGCCGAGGTTTCGACCTCGTTCGCAGCAGCCGATATGGCTCGGGAGGGCCTTGGGTTGGCTGTGATCAATCCCTTTCCGGTGTACATGTATCGATCACCGGACCTGACTTTTGTCCCGTTTGAAGCGCCCATGCGATATCGTGGTCACTTCGTCATTTCGGATCAAAGGCCGGTTCCTAGAATCGCCCGCGCATTCATGCGACATCTTCGGCTAAACACGCCATCGGACCCATTCTCCGATAAAAATTTATGAGGCGGTTGGGCTTACGACCCGGTTTGTTAAAACAAAAAAGCCGCTCCCTGTAGGAGCGGCTTTGATTTCACTGTCTCTGAGACGAGGATCAGGCGGCCAGGGCTGCCTGAGCTTTGGCGACGATCGCGCCGAACGCTTCCGGTTCGTGCACGGCCAGGTCAGCCAGAACTTTGCGGTCCACTTCGATACCGGCCAGGTTCAGGCCATTGATGAAGCGGGAATATGTCAGTGCTTCGTCATGCGAACGCACAGCAGCATTGATACGCTGGATCCACAGCGCGCGGAAGTTGCGCTTGCGATTCTTGCGGTCACGGGTTGCATACTGGTTGGCCTTGTCAACGGCCTGAGACGCAACTTTGAATGTGCTCTTGCGACGACCATAATAGCCTTTTGCGGCTTTGATGATCTTCTTGTGACGGGCGTGGGTTACGGTTCCACCTTTAACGCGGGACATCTCTCAAATCTCCTCTTAGCGGTCGTAGGGCATGTAGCCCTTGACGATCTTGGCGTCGGGGGCGGACAGGGTGGTGTTGCCACGGGCATCGCGGATGAATTTCTTGGTCCGCTTGATCATGCCGTGACGTTTGCCGGCCTGGCCAGCAAGGACCTTACCGGTCGCAGTCACCTTAAAGCGCTTCTTGGCGCTCGACTTGGTCTTCATCTTAGGCATTTCCGTCTCCTTTTCCGGGTTCGGTTTCAGACGCGACTCGGCATGCCATCTCGGCCGGTCACGCGATCAGAAGCGCCGTTTACGCAAGTTCGGTCATACTGGCAAGGGGGTTTGGGTCAGAATCTGCGATTTTCACGGGCAGACTGAGTACCGGGGCGACACGCGCCGCCCCGGTGGTATGGTTTAATGTTCGAATTTGCGGATTTCGCCGCTCTTCAACCGTTCTGCGTAGGACGCCAGCTCCTGGCGCACCACTTTCATCAGGAAGTAGAGCGCGAAGACGTTCACAACAGCCATCGCAAAGATCGCCGCATCCGAGAAGTCAATGACCGGCCCAAGGTTGGCCGCAGCGCCGATGACAACGAAGATGCAGAAGATGACCTTGAACACCAGCTCCTTGGTGTGACCCTCACCGAACAGATAAGTCCAGGCCTTGAGGCCGTAATAGGACCAGCTGATCATGGTCGAGAAGGCGAACAGCACCACGGCAATGGCCAGAATGAACGGGAACCAGCTGAACGCGCTGCCGAAGGCTGCCGAGGTCAGGCTGACACCGGTGTTACCATCAACAGTTGCAATCGCGTTACCCGCTTCGTTCAGCATGTAATTGCCGGTTTCCGGATCAACGATCAATTGCTGGGTGATGATGATCACCAGCGCGGTCATGGTACAGATCACGACCGTATCGATGAACGGCTCAAGCAGAGATACAAAGCCCTCGGTAATCGGCTCTTTGGTCCGAACAGCAGAGTGTGCAATCGCTGCAGACCCGACCCCTGCCTCGTTCGAAAACGCCGCACGACGGAAGCCCTGGATCAGCGCACCGACCATACCGCCTGCCACGCCGAGACCAGTAAAGGCACCCGCGAAGATCTGGCCAAAGGCCCACCCGATCTGATCCGCGTTCATCAGGATGATTACCAGCGCCGCAGCCACATACATCACGCCCATAAATGGCACGACTTTCTCGGTCACGCGTGCGATAGATTTCAGGCCACCCACGATCACTGCAAACACGATGCCCGCGAACACCAGACCGGTGATCCAACCGGGATAGTCTCCAACGATGCCTGCGATCTGCTGGTGCGCCTGGTTGGCCTGGAACATGTTGCCCCCGCCCAAGGCACCGAGGATACAGAAGATCGAGAAAAGAACCGCAAGGATCTTACCACCCGGCAGGCCCAGTTCGTTGAACCCTTTGGACATGTAATACATCGGACCACCGGAAACGGTGCCGTCCTCGTATTCGTTGCGATACTTCACGCCCAGCGTACATTCGGTGAATTTCGACGCCATGCCCAACAGACCCGCGACGATCATCCAGAAAGTCGCACCCGGCCCGCCGATGCCAACGGCAACCGCAACACCGGCGATGTTGCCAAGCCCAACCGTACCGGACAAGGCTGTAGCGAGCGCTTGAAAGTGGCTGACCTCACCCGCATCGTTCGGGTCAGAGTAGTCGCCTTTCACCAGGCTGATCGCATGGCTGAAAAAGCGCAACTGCACGAAGGCAAAATACAGTGTGAACACAGTCGCCGCTACAACCAGCCATCCCACGATCCAGGGGAAACCTGTCCCGGGGAAAGGTGCAAAAATAAAACTTACAAATGGCCCGGTGAAGTCTGCAAATGCCTGATTGATCTTGTCGTCCAGCCCAACCGCTTCCTGAGCGGCGGCAGGACTCGCAGCCAGAGCGGTAAGCGCAGCCAAACCAAGTTTGTTTTGAATACTCATCATCTACTCTCCCCTCAATTCACGACCGTGACGGGAACGTCGGCATGCATGACAAGGTTCTGCGTGGAGCTGCCAAACAGGCGCTTCTTGAACCCGTCAGCCGAAGCCCGACCAACAACGATCTGTGATCCACCGTTTTCGACCGTGATCGTGTTCAGTGTTTCGGCGACATCTCCGTGACGCACGATACCTTGGGCTTCGAATCCTGCTGCCTTTAGCGCTTCGACCGCTGGCGCGATGATCCGCGATGTAGCCAGCTCTACCTCTTCCTCGCGCCTCTTGTGGCGCATAGCATTTTCTTCCGGTGTCTGGAATGTGAAAGGCGACCATTCGATGACATAAACAACCAGCAGTTCGCATTCTCCGATACGTCCGGCCAAGTCTTTGGCGAAGGCGATTGCGCGTTCTCCGGTTTCTGTCCCGTCCAGTCCAATGACAATTTTCGTTGTCATGTCGTTCCTCCATTGTGGTTTGTTTGACCGGGGCCCGTGCCCCCGGCAGAGCAGCCGGAACCTGGAACTTGTTTGAGTAGACTGCCCTAGAGGCAAGTATCCCCAAAAACACGGAAAAACAGAGAAGTAATTTTGAAATGCAACCAACAATCGCTCATCTAGTTGAAATTGCTAATTTATTTCCGCCTAAATTTTAGGCAGATTGTAGGGTATCAATATAAATTGTTGATATTGGGTCGCAACTTAACCCGGATCGGTGTTGTAAATCAGCCGTTCATCACACGGAGCGATACGCAAGATGTTGGTCGTTCCAGGGACATTAAACGGCACGCCAGCGGTGACCACGATCTGATCAGTCTCGGCCGCAAAGCCGCCCGAACGAGCCGCGCGAGCCGCACTGACCACCGCGCCCTTGAACCGTTCCTGCTCGGGGGTCAGAACACAATGGCAGCCCCAGCTCAAGCAAAGCCTGCGTGCGGTGCCAGTGGCCGGAGTCATCGCAATTATCGGCACACCGGGACGCTCGCGTGCAGTAAGCAACGCGGTTGTACCACTTTGAGTGAAACAGCAGATGGCCTTGATGTCCGTCTTTTCCGCAATTTCGCGCGCGGCTGCCACGATTCCGTCCGCGATGGTCGTGCCCTTGGCAGTTCGTGAGGCCGCAATGATCTGGTGGTAGGTCGGATCCGCTTCAACCTCGATGGCGACCTTATTCATGGTCTGGACCGCTTCGATCGGATAGGATCCAGCCGCGGATTCAGCGCTGAGCATGATTGCATCGGTGCCTTCATAGATGGCGGTTGCCACGTCCGAAACCTCGGCCCGCGTTGGCATCGGACTTTCGATCATGCTTTCCAACATCTGTGTTGCAACAATCACGGGCTTCGCTGCAGTACGACACTTGCGCACCAGACGCTTCTGAATCGGCGGTACAGCTGAAACGGGCAACTCAACACCGAGATCGCCACGTGCAACCATGATCCCGTCCGAGGCATCAAGGATGTCATCAAAAGCTTCCACTGCGGCAGGCTTTTCGATCTTGGACAGGATCGATGCGCGACCATCTGCCAGCGCACGTGCTTCGAAAACGTCCTTGGCGCGCTGCACAAAACTCAGCGCTAACCAGTCCACGCCCAACTGGCAGACAAATTCCAGATCGTCGCGATCCTTGTCAGACAGCGCCGCCAACGGCAGAACCACGTCCGGAACATTCACACCTTTTCGGTTTGAGATCGTGCCACCTACTTCAACTGTGCAGTGGGCAAAATCCTGACCGCAATCCTGCACGATCAGACGAATCTTGCCATCATTGACCAGCAGGCGCGCACCCGGCTCCAAAGCAGCAAAAATCTCGGGGTGCGGTAGACAGACCCGGTTGATATCCCCCGCTGCCGGATCAAGGTCCAGACGAAACGCTGCGCCCTCTTCCAGCTCTTCTGCGTCATTGGCAAACACACCAACGCGCAGCTTCGGTCCTTGAAGATCGGCCAAAATTGCAATCGGGCTGTCCAGATCCTTTTCGATCTGCCGGATGATCCGATGCCGTTCGCGGATTTCATCATGACTGCCATGGCTCATGTTCAGGCGAAACACATCGGCCCCTGCCTCGTGCAGAGCGCGGATGGTGTCATAGTCGTTAGACGCCGGTCCCAGCGTCGCCACGATTTTCACATTTCTCAGGCGTCGCATTGATCAGGCTCTCCTTAAACGCACGAATGTTACCGCAAACATTGCTTGGGCCGCTTATTGCGCAATTCCCTTTCCAACGCAACTGTCCTACACCTGCGACAAACAAGATGACAGGCTCATGACTTATTCTCCGTTTTTTGTTCACGGCGCGGATCGGCCGTCGCGTTGGCTAATTACTTGCGACCATGCAACCAACATGGTCCCACCCGATATCAATGACGGGGACCTGGGACTGCCGCGCGAAGACATGGAACGGCACATCGCTTACGATGTGGGCGCCTACGAGGTGTCGAAGCATCTGGGCGAGATTCTGAACGCCCCAGTTATCGCGGCCAATTTTTCGCGCTTGGTGATCGACCCCAATCGCGGTGAGGATGATCCGACGCTTCTGATGAAGCTCTATGATGGTTCGATCATCCCAGGCAATCGCCACGCCGATACAGTTGAGAAGGAGCGGCGCCTGAACATGTGCTACCGTCCTTATCATGATGCGCTGGCACAGCTTGCAGGCCTGCCTCATGCGGTTATCGTCTCAATGCACTCCTTTACGCGCCAGCTACGCGGTCGCGATCCCCGACCCTGGCATATCGGCGTCCTGCACACTCCGGATGAGCGGTTCTCACGTCCGTTAATCAACCGACTGAATGCCGAGAGCGATCTGTGCGTCGGTGTAAATGAACCCTATACCGGCGTTCTACCCGGTGATGCGATCGACAAACATTGCACAGCATTTGGTCGACCCAATGCACTGATTGAGCTGCGCAACGATCTGATTGCGGATCACGAGGGGCAGCGCCATTGGGCCAACCGTCTGGCCGTTGCACTACAAGACGCGCTCGTCGAAAGCAGACTGTGACACAGTGACGTCGCAGATTGTTTTTTGTTCCTCCTAATGTTGGGAGCGCATTGGCCAATACCCATATATCAGGCGAAAGGAGACGACTATGACGCAGGAATTCCTGACGACTGTCTTCGGTTGGATGACGGTTCTGAACATCGGTGTTTTGCTCTTCAGCACCATGATGGTCTTGGCTTTGCAAAACTGGATTGCAGATGTGCATGGCAGAATGTTCCAGATGGAACGTGCCGACATAAAACGCGCTTACTTCCGGTATCTTGCGAACTACAAGATCCTGACCCTGGTTTTTTGCCTGGTGCCATGGTTGGCACTGAAACTCTCCTAAATACCGGATCGGCCAATTCAAAGGCCTTTGTATTCATTGTATCGAAGCCTGCGGATTGCTAGTTCAGCCTCAGAATGTAAAAACATCTACTCGGAGCCAGAATATGGACAAGCAAACCGAAATCGAACTTCAAGCCGCTGCGTTCCGTCGTTTGCAGCAGCACCTGATGAAAGACCGCACAGACGTCCAGAACATCGACATGATGAATCTGACCGGGTTTTGCCGCAATTGCCTGTCGCGCTGGTATCAGGAAGCCGCCAATGCAAAAGGCATTGAATTGGGCAAGGACGAAGCGCGCGAGATTTTCTATGGCATGTCCATGGATGAATGGAAGGCCAACTATCAGACCGATGCCAGCGCCGAAAAACAGGCCGCATTCAAGGTTGCGTTTGAAGAGAATGTGACGAAGAAGAGCTGACGCTCGACGCCGGAAAAAACCGCCTTCTCTGTGTAAACCTTCCACCGGGGATGATGCTGATCATTCGAACACGGGTTCACAATCAGTGACACCTCAGTGATCCGTAAAAACCCAACATGACGGTTTGTTCACGGCACCAACATCCTGTGAACCGACAACACCCTCGCAATATTTCGCGAGGGTGCAGGAATAACGGCAAATTGCGCCGCGCGTCGCATTTGAGTTCATACCATTGCTGGCAACGAGACTAGATATAACTACCTCTTCTAGATCGCCGCCTTGCGGCTTTCGTCCAGATAGATCTCGCGCAGACGTTTGGCGATCGGACCCGGTGTGCCATCGCCCAGCGCAACACCATCGATCTCAACCACCGGCATAACGAAAGCACTGGCCGAAGTGGTGAAGGCCTCATCGGCTTCTTTTGCTTCGTCTATGGTGAACAGGCGCTCTTCGACCTCCATCTGCGCCTCGGCCGCCATGCGCAATACCGCCTTGCGCGTGATGCCGTGCAGTATGTCGTTAGACAGCGGACGGGTGACGATCTTACCACTCTTGACGAAATAGGCGTTGTTGCTGGTGCCTTCGGTCACATAGCCATCTTCAACCAGCCACGCATCATCGCAGCCTGCCTTTTTGGCCATCATCTTGCCCATGGAAGGGTAAAGCAGCTGCACCGTCTTGATGTCACGACGGCCCCAGCGGATATCATCAATCGAGATGATCTTGGCACCCTTCTTCGCTGCCGGACTGTCTGCAAGGCCTGGTTTGTTCTGGGTAAAGAGAACAAGGCTTGGCTTTGTATCGGCGGCTGGGAAAACAAAATCCCGATCCCCGTCCGAGCCACGAGTGACCTGCAGATAAACCAGCCCCTCATCAATTCCATTCAATTCAACCAGTTTGCGGTGGATTTCCAACAATTCGTCCATGCTGCAAGGCTGAACGATATCGAGTTCATCCAATGAGCGCTTCAGACGTACGGCGTGGCCTTCAAAGTCGATCAGCTTGCCGTCCAGCACGCTGGTCACCTCGTACACAGCATCCGCAAACAGGAAACCCCGGTCAAAGATCGAAATGCTTGCTTCGGATTCAGGCAGGTATTCGCCATTCACATAGACGGTACGGGTCATGTCATTTCCTTTTGTTTCCGGGCTTCGCCCGTTCCTTACCCCCAGAGCGCCGCTTTGGGCGGGTGTACTCCGGCATCGTCAAAAATCAGCGGTGTATCGCGGTCTTCGGCCAACAGAAGCGGCCCGTCAAGGTCTGTAACCATCGCCCCCTGCGCCACCAGTGTTGCCGGGGCCATCGCAAGCGAGCTTCCGACCATGCAGCCAACCATAACATCATAGCCCTCAGCCAATGCGGCCTTGCGCAATTCTAGCGCCTCGGTAAGACCGCCGGTCTTGTCCAGTTTGATGTTCACCACATCATATTTGCCCTTGAGTGCGGGTAGGCTTGCCCGATCGTGACAGGATTCGTCAGCACAAACTGGCACAGGGCGATCCATCCCGATCAGGGCATCATCCTCACCAGCTGGTAAAGGCTGTTCGACCAGAGCCACGCCCAGGCGCACGAGATGCGGGGCAAGATCTGCATAGACTTCGGCAGACCAGCCTTCATTAGCGTCGATGATGATTTTCGACTTTGGCGCCCCAGCCCGGACAGCCTCGAGCCTCGGCATATCATCGGGTGTTCCCAGCTTAATCTTCAGCAAGGGGCGGAAAGCGTTTTCGGCCGCTTGAGCCCGCATCGCTTCGGGCGTGTCCAATGACAGCGTATAGGCTGTTATTTCAGGCCCTGGCGCAGCGATTTCAGCAAGCTCCCATGCCCGTTTACCCGCGCGTTTCGCTTCCAGATCCCACAGTGCACAATCCACCGCATTCCGCGCCGCGCCAGCAGGCAAAAGGTCCCTCAGGGAATAGCGCGAAAACACATCGGGTAGCCCGGCTATCTCGGCCTCGACCGACTCCAGTGTTTCGCCATAGCGGGCATAAGGTACACATTCGCCCCAACCATGGTGCACACCGTCCGAGATACGGACAGTCAAAACTTTTGCCTCGGTACGTGAGCCGCGCGAGATGGTGAATACCTGCGCCAATCGAAACACATCGCGAGAAACTTCAATTTGCACGCGCCTGCTCCTCTATTTTTTGACAAATACGCCCGCCGGCGGCGGATTGCTCCGCCTCCAGCGAGAGTGCTTAGATCACAGTGTGGCCAGCGCATCCACTAGTTTACCGGCTCCAAAGCGGTAGGGATCGGTCGCCGGGATGCCCATCTCGGTCTCAACCTTAGTGATATAGGCAAGCGCATCTTCTTCGCTCAGGTGCTGGGTGTTGATCGACACGCCTGCAACCTGACACTCTGGGTTTGCCACGCGCGCCAGCGGCAGTGCTGTGTCACGCAACTGCTCCAGCGTCGGCAGTGAATACTCAGGCAGTCCGCGCATATGGGTCCGGGTTGGTTCGTGGCACAGGATCAGCGCATCGGGCTGCCCGCCATGGATCAGCGCCATGGTCACACCCGAATAAGACACGTGGAACAGGGAACCCTGCCCTTCGATGTGATCCCAGTGATCCGGATCATTGTCCGGTGTCAGGTACTCGACCGACCCTGCCATGAAATCCGCGATAACGGCATCCAGCGGTACACCCTGCCCCGTGACCAGAATGCCCGTCTGACCTGTAGCACGGAACGTGGATTTCATACCGCGCTTGCGCATTTCGGCATCCATCGACATCGCCGTATACATCTTACCGGCAGAGCAATCGGTTCCAACGGCCAGGCACCGTTTGCCGGTACGCTTGCGGCCGTTTGCAATCGGGTAACCAACAGTCGGCACACGGACGTCGTGCAATGTGCATCCATGGGTCTGCGCAGCCGCAACCAAATCACCTTCGTCACGCAGCAGGTTGTGCAGGCCAGATGCCAGATCATAGCCCATTTCCAAAGCTTCAATCAGAACTTCTTTCCAAGCTTCGCTGATGATCCCGCCCCGGTTTGCAACACCAATGACGAGTGTCTTGGCACCAGCCGCTTTACCTTCGGCCAGAGTCATTTCCGTCAGGCCCAGGTCGGCATTGCAACCTTCCAGCTTGATTTGACCAACAGCATTCTCAGGACGCCAGTCCCGGATGCCAATAGCCACTTTGGCCGCCAACAAGTCGGGCGCATCGCCCAAAAACAATAGGTACGGTGTCTCGATCATCGCGCTGCACTCCTTTGATTCTGGCCTAAGCTAGAGAACCGATTTGACGAGGATTTCTCAAACTCTCCTTACAATCCGCCTTCTGACAGGATAAACTTGCACAATAATTTTAAAACTCGCAAAACTATTCGAAGTTTTCAAACTGATCAATCTTTGAGCATTCTTTTGTCGGTTTAAAATTCGAACATTCTGCACACGCATTGCCGCAGCTGCACAATCAAGCTTGCACAGCGCCACGCAATTTAATATCTCAGGCTCAGGAAAGAACGCAATTTCATTACTCAGACGAGGTTCAGATGAGTTTCCGCATCCAACCCGCCGCTCCGGCGCGCCCCAATCGCTGTCAACTGTTTGGCCCGGGCTCGAATACTAAGCTATTTCCCAAGATGGCCGCGTCGGCAGCGGATGTCATCAACCTGGATCTGGAAGACTCGGTGGCCCCGTCCGACAAGGATACCGCCCGCGCCAATGTCATCGAGGCGCTCAATACGGTCGATTGGGGCAACAAATACATGTCAGTTCGGATCAATGGGCTGGATACACCCTATTGGTACCGCGACGTGGTTGATGTGCTGGAACAGGCAGGCGATCGGCTGGATCAGATCATGATCCCCAAGGTCGGGTGTGCGGCGGATGTTTATGCGGTGGACGCGCTGGTTACTGCCATCGAGCGAGCCAAGGGCCGAACCAAACCCATCTCTTTCGAGGTGATCATCGAATCCGCCGCTGGCTTGGCGCATGTCGAAGAGATCGCAGCAGCATCCCCGCGTTTGCAGGCCATGAGCCTTGGCGCTGCGGATTTTGCAGCCTCGATGGGCATGCAAACAACCGGCATCGGCGGCACACAGGAAAACTATTACATGCTGCGCGAAGGCGAAAAGCACTGGTCCGACCCCTGGCACTGGGCGCAAGCCGCCATCGTCGCCGCCTGCCGTACCCATGGCGTGCTTCCGGTCGATGGCCCGTTCGGCGATTTTTCGGATGATGAGGGATATATCGCGCAAGCCAAACGCTCGGCCACACTGGGCATGGTTGGCAAATGGGCCATCCACCCCAAGCAGATTGCATTGGCTAATCAGGTTTTCACCCCGTCAGATGAGGCGGTGTCTGAAGCGCGCGAAATTCTAGCCGCAATGGAACAGGCAAAGGCCAACGGTGAAGGCGCAACCGTCTACAAAGGACGTTTGGTGGATATCGCCTCGATCAAGCAGGCCGAAGTCATTGTAGCGCAGTCCGAACTGATCGCGGCAGGTGGCTAACCTACGACGAAGAAAGGCGCTCAAACGAGCGCCTTTTATTTTGTATGATCAGCGGCCGAAGACGTCGTTGGGTGTCCAGGTAATCCTCTCACCCTGTTTACCCCATTTCATCATCAAGCAGGACGTACCGTATTTCTGAAAGTACTTGATGTTGAGAGGATACCAACCAGCTTTCGGCACTTCGACTTCGGTCCGTTGGTTGGCCTCACAGCCTTGGCGACCATTAACATATCCAATTTGCTGGCCACCGACCCACGCATCGATCCCGTCATTTGACCAGGTTTCAAGCTCGTATATCCCGGGTGAATCAAAACGAATATAACCCGTGATTTCCGCGGCAACATTGAAGGCTTCGTTGAAAGTCAGGACAGGATCGCCCTCATTCGTATCACGGTAGTCCAGTCCCCTAAGTGGCGCGCCGGGCTTGGCCTTCCTCAATAGTTGTTTAACTTTGCCGAGGTTTTGGATTTTGCGAGGCGGATTACCTTCCCAGCTATACTTTGCATTCAACCCCGCTTTTGGACTGGGTTGAGGATTTGCAGGCGTTAACTTCAAAGGTGCAGCCGTCGCCGCACCCGCAAAAACTGCTAAGACGGTAACAAGCGCTCCGGTCCGGAAAAATTTCATGGTCTTCTCCCTGAATTCGCGCCCGCTTGGGGATCAATCCCTGCCGACGACACTGTTGCAAAGACCTTAGGCTGTGAATTTTTGACCTGCAAGGTGGTTAGAATTCACTTTTTTGGCCTTTACGCGCGCATATCCTTGGGAGACCCCATTACCACGTATGAAGTAATCGAGGTCACATGCGGAAGCGTTCCCAATACCTCAGTATGGAAGGTTTTGTAGGATGCGAGGTCTGCACATTCGACCCGCAAAAGGTACTCGATCGTGCCTGTGATATTGTGACATTCGACCACCTCGGGCGCTTGCTGCAGCGCTTCTTCAAACCCTTCTTGGGCGGCCTTGGTATGCTCACCCAGCCCGACGCCGATATAGGCAACAAAGCCTATGCCTAAGGCTGTCGGGTTTAGAACTGCGCGATAGCCCGATATAACACCCGCGCGCTCCAACTCTTGCACCCGACGCAGACAGGCAGACGGCGACAGGCCAACGCGGTCGGCAAGATCGAGGTTGCTGATGCGACCATCTTGCGACACTTCTCGCAATATATGTTGATTAATTCGATCAACCTTCGTCATTTGTTGTGAATAATATTCTATTGCCGCACAAAAAAGCAATTTCATTCGTCGCGATTGGCGAGAAAATGCGTTCATGACATACGATATTCTGATGGCCCTGATCGTGTTCGCCCTTGTGTCATCGATAACTCCCGGGCCAAACAACCTCATGCTCATGGCGTCAGGCGCGAATTTTGGCTTCCGGCGAACGATACCACATATGTTGGGTATCGGGTTGGGCTTTACCTTCATGGTATTGCTGGTGGGCGCAGGGCTGGTTCAGGTTTTCGACCGATTCCCAGTTAGTTATACGGTGCTTAAGATCGCATCCGTCATTTACCTGCTGTATCTGGCATGGAAGATCGCACATGCAGCGCCTGTAAAGGGACAAGCAGCAAGCGGTACGCCGATGACGTTTTTTCAGGCTGCCAGCTTTCAGTGGGTCAATCCAAAGGCCTGGGCCATGGCGCTTACGGCAACTGCAGCATATGCGCCGGGACAAACGCTTGAAGCCATCATACTGGTTGCGCTGGTGTTCGGAGCGATCAATCTGCCATCGGTCAGCGTGTGGACGGTTCTGGGCCAACAAATGGCGCGGGTCCTGACCAACCCGCACCGCTTGCTGATATTTAACTGGACAATGGCCGTACTTCTTGTTGCCTCGCTCTACCCTGTTCTTTGGCCGCACTAAGTCATTTGAGCGGTAGGCAGATTTCGGTCAGCAGGTCCTCGGGCGCAGTTTCGCGCGGATCATTCAGATAGATTTCATAGCAAGGCTGATCCGCAGGCTCCTCGCCAGAATCGGGCAACCAATTTCCGAACAGTGTCTGATAGGCGGCGTGTATGCCGGAATACGGGCCTTTGTAGGTCAGAACCGCCGTCTTGCCGCCAGGGATGCTGAGGTCTTCCATCCCCTCCGGAATATCTTTGCCGCAGAATTGAGCCCCGGCAAAGCTGCGCAATTCATCTTCCTGCACGTCTTCGGGGCTGTCGAGATAGAGCCCGATCATCGGGCCGACCTGTGGCCACAGTTTTCGGGATTCGCATAGGGCACCAAAGGCCTCAAAACTGCGGCCAATCTCGGCATAAGCCCCTTTATGCGGAAGTGCTACGACACGGCGGGACGGTTCGGTGCGGGTTGTCACGGGATGCATGGGGTATTCTCCGGTTTTGAATTTTGGATGAGCCGGCAGAATCTGCCCCGCCTTGCGAAACACGGTGGGGCTGCTGCCGTAGGCCTCGGAAAAGGCTCGTGCAAAAGATTTCAGGTTCGGATAACCAATATCGGTCGCTATTTGCGCAACAGGCCTTTCCGACTGCACCAACCAACAGGCGGCGCGGTGCAGACGTATCCGGCGGGCAGCCTGCGCGCAGGTCTCGCCGGTGATTGCGCGAAACACGCGATGCCAATGAAATCGTGACATCGCCGCGACGTCGGCCAAGGCATCCAGCGACAAATCCCCAGCGGGATGATCGTGGATATAAGCCAACACGCGCAACACGCGATCTTCATAGCTGACAGCCATCGGTATCCTTCCTAAATCTTCGCCCGCCTGTCGTCGCATATTGTGAAACCACAAATCTTGCTGAGTTGCATCCGGGACAAGCATTAGTCATATAGCAGGGAACTTCCGCGTTGAGAGGCGTCATGACCCAGTATCTGGATTTCGAAAAACCACTGGCCGAGATTGAAGGCAAAGCTGAAGAGCTGCGCGCGCTGGCCCGCGCCAATGAAGAGATGGACGTGGCCGAAGAAGCTGCCGCGCTGGATGCCAAAGCCGCCAAGCTGCTGGACGAGCTTTATGGCGACCTCACGCCGTGGAGGAAATGCCAGGTCGCGCGGCACCCTGAGCGGCCTCATTGCAACGATTACGTAGATGCGTTGTTCACCGAATTCACACCTCTGGCCGGCGACCGGAACTTTGCCGACGATCTGGCGGTCATTGGCGGTCTGGCGCGGTTCAACGATCAACCGGTGATGGTGATTGGCCATGAAAAAGGCAGCGACACCAAATCGCGGATCGAGCGCAATTTCGGCATGGCCCGCCCCGAAGGCTATCGCAAAGCCGTTCGATTGATGGAGATGGCGGGACGCTTTGGCCTGCCAGTGATCACCCTGATCGATACAGCAGGCGCCTATCCCGGCAAAGGCGCGGAAGAGCGCGGCCAGTCCGAGGCCATCGCGCGTTCAACCGAGATGTGCCTGAAGATTGGAGTACCACTGGTTTCTGTCATCATCGGCGAAGGCGGATCGGGCGGCGCGGTTGCGTTTGCGACAGCGAACCGCGTGGCGATGCTGGAGCATTCGGTCTACTCGGTGATTTCGCCCGAGGGCTGCGCTTCGATCCTGTGGAAGGATGCCGAGAAGATGCGTGAAGCCGCCGAAGCGCTCCGTCTGACGGCTCAGGACCTGCACAAACTGGGTATCTGTGACCACATCATTCCAGAACCCAAAGGCGGGGCGCATCGCGACCGCCCTGCAGCGGTTGAATCCGTGCGGACTGCAATTGCTTCGATGCTGAAAGAGCTTGACGGAAAAGATGCGGCAGCCCTGATCAAGGACCGCCGTCAGAAATTCCTGGATATCGGCTCAAAAGGGCTGGCGGCTTAAGCCGTCAGCCTCCCAAAATCTGCAACAACGCCACTGAAGGCTGACCGGTTACGGACAGCCCGTTGGCGCGTTGATATGCGCTGATTGCGGCCTCGGTGTTTTTCCCGATCACTCCATCTGCACCCTGCGTGTCATAGCCCGCAGATGTCAGGCGGCGCTGTAGCTCTTTGCGATCGTCAAGCGTCAACCCGGTTGCGTCCGGCCCGAATGAGGCCTGGAACGGTGCCCCGCCCACGATCCGATCCGCAAGATGGCCAACACCAATCGCGTAGCTGTCCGAGTTGTTATAGCGCTTGATCACTTGAAAATTGCGGAACACCGCAATGCGTGGTCCGGGCGTCTGCGGTTGTAACACTGCCACCGGAGAGCCCGAGACTGTACCGACTTCCCCACCCCAAGGCTGACCCCGAACCCAACCGGCGCGCGACAGATACGCGGCGGTTGAGGCCAACGAATCTGCCGGATCTTCGGACCAAATATCGCGGCGTCCATCACCAGTGAAATCAACGGCATAAGCTAGATAAGAGGTAGGGATAAACTGGGTGTGTCCCATCGCTCCGGCCCAGCTGCCGGTCATGTTGGCTGGGGTTGTATCGCCCTCTTGAATGATCTTCAACGCCGCCACCAGTTGCTTTTCAAAGAACGCCCCGCGCCGCCCATCATAGGCCAGCGTCGAGGTCGCCGAGATCACCGGCACATCACCGCGCCGCGCGCCATAGCGGCTTTCTAGCCCCCACACTGCGACAACGATTTCCTTGTCGACGCCATATTGCGCTTCGATCTGCGACAGAGTCCCTGCGTGCCGCACAAGCATCTGTTTGCCGGTGCTGATCCGCTCGTCCGACGCGGCAATGGCCAGATAATCCTCAAGCGAGCGCTTGAACTCGACCTGATTGCGGTCGCGCTCGATCACGTCGGGCAAATATCCCGCCCCCTGAAAGGCGCGATTCAGGGTAGATTGAGAGATGCCCTGCGACGCTGCCCGGCCTTTGAAACCAGCAACCCACGCATCCCATCCAGCGTTCGGGACAGCACGCATTCGCGACGCTGGAGCACTGGTTGGCGCGCTGCCAGTTGAACAGGCTGCCAACAGCGTCGCCCCAAGCCCGATAGAAAAAGTTCTTCGATTGATCATGATTGAAATCTGCTCTTGTTGTGATTTGCTTTCAGGATAACGCAGCCCGCCCGTTCAGACCAGCAGAGCAGCATCTGAAAACAACCTGTCAATGAGATGGGCAACAAGCCGCTCAGGTTACGAGCAGGCGCAATCCTTGCGTCACGTCCGAGCGCACCGCCAATCTAAGACCTGGTTCATCCCCAGCCTTGAGCGCTGCGATGATCAAACGGTGGTAATGCGGCGGCTCAGTTCGTCGCAGCCGGCCATAAAGTGCCCGCATCGTGGGACCAAGCTGCAGCCAAACGGTCTCGGCCATTGCAAGCATCGCGGGGGCCTGTGCGCGCAGGTAAAGCGTCCGGTGGAATTCCAGATTGGAACGGATATAGCCAACCGCGTCGCGTTTAGTGACCATCTCGGCGACGGCCATGTTGATGCTTTGCAGCCGGTCAATCAGTGCCATGTGCGCGCGCGGCAGGGCACGACTGGCCAATTCAACCTCAAGCAGCGCACGCAATGCGGCCAACTCCTCGATCCGATCCCGTGTCAGTTCAGGGGTCGACACGCGGCCCGAGGTGGACAGTGACAGCGCGCCTTCCGCTGCAAGCCTCCGCACTGCTTCGCGCGCAGGCGTCATCGACACACCGAATTCCTTGCCTATACCGCGCAATGTCAACGCCTGCCCCGGAGCCATCTCACCATGCATGATACGAGACCTGAGTGATCGATACACTCGATCATGGGTCGCGGTGTGGGACTCGGCGGGGCGTGTGGTCAGCATGAGCTTATGTGATCACAAACTTTCCCGGCGTCAAGCGGCGGGTTCGAAGCGATAGCGGTGAAGTTCAGCCCCATTGTCGCGCAACCAGCGGCGGGCCTCTTTGTACGGGCCAAATATCCGCTCGACCTGCGCCCAGAAGGCGGGAGAATGGTTCATTTCGATCAGATGCGCCACTTCATGAGCGGCCACATAGTGCAGCACCTCAGGCGGTGCGAGGATCAGTCGCCATGAAAACATCAACGCACCAGCAGAACTGCAGGATCCCCAACGCGAACGCGTATCACGCAGCGTAATGCTACGATACGAACGACCCAACATCGCGGCATAGTCATCACACGCTCCGGTCAAACGATCGCGGGCAAGTTCTTTGAGAAACCGGGCGAGTCTCCGCGCCTCCGCCCCGGCAGGAACACCGATCTCGTCACCTTTCAGAAGCACCCGCCGACCTGAGATTTGAACGATTCGCCGTGCTTTTCCCTCTATTGATATGGATTGACCGAACTCAACGGTTTCCTGGTCTGGCCCGTCCTGAAGATGACCGCGAATCCAATCCTCTTTCTGATGCGCGAAATCCAAAGCCTCGGCTTCGGCGACACCTTTCGGGTAGGTCAGCGTAACCCGCCCATCCAATTGGGAAATCCTTAAACTGATCCGTCTTGCCTGCGCAGATTTGCGCAATGTCAGCGGCACCGGAGGGGTTCCAGGCAATGCATGTCGCCCCATGGGCCGATCTCCTTCGCGCAAAGGCTTTGACAGTGCCTGCCGCTTATGGCAGGTGACCTGAATCATTGATGAGATTCACCTGATATCAAGGGGATTTGATATGCCCAAGGAAGAATGGGGCGTAAAGCGTGTTTGCCCGACCACTGGTAAACGCTTTTACGACCTGAACAAGGACCCGATCGTCAGCCCCTATACCGGCGAGATCGTTGAACTGGAAACCGGTAAAAGCCGGATGATCGCGGCAGATGCCGAAGATGCGGCTTCGGTTAAAGCACGTGAAGCTTCGTCGGACGAAGATATCGTGTTGGATGATGACGACAACGTCGATGTCGAACTGGATGACGATCTGCTGGACGATGATGACGACAGCGACAACGTTTCGCTGGACGATATCAAGGACATGTCGTCAGAAGACGAAAACTGATGGGTTTCGAGGCAGCCCGGCTGCCTCATCCCAGTCCACCGGATTGGTTCGCACTTTTTCACCGAATCCGATTTTTGGACTTGCACTCTACGGCGACGTCTCATAAACGTCCGTCCACCGCTTTGGCGGTACCTGTATGGGGCCTTAGCTCAGTTGGGAGAGCGCTTGCATGGCATGCAAGAGGTCAGGGGTTCGACTCCCCTAGGCTCCACCAAAACCTAACTGATCCGCCACGCATAGTTCTTCCTTTTTGGCAGCAGGATTTTCCTTTGGGGCCGAAGCGGAACTCAGAGCCCGAAGCCGCAATCGATCAAGCCGCGCGCATATGCAAGCGCGGCACGCCGCCAACCGCGCAAACCGGACATTCCCACGCGCTTCTCAGATGGCAGGGCAGCGGACTGAGTGAACATTCGCTGCAATTGGACCTATGTCAGCTTCCTAGGCAATGGGGTCGTTTGTTGAGGCGACTTCTCGCCATCGTCTCGGGCGCGGATCTGGGCTTTGTGATCACCCCCCATCTGACAAGGATCGTGTTGGCAATCATCGGTGCACCCATCGCCGCAAATCTTATTCTGCGCTGGTCCAAACCTCGGGGTTGATCATGTGGATCGGAGCGCCTTCGGCATAGGCGTTCACCTGATCGAATATATCCGCGAATTGCAGATCGAACTCGTCCTCGGTGACAAAGCCGATATGCGGGGTCGCGATCAGCTTGGGATGCGACAATAGCGGATCGGTCGTATCGGTCAGTGGCTCGGTATCGAACACATCAATGGCCACTTTGCCAGGGCGACCGGCGTTCAGCGCCTCAAGCAAAGCGCCCGGAGCGATCAGCCCGGCCCGTGAGGTGTTCACAAACAGCGCCCCCGGCTGCATCTGTGCGAAATCCGATGCGGTGATGATCTCGCGCGTGTCCGGTTTCAGGCGCACATGGACTGAGACGACATCGCTGTCGGCAAAGAACGCTTCACGGCTGGGCGCGACCAGCGCGCCATCCGCCTGCGCGCGTGCCCGGCCTTCCTCAGACGACCACCAGACAACCTTCATCCTGAACGCCTCGGCATAACCTGCAACGGCGCGGGCAATGCGGCCATAACCATAGAGCCCCAATTGACGGCCCCGCAGCGTTTTGCCCACACCAGCCTGCCAGTGCCCTGCCTTGACCGAGGCCATTTGTGCGGGCAAGTCGCGCATCCCAGCCATGATTAACGCCCAAGTAAGTTCGGCTGCGGCGTAGGACGGCGTCCCACCATGCATGTTCGAACACAACAACATTCCGTGATCTGTACAGGCCTCAACATCGACATGAGGATAAACGCTGCGCTGGCTGATCAGTTTCAGCTTCGGCAATTTCTCCAGCAAGGCGCGAGTGACTTTGGTGCGTTCCCGGAACAGCACCAGCACCTCTGCATCCTGCAACCGCTCGGCCAGAACGTCAGTGTCTTCGACATGATCCGTCCATACCGTCACCTCATGACTGATGAGTTTTTCAAAGCAAGGCAGGCCACGCAGCGTGTCAAACCAGTCATCCAGAATATGTACGTTCATCGGCTTTCTATACCCTGACCGCAGGTCAGCTTTCTTGGGGTTGGTACAAAATGCGGAGCGTCGAGGGCGGCCAGCGCGTTCCGGACGCGTTCGCTTTGGTCCAGCAGATGGTTGAACTGCTCATCGCACCCAGCGATCGGTGTCGGGTACTCTGCCATATCCCGCCTTAGGACCGCTTGCGCCAACCTAAGTTCCTGACGCGCGATAGCGAGGCATTCCGAAAAGTCGTCCATCGTGTCCTCCAATACTGCATACCGTAGTATACCGCGTAGGCAGCACCTGATCAACTTCCGTTCCAGACAGATTGCGGCACATAAACATGCCCGTCCGCCAACTTGCGCGCGGTCCGTACTAGGCCCGCCGCGTCCACGGAGAACCCGTCGGTGGTGGAGAAGTCCACCAGCACGTCGATTTCGCCGGAGGCGTGCTCCAGCACGACTTCAGCCGGACTTGCAGTGGGGCGATCCAGCAAGCCGTCCGCCACTGTGCCAGGCGTCAGCGCGCAGGACGCCATGCATTGCGCGCCGGTGACCGCCATGGTCGGGTGGGTCTTCCACGGCATGAAATACCGCACCGCAAGCGTTCCGCCCTCTCTGGCAGGCGCGACGAGGCCGAATTTGGGAGTGACCGATTTGGACACATCCCCCATACCCATCCGATCCCCGGCCTCAATCCGAACAGCCTCCATCCGATCAAAAAAAGTGTGGTTGGCATCCAACTCCTCGGCGCTTTCATAGCCCGTCAACCCGAAGTCTGCGGCGCGGGCGATGACCATCGGCATTGCAACATCCATGCAAGTTAGTTCAACGCCCTGAACGGTATCGCGTAAGTTGCCCGTGGGCAGGAAAGCTCCGGTTGCCGAGCCCACCACACCCATGAAACTCAGCTGCACCGGCGCTGAATGGCCGGGTACACCAGCGATCTCCGCTTCGCCCTCATAGGTCAATTCGCCCTCGGGTGTATTCACCTTGGCCACGACCCGAGCCCCCGTATTGACGGCCCGAATGCGGATCTCAGTTTCATCGCCCTTTGGTACAAACAGTCCCATTTCGATGGCCGCAGGGGCAACGCCGGACAGGATATTGCCACACGTGGGCTTGAAATCGACCAGCTTGTCATCGACCGAGACCTGCGCGAAGAAATAGTCGATATCGGCCCAGTCATCCTCACTGACTGACAGCATCGCGACTTTCGTGGTCACCGCCGCGCCGCCGCCGATACCATCGATGTTCAGCGATTGCCCGGAACCAAGAGCGGCGATCAGCACCTCGGCCAGCGTGTCCAGATCCTCGGGCAAGTCCGAGCGGCGGAAATACGGACCTTTTGACGTGCCGCCGCGCATGAAGAGGTAAGGGATTGCGGTTTGGGTCATTTTGGATCCCTCACTTCAACGGCCAGGGCAGTCTGACCATGTCTTGCAACAGACCCGGCGGGAAATCGCGGTTCAGTGCGCCCGCCATCAGGCACATGAACCCAATGCCGCAGGCGGTCAGGATCAATGTCATCTGCCAACTGGCCCCGGCCCGGATGCGGAAAAACGCGATCAGGAAACCCAGCAGTGCGAGGATGAAGCCCACCACCCAGGTCGCAGCGATCAGGCTGGCGAACCATGCCAGTGTGGACCAAAGACCATGGGGCGCGCCAACATCCTCACCAGCGATTTCCTTGTCGGCAAAGATTGCGTCGCCCTCGGGCCGCCGCATCATCTGAATCAGCAGGATCACGCAGCAGAACAGAGACACACTACCGATCACCAGCGGGATGATCTTGTCAGTCATGTTGTAGTCAGGGATCATGTTGGCGTTGACCAAAGCGACGATCAGATAGGCCATGATCACCAGCAGAAAGATCAACGGCGCGCGTTTGTGCCCGGCCTGCACGTCACCCTCAGCCATGATCATCTTGGCCTGCCGGATGCCCAGAATGACCGAGACAACCGTAACAACGATCAGGACGATCACGATGGGGCTGAAGACATATTCCATGCCCTCGCCAAAGCTCTTGCGGAACCGGAACGAGGCGATCTGGAACGCCTGATTGGTGAACTTCTCGACCGGGTTCGACAGTACGAAGCCGATCAGAAAGGCCGGACGCGACCAGTCGAACCGACGCAGAAAGATGCCGATCAGGCCGATCACGAATAGGGCCAGCAGGTCTTCGAAGTTCTGTCCGGATTGAAAGGCCGCGAAGCTGATCAGCATGAACAGGAACGGGGCCAGATAGGTGAACCGGATCGTCGTCAGCTTGGCGATCCCGCCCGAGGCTGCGATGCACAGAATGGTGCCCACCACGTTGGCCAGCGCCAGCAGCCAGACGATCGAATAGGTGATGTCGAGATTGTCCTGGAGCATGCTCGGACCGACTTCGATATCCCCCGACCCCAGCAGAGCGACTGCACCGATAAAGATCGCCATCGATCCTGAGCCGGGGATGCCGAACAGAAGCGTCGGCACCAGACCGCCGCCTTCCTTGGCGTTGTTCGAGCTTTCCGGGCCGATGACCCCGCGCACTTCGCCTTTACCGAAATTGCTTTTGTCCTTGGTCGTTTGAACTGAGTGACCATAGGCAATCCAGTCGACAACCGAGCCGCCGAGGCCGGGGATAACCCCGACAATCACGCCGATGATCGAACATCGGACCGACAACCAGATGTTTGCAAACCAATCCTTCACGCCATCCAGCCATCCAGCGCCTAACGAAGCGCCTTTGGCAATCGACCGATCCTGCCGCAGCAGTGAGACGATTTCGGGAACGGCAAAGATACCCAGACCGACGATGACCAGCTTTAGACCATCCGTCAGGTAAGGAATGTCATAGGTCGCCATCCGAAGCGAGCCGCCGGCATCGGCCTCGCCAATCGTACCCACCATCAGGCCCAACCCAGCCGCGGCAACGCCTTTCAGTGGGATACGCCCGGCCAGAATGGCAACCATCGACAGGCCGAGAATGGTTATCATCAGCATCTCGGGCAGACCAAAGGCCAGGACGATGGGCCGCGCGATCAGGATGAACATAGTTAGGAAGGTCGCGCCAACGAGACCACCGAATAAGGATGACGCAAAGGCAGCAGACAACGCCCGCGCGGCCTCTCCCTTTTTTGCCATCGGGAAGCCGTCAAGCACGGTCGCCTGCGAAGCAGAACTGCCTGGTATCCCCATCAGAACCGAAGCAAATGTGTCCGAGGTCGGAACGACAGCGACCATTCCAATCATCAGAGCCAGACCCAGGATCGGGTCCATGCCGAACATGAAAGGCAGCAAAAGGGACAGGCCAGCGATACCGCCGAGCCCGGGAAAGACGCCCACGGCCAGCCCCATGACAACGCCGAGCACAAGATAACCCAGAACGATAGGTTGCAGGATCAGAGCCCACGCATCACCAAGCGCAGGAAGAGCGGTGGCGAAAACCTCCATAGCGGCCGCCTTTCATTCAATTTTGGTAGAATTCAGATGGCGCGGCTCTCGTGTGGGAGGGCACGCGCCGTGAAGGGCCAGCTTAGTTCAGCTCGACGCCGTAGGAGTCTTTAAGCCAGTTCAAGACATACTGCTTGGCGTTGTCATCCACGCTCGTTGCAGTTTGCAGCGCTGCCTTGGAGCCGTCGCCCACGAACACAGGGTATTTGCCTACACGCTTGGAGGAGATGTCCGCAAAGTCGCCACGCTCGGTCACCGCCTGGAAGGCCGCGGTATAGGCTTCAACCACCTCTTGCGGTGTGTCACCCGGCAAGAAGGCCAGTTTCTGAACAGGGAAACCCGCAACAAAGAAGGCTTTCCACGCGTCCCATGCCTCGCCGCTGGTTTCGCAGCCATCAGTTGCCTCGCAGACCTCTTTAAAGGTCGGAATGTCCGGGAAAGTCGGATCGCGTACGATATTGGCATCGGCATCCAGCGCACCCCACGTCATCATAGGCACGGCCTTACCGGCCTCGACCAGCGGCGCCGAACCGCCCAGATAACCCGAGGAGGTCTGGTAGTCGATATTGGCTTCACCACGCTCAAACATCAGGCGACCGTCTCCACGGCCTTTGATGCCAAAGACGGGCTCGACATTCATGCCCAGCATCTGCCACGCCAACAACGGCACGAGATCCAGACGGGTCGCACCCTGCGAGCCGTAGATGAAATTGGTATCCTTCAGGGCGTTCGCGGACCCGTCGAACTTGGCCCCGTCCTCGGCATTTAGATAAGCAACACCGCCGGTTCCGGACGCCATGACCGGAATCCAGTCGTTATACTCGTAGCGCACGCGCGGGTCGCTCAGCAGATAGGGAAACTGGGTTGAGCCAGATGTGCCAAACAGCAGTGTGCCGTCATCGTGGCTTTGCTCCTGAAACCAATTCGCGCCTTTGGTCGACCCTGCGCCGGGCATGAATTTAACCACAACGGTCGGCTGACCCGGCAGCGCCTCGGACAGAAGCGGTGCAAAGAAATTGGCCCATTTAGCAGACCCACCCGTTTCCGAGAACGGAATGACCCACTCGATGGTCTTACCCGAGAAATCGACCTCGGCAGCGGCGGGCGCGGCAAGTCCGGCGGCGGCGATCAGCCCCACGACGGCGCGGCGGGTGAAGTTGGAATTGGCCATTGGTTCCTCCCTGTTGACCAGACAACCACGTCGGCGCCCTCCGCGCCACAGTGATCGCAAATAGAACTGTGGGGTTGATTCCCCTTCCCATCTGTCAATCATGGAGCGCCAACCTTGCGTGAAACTTGCAGGAGCCCGAATGCGGATCGTCATCGTCGAGGATAATGAGACCCTCGCAAACGCTATTGCCTACCGCTTGCGTGATCGTGGTCATGCCGCAGATGTGCTGACGGATGGCGACGCGGCCGAGCTGTATCTGGTACAAGAGGGGGCGGACCTGATCGTTCTGGATATCAACTTACCGGGCCGGTCAGGGCTGAAAATCCTGCGTTCGCTGCGCAATCGGGGGGACAGCGCCCCCGTCATACTGCTGACCGCGCGCAGCGAAACGAGTGACCGGGTATCTGGTCTGGATATGGGCGCTGATGACTACCTGGTCAAACCTTTCGAGATGGATGAGCTTGAGGCCCGCATTCGCGCGCTGTCCCGCCGCAAACAACTGGACTACGGTGCGCGCGAGACCATCGGAGAGCTGGAGTTTGACCGAACTGCCCGGCAGGTCAGTGCAAATGGGCAGGTACTTGACGTGCCGCGCCGGGAAATGGCCGTACTTGAATGCCTGCTGGAACGACGCGGCAGGATTGTCCCCAAAAGCCAGTTGACTGATTACGTCTACGGTGTGGGCGCGGATGTCGAGGACTCTGCCGTCGAACCGCATGTGTCGCGATTGCGCAAGCGCCTTCAGAATCTTGGCATCCGGATCAAGACGGCTCGTGGCCTTGGATACCTGCTTGAGGTGCATAAGTGATCAGGCATGGTTCGCTCAGGCTTAGGCTGTTCATTCTGATCCTGACGCCTTTGGTGCTGCTCGCAATCCTGCTTGGATATTGGCGCTTCACTGTTGCCCAGCAAACAGCGCAGGAACTTTTTGATGACAGCCTGTTATCCGCCGGTCTGGCGATTTCGCGCGATGTGGCGGTGTCAGAGGGCGATGCCTTGTCGCCCACCACGCGCAGTTTAATCCGAGATGCATCGGGAGGAGAAATTTTCTATCACGTGACCGGACCCGGCGGCATCTACGTGACCGGGTACGCATATCCTCCGGCCTCAGCAAACCCGTCACAGCAGGATGTTTACCAACCGCAGTTCTTTGAGGCGGTCTATCGGGATGAGCCAGTGCGCGTGCTGAAAATGACCGAACGGGTCACGCTAGGGAATCTGGTGGGGGATGCGACGGTAACGGCATGGCAACGCATCGCGGACCGCAACGCCTTTGCCAACGAATTGTCGATCCGCGCAGCAATCCTGATGGGTATCCTGCTGGCCACGCTCGCCTTTGTCGTATGGTTCGGCGTCGCGCGCGGCCTGCGGCCGTTGCTGGATTTGCAGGACGCCATTGACCTGCGCTCACCCGACGACCTCAGCAAAATCAAACGTCCGGTACCGGTCGAAGTCCATGGCATCGTCCAGACCTTGAACAGGTTGTTTGGGCAGGTCGAACACAGCATCAACGCCCATCAGGTGTTTATCTCAGAAGCCGCGCATCAACTGCGAAATCCGGCAGCCGCGGTCCAGTCCATGGCCGAGGCGCTGCGAGATGCAAAAACGGATGAGGACAAGGACAAACGCATCGTCGAACTTGTGGCCGCGGCAAAGAATTCGGCCACGGTGGCGGAACAATTATTGTCGCTGGAACGGCTGCGGCAACCTACGCACCAGGAACAGATGGAAAAAACTGATTTCCGTTTGGTCGTGGAAGAGGCTTGTGCAGAGATGGGCGTGCACATCCTCGCGAAAGGTATCGACTTCGAGGTCACCATGCCGGACGCGCCGATCATGGTCTCAGGGGATCGCGTGTTTTTGACGGAAGCCATAAAGAACCTGCTGGACAACGCAGTTAAGCACGGTGGCCCTAAGTTGAGCCGAATTTCAGTTGTGCTGCGCTGTGACGGCGGGAATGTCAAACTAACGGTGGCCGATGACGGAACAGGTCTTTCGCCCGATCAAAGCGAAGCAGCGTTCAGTCGGTTTTCGCAGCTGGAGTATTCCGAAGGCAGCGGTTTGGGGTTGTCAATTGTCTCAGCGGTGGCGAAGCGCCATGGAGGAGAGGTTGCAATCAACCAAGTCGAAAGAGGAGCGAGCGTTACGCTTGAGCTTCCTATAGTCCTCTAATTCGTTTCGAAATTTAACTAGGAACCCGAAGCCCATCACGATCAAATTGCATTCTTTGCAAGTGTAGCGAGGGTCTGCTTTCCCACGGTCTACGGCCCTATGCACGAGGCGCAGCATTCGTCAAAATGGGCTCAGAGCAGACATTCTCTGCGGCGGGCATCGATAGGAGGTAAGAGCCCATTCTTGCCGTTTAGCGAGATTCGGTCTTTCGCATGTGCGGCAGGTCGAAAACCGCACATTCCGGACGTTCAAATTCCAGTGTCGGATGGCAGGTGGGCGCAACATTGCCGCCGACGCTGAGGTCAAGTGCTGCAAAGGCAGCGAACGGCGGCTTGGTGGCCGGCTTGAGCCTTGGTCAGGTCTGATTAGTTGCCGCATTCGATATGCTGAGTATTGCCGATTGAACTGATCTAAGGTGCTGTCGTACATCGGCTCTTTTCTAAGTGAGCGGTCACCGAACGATACGTTTTCCCCAGATTGATTAATAGCGTTCGACGCGGGTTACAGTCTTTCCAAGGCTGGGCTGCGCACACAACCCCGCGCTGATTTCTCGGGCTGTAACGAACCGGGAACATCGCTGAAGGGGTGTTATGTGAAACGATCCCTGGTTGAGTAGCTGCAGTGCACGGCACCTTCTATGACCCACATCGAAACTGAAGTCCTAACGCCGAAAAGAAGCTGAAATAGAGGACTTAGGTTGTGGGGATTTCTATTCGCTTTACCACTGGGTGGATGGAAACCAGGCTGTGATCTGCGACCATTTACTGAAACAAAGATGATCGCACCTTAAAAAGTCAGCTGAAGTCTGTCGGTTCTGGGGCTTCGTCGCTCCGCTTGATTTCAGGAAGAAACGCGTTAAGGCTCTGTACGTATTCCACAATTACATCACCAACTTTTTCTGACGGTCGTGACACTTCGTCGAGAAGTTGTCGCGCGGCTTCCTCGATGCTTACACCTCGTTCCGCTGCGATAATTCGCAGACGTCCATAAACTTCGACCGATAAGTTTTTGACAGTCAAATTCGCCATTGGAACCTCCACTTCGGAACCTACTATCATATCCTAGACTCAATTGCGTTGCCGTCATTTTAGTCATTTGCACTAAAAAAAACGATCCCTGCCA
The DNA here is from genome assembly GCF_056540425.1 of Ruegeria sp. AN6. Classification (NCBI taxonomy): domain Bacteria; kingdom Pseudomonadati; phylum Pseudomonadota; class Alphaproteobacteria; order Rhodobacterales; family Roseobacteraceae; genus Ruegeria; species Ruegeria sp. AN6. The sequence continues at coordinate 27,897 of NZ_JBQFWR010000016.1, forward strand.
GATAGTTTGGCCCGCCCATCGGACCGTCGGAGCACCTTGCGGCTAAGGTCCAAAGCGAGCCCTAAGTAGACCTTAGGGACCAGCACAGCATTCGCCGTGAACGGGCGAAAACGGACCTTCGCTGCAGGACGGACTAATGTCCGCTTGCGGCTACCTAAAGTGACCTGCAATTGCATGTCTGTGTGCTTTCACTACGCATTCCAAAGATCAAAGAGGAACCGCAGCAACTGCAGACACAGACTTCGATGAATTAATCGCTATGCCGCAGCTTAGCTGAATGCGCGAGAACGGTACTGTGTCGGCGATTGTCCAAACCAGGTGCGGAACGCGCGCCGGAAGCTGTTGACCTCGGAGAAACCAAGATAAAAGGCGATTTGAGACAGGTTCAGGTCGTTTTCACTCAAGAGCATCTTTGCCCGACTAACTTGTTCGGACAGCGCGATCTCCTTGAACGTCACATCTTCGATCCGAAGCTGACGCTGCAATGTCCGAACCCCGACCCCAAGTGCCGCCGCGACATCGTCGACCGCGGCGCTGCCGTTGTTGAGTTGCATGCGAAGCGCTTGGCGTACCGTTTCGGCATGTGTGCGGGGCGGGCGGTTCAACCGCAACCTCTCTATGCCTGCAGCCGTCATTTGCACGCGTCCGCCTTCGTCAAGGCGGGTCGGCGTCTGAAGTTGCGACATCGGAATTGCGATCCCCGGAAAATCTGCATTGGCCCGGACTTCTGTGCCGAGCAATCGTGCAAATGCAACTTTCTGAAGCCTGTGCTCAGCCGGAAGTTCGACCCAATCTGGCACCCAGCTTGTCCCAAGGTAGGGACGCACAAGAGCGATTAGGATCGAAGGAATTTCCTGCTCAAGCAATTGAGCCCCGATGCTCTTTTCAAATTGCACCCCGAAACTGAATACCAGACAATTTCCGTCGGTTCGTGTGCGAATTTGGGTCCCTCGTTGGAGAAAGGGCAGCGCCCGGGCGGCCCGTTGAAGGGCGATGTCCAACCGAGAAGCCCCAAGCGCATAGCTCGAAAACGGATCAGGCCGGTTGAGAGAAGAGTAGGCAAAGTCTTTCGCCATGATCGCCCCGAGATGGCGCTCTCCAATTTTGCCGGAAATCGTTTCCAGAAGCTGTGCATGATACCGTATCGGCAGCGGAACCGGAGGGCCTTCAAGCACCGTGCGGGTTAACCCAACATCTTTGAGCGCACGTTCAACGAGCCTTGGGGACGCCATCTGGTCCAGGGCGTCGAGTGTCGGGAGTAAACCCCTTGAGTTCTGCATCGGGTCGCGCACGCGCTCACTATGTCGTCGATTGATCACTTTGAGAAGTGTTTGGCCCATCCCAACGCCATTCTTGGCCGCCTACCTGAGGAATGAGCCAAACAAAGCGACCGAAATTGGAACGGTCGCGCTCTTACCATCAAAGGAGATTGAAATGAAAACGGTATCCTCTTTCCTTGCCATCGTTGCCGCCGCAGGCCTTGCCGTGCCTGCTTTTGCGGAGGCCCCGGTGACGGTGAATGTGACCAATTTTGTGCGAGCTGAGACCGACATGTATCATCAGCGCATTGTCGATCTGGGTGGCTTTGGTGGGTTGATGCATATCCGCGAACCGGTACCACTGGATGCGCAGGATGTGATCCGGATGAACCGCGATACACTTTATTCCGGCGTCGTGATCGATCTGACCGAGCCCGCCTCGATTGTGCTGCCAGACTCCGAAGGACGCTTTATGTCCATGCTAATTCTCAACCAGGATCACTATGTGGTAGGCGTTGTTCATGACGCGGGCACCTATCATTTCACTGAAAAGGAGGTTGGCACGCGTTATATGTCTGTCCTGTTCAGGACGTTCGCGGACGAGAATGACCCATCAGACATTGCCGAGGCCAACGCGCTTCAGGACGCCATTGAAGTATATCAGTCTAACGCCGGACACTTTGAGGTACCAAACTGGGACGCCGCCTCCCGTGATTTGACACGCGAACTGCTGCTTCCGTTGGCGCAAGGGCTCAGTGGTAACACGTTTGAGGTGTTTGGGACGGCCGACGCCGTAAATCCAATCTCGCATTTGGTCGGCGCGGCGGCCGGATGGGGCGGCAACCCACCTGCGGCGGCGGTTTATGACATCAAGTTCCCGGATCGGAACGATGGCAGCATTCCCCACACCCTGACTGTCGGCGACGTCCCTGTAGACGGTTTCTGGTCGGTCACAGTCTATGATGCGAGCGGTTACATGGTACCCAACGACGCAGGGGCCTATTCGGTCAACAACGTGACTTCCGTTCCCAATGAGGACGGCACCGTGACCATACATTTCGGAGATTGTGAGGATGGTCGGGTGAACTGTTTGCCGATCATGGACGGGTGGAACTACGTCGTGCGCCTATATCAGCCGGGTCCAGAGATCCTTGAAGATGGCTGGGCCTTCCCGATTGCCCTGCCGATTGATCAGACATCCTGATCAACGCTTCGCGCTATTGCCTCGGTCGGCGATTGTCCGACCGGGGCTTTGTTTTGCCACCTGCCTCCCTTGGTTTGCACATCACAGGTCTGCTTCAAGACAAAAGCCCTAAGCAGACGCCGTTTTGTCGTCAAATGATCACTTTCGGGGGTCGCAAGGTGCAAGGCGCGAAATTACCTCAGTTTCATCAAAGACAAACACGGACACCTAAAACGTAGGAGATTGAAATGAAACGTCGTTCCGTTCTGAAAACTGCCCTGACAACTGCTCTTATTGCAGCGCTTTCGGTACCGGCCCTTGCCGCTGAACCCCCTGTGAAAACCGCGACCGATGGCTTGCCGTTGGCAGAGCGCACGGTGCCTGTCCCAGTGGGCGTATCCCCAGAATTGGCTGAGTTGATTGGCTCGCGCGAGATCGTAGGAATGCCGGCGGTTCCGGAGACACTGGAAGAGTGGCTGTCTTTCCAAGCCCAATTTGATGCAGCGTCTGCGCAAGGGGCCGAGGCGATGTTGGCCAAAACCGGAGCCAATTTCAGTGTTGGTAAGATCGCGGGTGTTACGACATATCTCGTCACGCCTGAGGAAATCGACCCGCGTTGGGCCGACACCGTTTTTGTCCATGTGCATGGCGGCGCTTTCGTGTTCAACGGCGGCAAAGCGGCAATCATGGAGGCCGCTTGGTTGGCAAATGGGCTGGGTGTGGAGGTGATCTCTGTAGATTACCGTCGCCCGCCCCTACACCCGTTTCCGGCAGCAACCGATGACGTGATTGCGGTTTGGGGCGAGATCACTCAGAACTATGATCCAGCCAAAATCGCCATGTTTGGGACATCGGCGGGCGGCAACCTGACGCTTTCTACAAATCTGCAACTGCGGGACGCAGGTCTGCCGGTGCCGGGTGCGATCATGGCTGGCACGCCCGCCACCGATCTTGCCAATGTGTCTGACAGCTGGACAACCCTCGAAGGTCTTGATCCGCTTGGCCAGCATGAGGGCGTAATCGCGGGCACTTTTGAGCTGTATGCGGGCGGCAAAAACGCCGACGATCCGTATCTCTCTCCGGTCTATGGCGACCTTAAGGGGATGCCGCCTGCAATCTTCCTTAGCGGCACGCGGGATCTGTTGCTCAGCGATACAGTGCGGATGCACCGCGCCATGCGGGATGCGGATGTAGCCGCCGAACTGCACGTCTACGACGGTCAGGCGCACGGCGACTACATCGCAGGTTTCATGGTCGATGCCCCGGAATCGCAGGATGCTTTGCGCGAGCTGAACGCCTTCTTTGACCTTCATCTGAAGTAAGCCCACGGCCCAAGGCAATCGACAAAGTTGCCTTGGGCACCCATCCCGGATTTTTTTCAAAGGTGCGCATATGCCCAGTTTCAGCGCTCAAATTCACACTCTCAAATATCTCTTCATTGCTATTGCCGCGATCCAACTGGTGACCGCGGCGTCCGGCACAATTGTCGCCCTGTATTTCGCGGAAACCGGTGCTTCGCAGGAAATCGCCGCGCTTGCACCGGCGGCCTACTCGCTGGGGTTCCTGATTGGCTGCTTTTACATTGCTGGTTGGATCACCAGTATTGGCCACATCCGCGCCTTTTCGGCGGCCGCCGCTATTTGTACGGCTGCGGCTTTGCTCTTTTCGGTCACAGATCACGAGCCCACCCTTTTGTTTGTGCGGCTTATGACAGGCATCGCCACAGCCGGGCTGTTTGCCATCGGCGACGCTTGGATCAGCGAAACTGTGGATGGGACGTCGCGCGGGCGTCTGCTTGCGGTGTTTGCCATCATCCTGGGCCTGATGTCGGTGTTGAGCCAGGTTATCGTGATCGTGACTCCAGACGATTTGAACCAGTCTTTTGTGTTGGTGTCTTTGCTGTACTGTCTCGCCATCGTCGTGATTGCAGCCGCGCCAAGCACGCCACCGGAAGGCAAAGAGCGGGCCAATGTGCGTGTAAAAGCCCTTTTCATAGATGCCCCCACAGCTGCCTTTGGCGCGCTCGCTGTTGGCATAGTCTCCACAGTTTTCGTGAATGTTGTGCCATATCGGGCGGCGACCATGGGCGTCGACGCCGTGGACGTAGCGATCGCAATGGGCGCGGTCTACGTCGGGCGTATCCTGTTTCTCTATCCGCTGGGGCTTGCCTCTGACCGGATGGACCGTCGGAAGGTCATTCTGGTCGCCTCCGTAGTGGCAACCTTTGTGCTAACAGTTTTCGCATTCTTTTCGACGGGAGACGGTCCGCAGCCGGCAGGCGCTGTGGAGGCAGATCTCAATCGCCTGCTGCTTGCCGGTCTGGTTCTGTTGGGTGGGTCGATGCTCACGCTTTACTCGCTTTTGCTGGCGCATGCCATGGACCGAACCGTGCCTGTTTATGTCGCATCCAGCGCGGTATCCATGCTGTTTGTGTTCACCATTGGCGGGATCATCGGCCCACTCCTGACAAGCGTTGTCTCTGCTGTGTTTGGAGACCTGGCCATGGGCTGGATGCTTGCCCTCGTGATGGCCGCCTTCACCGCACTAACCGTGGTGCGGATCAAGACAGTAGCGCCTGCTGCCAAGGCTGAGCAGACAAACTTCAAGGCAACGGCGGCCACAAGTGTCGAAGCTGCCCCCAATCAAAAACGCTAATACGGGAGACCCATTATGAACTCCACATCTTCAAACTTGTTTCGCGCAGAAAATGCGACCGTGCTAATCTGGTTGGTGTTCGTCGCTTTGACCTTCGCCGGTGATCTGATCAAGCCCGCGGCCATGGGCTCTGGCATGTCCTGGCTGCTGCTGGGGGGTATCTTTGGCGTGATGCTGGCCGCGGTGTTTCGCGTTGTGCATCACGCGGAATGTCTGGCCGTCATCTTCGGCGAACCCTACGGCACGCTGATCCTGACACTCTCGGTGATCGGAATCGAGGTGGCGCTTATCACAGCTGTCATGTTGACCGGGGACAACAACCCGACCTTGGCGCGGGACACTATGTTCTCGGTGCTGATGATCGTGATGAACGGACTGGTTGGATTGAGCCTCCTGATTGGCGGCCTGCGCCATGGACTGCAAGTGTTCAACCTCTCGGGAGCCAATGCCTATCTCGTGGTCCTGCTTCCCGTCGCCATCGTAAGCCTTGTGCTGCCAAGCTTCACCACATCTGCACCCGGCGGTGGCCTCTCTGCCCTGCAAACAGTGTTTATGATCGGGATGTCGGTTGTGCTCTATGGCATTTTCCTCGTCTATCAGACCGCCGGCAAACCAGAAATCTTCCGCCAGCCCGCAGATGAACTGCCAACCACAGCGGGATCGGACGCGCACCATCTCGAAACCAAAAGTGTTGGCTTTCACGTGGTCTGGCTGGTTCTGGCAATGCTGCCACTGGTTCTGATGTCCAAAAAGCTCGCGCTGTTTGTCGACTTCAAACTTCTGGAATTTGGCGCGCCCGTTGCGCTTGGCGGTTTCCTCGTGGCTGCCATGATCCTGACCCCCGAAGCGCTGGCTGCTCTGGACGCAGCGCGCGCCAACAAGCTGCAACGGGCCGTCAACATCTGTCTTGGCTCAGCACTGGCCACAATCGGCCTGACAGTGCCCGCAGTTCTGATCGCTGCGCATTTTGTCGGCCTTCCGATTGAGCTCGGCTTGGGAGGCGCTGAGATCGTGCTACTGGCTCTGACCCTTGGGATCAGCATTCTGACCTTCGTAGGAACCCGCACAAATGCGCTTCAGGGCGTCGTGCATCTGGCCGCCTTTATGGCCTACGTGTTCCTGATTTTCGACGGGTCGTGATGGGGCCAAAACCTCTCTATCCATTTGGGAAGCCACGTTTCAGTGGCTTTCCAATCTCCTTCCCGCGAGCGACGCAAAAGCCGACATTATCATTGGGTTGTGCCAACGACGGCTTTGGGCCGTTTGCACCAATTGGCCACCCGAAGCCGACTGGCGGCTTCGTCCGCTTTGTGGACATCCGACAAATGTGCTCAGATGACCGCGTTGAGCCCTAAGTAGACGTTCATTCGGAATATCGGCACTGCCACGCAGCCAACGACTGCTCGCCATCTTCATTGAGAACTAGCCCGATGTTTGTGCGCCGCAAATTGGGAGTTCCGGCTGCGGTTTTGACCTCAGAGTTGCACCGATTTCGCCGCAATAAAGTGAACTCTAAAGGTTCCCAAGACTCGGGCGCGGAAGGACAGGGCAAGTCTGGCTCATGTCAAATTTAATAGGTTTGATCTTCGGTCGCGAGAATGCCGCTGATTCTCGGCACTTGAAGCAGCACTGTCCAAAAGGTACTGATTGCAGCCAGCTCAGAAAATAGGGATGGTCACAGTGGAAACATTCCGCATCTTCCACCACACTCGATCAGTAGGTCGTAGAAACACACCAGCCAGATCGCTTGATGCGTCTATTGCCGTACACATTTTTGCATTGTTGCTGTCTTTGCTACTGGTCTCGATGCCGTACTCGGTCGCATCCCAAACTCAAGATCCCTCGACTCTAAGCGTGGAAGAATCGCCAGAAATTGTTAGAAATCAGACTTACATCGAGGCTGCGACCGATCCAGATGTCAGCAATGCTGATTTAAGGAAAATGTTAACGCCGCTAACGGCTGCGGAAATTTCACAGGTCACTCTAGGATGGCAAAAAATCCTCCAGGAGAACGTACAAAGAGCCGTTGATATTCAACGTTCGCTCAAAGATTTGGACAGCAATGAAACGCAAATAGCGCGAGCACAACTCATTGAGCTGAATGACGAAAGAACCCGCATTCAAAGGAACTACTCCTCATCCTTGCAGGCCTGGACGAAGAAGGGAGGGTCAGCCGAGGAAACCAAACCGTACCGCGACTACCTTTCTGCTTTGGTGTCCGAACTCATTTACGTAACAGACAACTGGACACTAGTTGAAACCGCTTTCCGTTGGATGTTCTCGAGCAGTGGTGGCCTTGATTTCATAAAGAAGATTGGGATCGTATTGGTTTCGATTTGGGCGATCAGATTTTCTGCCCGCTTGCTGCGTCGAATGACCAAGAAAGCCTTGGATCGGCGGCGTGGGTTATCAGCGGCATTGAAAAAATCTGCTCCCCAAGCTGTTTACTGGGGAACATTTGCTGTCGGGCTGATACTTCTTCTGTCTGGACTGGGATTTTACCTCGCACCTATTTTGACTATCTTCGGCGGTCTGTCGATTGTCGTTGCGTTTGCGATGCAGGAGACTCTGGGGAATTTGGCGGCCGGATTGATGATCATGCTGTTCAAGCCATTTGACTTCGGGGACTTCGTTGAAGTGTCAGGAGTTTCTGGCGAAGTTTATGGTATGAGCATCATATCAACAACCATTCGAACCTTTGATAACAAGTTCATAATTGTCCCGAACTCGACGGTTTGGGGGGACGTGATAACAAATGTGAACGCGGCTGAAACACGCCGTGTAGATATGGTGTTTCGAATTGGGTATGAGGATGATGTCGATAAGGCCAAGTCGATTCTGATGGAACTCTGCGCCAACCATGAAAAAGTACTAAAGACCCCCGCGCCAGCAGTTTTCATGGCCGCAATCGACGAGTCATCCGTGAACTTGAACTGTCGACCTTGGGTGGCAACCGCCGACTATTGGTCCGTATACTGGGACCTCATCGATCAAGGAAAGAAGGCCTTTGATGCCGAAGGCGTGTCCACACCGTTACCGCAAAAACAGGTTCATATTGTCGACAAGTCGCAGCAAGCTTCATAGCAACGGACAGAAACTTTATAACCCAATGTACAAGTGCTTTTTGGTGAGCGCTAAAATGAGCCTAGATCCTTAAGTGTCAAAGATCAGAACCACGAAAGTTATGATGGCTGCCAAGTGTACAACCCCTGCAGCGAGTTGGTACGGGTTCCCACAAAGGTGACTATGCTGATTGCCAGCGTCAGAGCGAGCAGAGCAATTTCGGCTGGTTCCAGGCCTAGTTCAATTGGAAGGCCAACCATTGTTGAAGCGACAAGGACCGCCGGCATAATCAAGCCGATGGTCGCGACGGCTGAACCAAAGCAGATATTTACGGCGCGTTGCAACTGGTTGACCCGGGCGAAATCCAGAGCCGCCAACACGTCATGCGTCAGGATCATGGCCGCGACCAGGAACCCGCCCAGCGCCACAGGCGCACCAAGCTCCGCGATTATAAAGTCAACACATACAGCCGGCATCTTGGACAGTAACATGATCGGGAGCATTGCCAGCAGTAGGCGGGCCACATGATGGCCAACACTTTTGGCCTCCAAATTTTGAACTGACGACCCGGCCGTTGTCGGAATAGCCAGCCCCCCGACTTCCTGACGCTCTTGTCCGGTCGACAGCAAAACCAAAACTAGGAATCTGAGCCAAATATCTGCGAAGCGTTTGGGCGGAGCAACCGCCGCTAGAGAACGGCTTCATGTCAGCCTTGCGGTGAGTACCAAATAGGCGACGTATAGGCGCGCTCCTGCTGCTCCATGATTGCATCTTCCGGCAAGTTGAGACGGCCAAAGTAGGCCTCGTCGTAGGCCAGCCATGAGGGCGTCGGGATTTCCAGAACGCGCACGTAATAGTAAGCTCTCTGCGCAGGATCGAACTCGGGGTCGACCCAATGACCACCGAGGGCAGCTGAGCCAATGGTGTTTGTGTATTTCGCGCCCTCCACGGTGCTACCTACAGGAGGTAAGTTGCCCGCAGCGTCAAGTTCCCTTCCGCCGGCCCATGCCGCGTTGAAGACCTTGGTCCGTGGTTCGCCATCGGTGTCGACCCATCCCTTAATGATCTGGATACGATCGAGGTTAGCGCCGTCAGGATCTCGAAGTGCGCGGATCATCAGTTTCGGCGCGCCGCCTTCCGGCCCGGAGAAAAGATTGCCCCCCATCGGCACGCCCCGTGCATAACCCTCGGCGGCAAAGTTAGGGCGGTGGACCTCGTCGGCTTCAAAGTCCCAACCAGCGAAGACCCGGACAGTCATGCGCGGCCCGGTTGTCGCGTAAACTTCCTTGCGGTTGAACGCGTCCCAGATCGCTTCTCGCGTGTTTTCTCTCGCCCATGCCGCGGCCAGACCGGAAGCCAGTGTCTCATAGTGGCGCACGGCGACTTCTTCGCCAAGGAAATCAGGCTGGATGAGGAACTCGTCGTAGCGGTCTTCGCCGCTGCCTGGTTCACCGGCCGCGGCTTTTCCGAAGTAATTGTCCTCGCGCGCAGTCGCAAGAGAAGTGTGGCTGTCAGTTGCCCCGATCATCCCGAACTTGAACGGATTGACGCCTATTTCCTGCTCGTACTTCAACCCTCGCGCCAAAGCCGTCCGCGCGTACTCGCGCGGCAACATCTCGGGCAATTTCAACTCTGTCCCGAAATTACCCCGATCCCAGGTGTAGTAGTCCGCGAATTCGTCATTCGGCGACAGCATCGGGTGGGTTTCTCCATCCCCTTTGATTTGGGTGACTTCATAGAGCGGCTCCCACCGCATGCGGCGCTTCGCGTATTCTGCGTCAATAGGCTCGCCATTCTCACGCACATCGTTGAACATCAGTCCGTTAGAAAGGTTGCCGTTGTGCGGAAAGGCCATGACCCGGCCGCCAGTGCGCACCTCGTAGGATTCCATCCAGTCCCAGAGATCTTCAGGATCGGAGCTATCGTAGTTGGAGAAGGGCACGATGTCAGCCACCTTGTCAGCGTTGTCGCGGAACATAACCACCCGGTGCAGATTGTTGGCATCCCGCGAGGACGTCCACTCGAAACCATGCAGAGCGGTAAAGACACCCGGTTCGTTGTAGTGCTCGGCGGTTTCGACAATCCGGTTGTAGAATGTTCTGGTCAGATCGTCGTCATCGAGCGGGTCTTTGTTGGCCATCATGGACTCACCCCATGTGACATAGGCGGCTAAAGAATCCCCGGCCTTGACCAACCGATGAACCTCCCGGCCCCAAGGGTTGGCCAGAAGCTGCGGGTTCGACTCCGAGATCATGGGTGCGAGGCCCAGATTCTCGGCATGATCCGCCACAACAAGGAAGTCCAGCGGACGTACCAGCTGGGCAAATTCACCTAGCGAGCCTCGGACCTTCTCTCCGCGCGCAAAGCGAAAAGCCTCGTCAGGGCCAAGCACGTTGCCTAGCATCCCAGCGTCAGTCGAGTAGGAAGTATGCAGATGGGTATCTCCCCAGAATACCCGATTAGGGAAGGACTGGTCGACAAAAGGCGAGAAATGCTTTTGACCCAGTTGGACATCCTCCGGATTGACGGCGACGTCGCCCACGTACGTTTGGGCGAAACCAGCGCCAGTCATCAGCGCGCTTAAACTAATGCTTGTCAGTATCGATTTCATCGTCACGTCGCTCCCACTTCACCCTCACCGAACGAACGTAACACGAAGGTTCGGCGAACGAAAACGATGGAGGTGAACGCCAGGTCGCCACATTTTTGAGCGACCCACGTGCAATAGTCCAATACCCGCTCAAAATCGTCGGTCGCAGCGTGTCAACCTAGCAGCTGGTTCGGCCTTGACCCGGTCGTTTGTGGATTTGTGTCAGATGACTGGAGTGTGGTGTTTGGCGGCCATTCGACCGCCTTGTGCAATTGGCTGGAAATTGCAATCCTCGCTGGGCCGCATTCTAGGAGATCCAGTTTATGCCCGTTACGCATATCAAAAACTTCGTGGCTAGCGCTTTGGTCGGTGGCTTTGTCGCCGTCGCATCTACTGCCAATGCCGTCGATTGTAGCGTTGAATCAATTCCAAGCTTTCCCGATGTCAGGATTTTGAGTGCAGAGGTAGTGCCAGATCCGGCGGCACACTGCCGAGTTGTCGGTGAAATCGGTACTGAGACCGGATTTGAACTGCTGCTTCCGGGCGACTGGAACGGAAAGTTCATAATGGGCGGAGGGGGCGGGTTTTCGGGCGACTTCAACAATGCGGCATTTTTGGCGGGGAACATTCTCGGTGAAGGATGGGCGACTGTCACAACGGATACAGGCCATAAGGGCAACAACGGCGACGCAAGCTGGGCACTCAACAATCTTGAACGGCAAGTAAATTTTGGGTTTCAAGCGGTGCACCGGACGGCTGTCACCGCGAAGGCGATCATCGCCGAGTTTTACGGATCGGAAATCGAACGAAACCTGTTCTATGGGTGTTCCCGCGGCGGCGGTCAGGCCTTGATGGTGGCCCAGCGGTCGCCGGACCTGTTCGAAGGGATTTACGCCGGTGCCCCAGCCTATTCCTGGACGCAGGAACTTGGCGGTCGCTGGTTGTATGACGCCATGAACATGTTCCCCGATCCGAACCAGATTGTGACGCCGATACTCGACGTCGATGCCCAGGCGCTGATCGGGAGTGCAATCATGGACGAATGCGACGCGATAGACGGGCTTGAGGACGGGATATTGAATGACCCGCGTCAGTGCACTTTTGACGTTTCAAGCCTGCAGTGCGGGGACGGTCAGGCGAACCAGTGCCTGAGCGAGAAACAGGTCCGGGTTGCGGTGGACCTCTACCGCGAGGTGGAGTTTGGCGGCTCGTCATGGCCGGGCATGCCTATGGGTGTGGAATTGCCCGGCAACCCGCTCGGCTGGTCATTGTGGAACACCGGCGGTTACGTCGAAGGTGCAGACGTCGACTTTCACCCCGGCGATGAGAACGCGGAGGAAGTGTTCCCTGCCCCCCCTATGCCGAACGCGACGTGGGGTTTTGCCATGGGGATGTTCAGGTACTTTTTCCTCAGCGATCCGGATTGGACTTACGAGGGTTACGATTTTTCGGATTTCGCCCATCATGCCGCGCGCGTCAGCCCGACGCTCGACGCCGACGATCCGAACCTCTCCGAGTTTCGGGGCAATGGTGGAAAATTGATAATCGACAACAGCTGGATGGACGGATCGATGTCCGCATACGGCACCATAGACTACTACGAAAAGGTGCTTGAATTTGATCCGGCTGCGCACGAGGACGTGCGTTTGTTCGTCCGTCCTGGCGTCACCCATTGCCGGGGCGGGCCGGGACCGGACGGTACAAACTACATCGCTGCGCTGGAAGAGTGGCTGGACACAGACTTAGCGCCAGAACACCTTGATGCACCTTATGTCAATCCGGCCACACGTCAGCCTACCGGTCAAGGCGGACGGATCATCTGCGCGCACCCGACCGTTGTGACGTATGACGGCTCTGGCGATCCGAGTTCCCCAGACAGTTTCAGTTGCGAGATACCGGAGTGAGATATTTGAGCTGAACCCATCGGGATGCCTGGGCTTCAAGTCAGTGAATTATTTGTCGTTGTTTCATGGGTCTGAATACTGGGGTACTGAGGGTCTGGACCCGAAGGAACTGTGTGGTCCGGGTGTTTTGATAAAGCTGTACGACCTGTTTGAGTCAACTTCGCTGCGTCTGCGTCAGGTAGCTTCGTCCGCGTTGCTGTTATTGGGGCATCACGCAGCATTGGTCAAAGTGGGACTCATTTCGGGCACTCGCCACGATCTGCCCCACGGACGGTTACTCGGAGGAAAGCGGGCTTTGTCTGCAAGGGTGAAGGGAGCTTTTCAACTTACATTACACCAACGGATTTCAACCTATCTGCTGCCGTACTCCAGTGAACTCCAGCCTCTTCTGCCGCTCTGTTTACTGATGATGTTTCCCGGAACACTCGCACAAGCTTTTCAATATCAATCCCGCGCCGATGGTTGCCTCGCTTTATCGGCTCGCCCGCACCTGCAAGCCAATTTGATAGCGTCTCCGGTTTTGGTCCATGCCTAGTCGCCAGTTGATTCAAGCTGGCATCGTCAGAAAATTCTCTTCTCAACTGGGCCAGAAAACCCACGCCGTTGGCTTCAAGGACATTTTTCGCAGACTTCAGACTCAAACAGTACCAAGCAGCAAAACTCCCAAGACGGGGATCGATCAGATACGTCGACCGAATTTCTTTAGCTGGAACGCGGTGCACCACAATTTGAGAATGTGTCCTGACTCCGTGCGCGAGTACCTTTCCATTCCGACAAACAAACGAGATTCCGACCGGGAGTATCATTTCAATCGCCAAAACGGGGGGTAAAACGAAAACAATTCGACGAAATCCTCTTCGTTCGTTGACGCAAAGAATCGCAGCTGATTCATTCCGTAGGAAAGCACGATCAAAGTAGTTTGACGAGGCGCTATGAATGTCGATCTCCAGCACCATGAGCTTTTGAAATTCAGACTGCGCTCCGTAGGCAGTTCACTGGCCGAAGTCGCAAAAAGTCTTGATATCTCGCAATCAACGGTAACAGTTGTCTGCAAGGGGCGTCGACGATCGCACCGAGTTCAAACAGCCATCGCTGAACGCCTCGGCACAACTCCTCAACAGCTCTTTCCCGATCGTTATTCGTCTGAGGAGGGGCAAACCATGTAGTAAGCCTTTCTCAAAAAGGAAAAGACCTCCTGATCGCCAAACCTAGGAAGCCTTTTGCTGAAGTGTCGAATAGCGTGTCCGACACTTCTTCATCGCCCGAGACACAGAAAAAGTCAACCTGCCGGGAGAACAGATGTCTTTCGGCGGGCTCTCTCAAAGCATCAAGAAGAAGGGGCAGTTTGCGCCTCTCAGCAAAACCACAGCTGCAAGGCGTTTGCCAACAAACATGAACAATAACCCAACCTACCGCACCCCCCATGCGAGCCGTGCGACTAGAAACGTCATCTCGCCATCAAAAGCCAGCTTGCGCGGACTTTTGGTCGCGCAATTACCCGGCTTTCCTTGGCCGCGCCAAATTCACTACGAAAGCATGCTTGAATATCGCTTTTTGTGCCTAACTTTAGTGCGCGATGACATTCATGCCATCTGGGATCAACCTCCGGCGATTACGTTTCGTCGACCAGACGGAAACAGAGCTCAGCACGTCTTTGACTTTTTGGTGACTTTGAAGTGTGGCAAGCGCGTCGCCGTTGCTATCAAGCCTGAGGAGCGAGTATTCCGCTCCGGATTTGTGGCCGAGCTCGAGGCTGTAGCCGCCGCCACAAAAAAACCGTTTGCGGACAAAATACTGCTCGTTACCGAAAAGCAACTAGATCGGAGGGCCGCCGTAGAAGCAGCTCGCCAGCTGATGCATGCACGCCCTCAACTCACGGAGGCGGTCGCATGACTTACTGTTTCAATCCAAAGCTGTCGGACCTCCTCGTGGTGTCTTCGGTTCGGTATCGCCCCTGCGACGTCAACTCTGAGCGTATTCTGTTCGAAAACGCGGACCTGCCTGGCATTGTTGAGAGTTTCACCCACGAAGAACTTTCCGACCTGCTCAAGTCGCCGGACGTTGTCTATCGGCCCGGCTATTTCGATTGGGCAGATCGCACCTGCAAAGCCCATCAGGAAATTGACCTCATAAATGTCTTAAACCCAAAGATCAGAGATGCTGTTCTGTGGAAGAAAGCCGTCTGTGACGCAATGCTGCGTTTGGAGTCAGAAGGGCGGTTGTTGAGAACAGACAGCAGTTACAGGGATGCTCGGTTTTTGCTCCAGACTGAAGTTGCCAGGCTCGATGGCAGTGATTTCGAGAACAACGGCGCCAAACGGTCAGGCGATATCATGCAAACACGCAAGCTTCCTTGCGGTAAGACCGCTTTTAAAATGTTGCGCAGGTATATTAAGAGCGGCTTTGATCCTCTTTGTTTCGTTCCAAAGACCAGCAAATCGGGAAACCGAGGCTTGCGATGGTGCCATGAAACCGAAGCAATGATTTCGCGCGTTATCGAGATCTATGGTGACGTACAACGTCCAACAAAGAGTGCCGCAATCAATGAGACGATCGCGAACATCAAAGCCGAAAACCGATCGCGGCAATCGGCAGGGCGGGAGCATTTGCACATACCGTCCAAAAGGGCTGTTGCCGAGAGGCTGGGCCGGGCAGATCCATACTATGTTTATTCAAAACGCCACGGCATCGCGGCCGCCAATAGAAAGTACAATCTGTACGAAACCGGCGTTGACGTCGTTTTTCCTCTCGAACGCGTTGAGATGGATGAGGTCAAGCTGGATGTGATTTCCCTATTGGCCTCGATCGGGTTGCTCGAACATTTGACGCCAGAAAGGCGCAAAGCGTTAGAACGTGGCAGGCGATGGCTCTATGTCGCCATCGACTGCGCCACCAAGGTTATCGTTGCGATGAGGCTTGCAAAGGCGCCGTCTGCCGAAGATGCAATTCTCACCTTAAGAGATGTTTACACCGACAAATCTGCGATTGCCGAAGCCTGCGCATGTACCATGCCTTGGAAGGAGCATGGTGCGGTCGGCGTACTTGTAACGGACCACGGATCGGCGTTCATTTCTTTAGAATTTCGCGCTGTTGCTGCCTCTCTTGGTATCACGTTGCACTATCCTCCTGGTGGGCTCCCCTGGATGCGCGGCCATATCGAGTCCTTCTTTCGAACGCTGGGTCACCAGTTAATGCCTTTGCTTTCTGGTAGAACTTTTTTCAATCCTGTCGCACGCGGTGACTACCCATCAGAACAACTAGCTTGCCTAAGTGACGATGATCTCATCAAGATTCTTGTGACCTTTGTCGTTGATATCTATCACAACCAACCGCATGGGTCCCTAAACGGTGAATCCCCTCGCGACTGTTGGGACCGGCTCGCCAAAGAAAAGCGAATGCTTGTGTTGCCAGACGGGCATGTCATGCGAAAAGCATTCGGACACCCGTTTGTTGAGCGAAAAATTCGTGGGGACGGTGTTCGCTTTGCCGGACTCAGCTACAACTGCGACGCTTTGAAAGAAGCGTTCAAACATAGCTCTGTGCGTACGGTGGAGATTCGTGTTGACCTAAGGGATTTAGGTTGGATTTCCGTCAAAGTGGCCGGGAAATGGCACGCAGCAACAGCGAACCAGTCGGGCTTCGATGGAGTATCTTATGATGCGTATAAAGAAGCCACACGTACACTTCGCATCAAGCATCAGCGTCAAGCCGAACTGAGCCAAGAGATGGTTCAGAGCGCATTCAAGCGCATTTCAAAAACAAATCTCGCGGCAATGGCGAGAATGGAATTGACCCCCTTCCATGTGAGCAAGGAGGAAATTCTGAGAAACGAGGCGACGTTGCACTATTCGCTGCGTTCCCCAGCTGAGCGATCAAAACTCACAAACATCAGCAGCGACCCTTTGGCTGACGGAATTGAAATTAGCTCAATAGGAACGCAGGCAGAAAATAGAGCCGCATACCAAAAATCTGACAACGATAAGGGTCAACGCAAATCGACATGGGGGTTCGACGATGAGTGATCACGCCAAAATCGCCGAACGCATTGCTGAGCTACAGGGATATTTCTTTCGGCATGAAAGGTTCCTCCCATTGGAACAGCAGTTAACGCTTCTGATCGAAAAGAGGTTGGTTGATATTCGATCAGCCCGAGCACGCGAGGCCCATGGGATCGCGCTTTTGGGTACTTCGGGAACAGGCAAGAGTTGTGCAATTGCGCAGCTCATAACCAAAATGCATACAAAATTTGGTCAAGATAAACTCACCGATCAAGCCATTGTCAGTTTGCGCGTGCCTTCCCCCGCTACTTTGAAATTTGTCGGACATATGTTGTTGCGAGAGCTCGGCTATAACCTCTCTGCAGAAAGGCAAGCGTGGTATATCTGGGACCTTGCCAGACATCAGCTTCGCGAACGCGGTGTTCTTTTTTTGCATTTAGACGAAGCACAAGACTTAAGCTCGCGCGGAACAAAGCACCAACTGAATTCGGTTGCATCCATGCTCAAGACGTTAATGACCGATGGTGACTGGCCTGTCGGCATTCTCTTATCTGGCACACTGGAACTGGGCGACATTCTAAACCATGACCCACAGCTGGCTCGGCGAATGGATACGGTCCGTTTCGATCCTCTATGTCTGGCCGCCAACACGAGTGACGTACAGGAATTGGTCGCGGCCTATTCTTCGCGAGCAAGTCTGACACTGGCAAACGAAGCCGTTGACCTTCGTTTTGCGGAGCGACTCATCCACGCAGCGGCATTTCAGTTTGGCCTCGTAATCGAAATCACAATTGCGGCAATCGAAGCAGCCTATTTGTCTGGCTCAACAGTCTTGACCAAGAACCATTTTGCTCGTGCTTTCGAGGTTAGAACCGCCTGCCCAGATGCGTTCAACCCTTTCATCGCGGATGACTACTACAAAATAGACGCACGGCGAGTGTTTGGAGGGATGGTGACATGATCGACGTCAGGACTGCTTTGCCGCTTTCGGTTTCGTATATTGAGTTTGAAACTGCCACCTCTCTAGCGTCGCGTCTGGCTAGGAGAAACGGGGCGCCGTCTCTTCGAGCTTTTTGCGCGGACATGGGAATTGACCTTGCACATCTGAAGGCCGGACACCCCGTCGAAGTTGGTCGGTTGGCGTTACTAGCCGGGTTCGATCCAGCCAAACTCAGAGCTGCTACACCGGAGAGAGAGTCTGCGACCAGGCTAAAGTTCCACGGGCAACGCCTTAAGTTTACCGCGTTCACCAGATCCAGAGTTCGAGTCTGCCCACTGTGCATTCGTTCAGAGCCAAACACGGATCAACATCGACCTTTTCACAATGGGATTTGGCAACTTTCTTCAATCAAATCATGCACGATCCACCATTGCATCTTGGTTGAAATACCACCCCCAAAACATGGCAAGCAAACCTTTGACTACAGCAGGCTCCTCGATGTATTCCGAGCGCCACCGCCCGAATTCGTCGACCCGATTCACCAGTCGCTAGAGAGATATCTAATCTCCAGATTGCGAGAAGGCCGTCAGGGCAGCTGGTTGGATCATCTGGAATTCCATGTAGTAGCTCAGCTTTGTGAGAATTTCGGTGCCTTGCTCCTGTTTGGACCAGATTACAACAGAGCAAAGAAATCGGAGCAGCAATGGCTTGAAGCGGGTGCTGTCGGATACAATGTTCTTCGCTGCGGCAAAAAGGCTTGGTTTCGATCTCTGAAGCGGCTGCAATCCAATAGCGCACCCCAGAAAATGACGTACGGATCTTTATACCGTAACTTCTTACGATGGCTCCAAGGTCGCGCAAATGACCCTAGTTTTGATCCTGTGCGCAGGATTCTAAGCGAATTCATCTGGTCAAATTTTCCAGTTTCAAAAGGAGCACTTGTTCTCGGCATACCTTGCCCGGAACAAACCATTCATTCGATTTCCAGTGGCGCTGCTGAATTTGGCATTAAACAAAGAATGCTGAAACACCAGCTTTTGAAGCGTGGATATGCCAAACAGGAGCCCAATTCGAAAAGATTTATACTGATGAAATACCCTAGCTCAGAACTTCTCTTCCAGATTGCACAAGAAACATCCACGAACATCGGCGGCCGTGAAGCCGCAGAAATGCTGGGAGTGGACTATAACGTTTTGAGAAAACTCGTAATCGCTGGCCTTGTCAGACGGGAAGGTTTGCTAGCAAGAAACGCGCCATATTTTGATCCTCGAGACATAGAAGAGTTTCTTAAAAGGCTGCGTCAACAGCTGGATCGAGGCGAAGAGTTGAGAGGTGATGAAATGTCATTAACCGAAGCCACGTTGCCTTGTCAGTGCTCCACGAATGAGCTTGTGCGCATGATTCTGAACCACGATATTCCTTTGGTTTCCGCCAATGAGGGTGCAAAAAGGCTGCCAGATCTGCTGGTCTCAATTTCAAGGCTGAAGCAATGCATCGGCACGACAAAAAGCGGGGCTCTGACCCTGTCAGAATCCGCGGAAATCTTGAAACTAGACACTACAACCGTAAGCAACTTGATGAGTGACGGATTACTGACCCCTGCTCTCACAAAGGGCCGATCGTCGCAAAGATGGAAGGTCGTCGACGCGGCTTCCGTAGCCGAGTTCGGAAAAGCGTATGTCTCGGCTAAAGCTTTGGCAGCGGATCTCCAACGGGACGTATCCAATATGTGTATGGAGCTTTACAGGCAGGGTGTCGAGCCACTGGCAATAAACGGAAAAAACCGCATAGTATTTCGCCGACGCGATCTACACTAAGTTTATACATGTTCT
Organism: Ruegeria sp. AN6; assembly: GCF_056540425.1. Classification (NCBI taxonomy): domain Bacteria; kingdom Pseudomonadati; phylum Pseudomonadota; class Alphaproteobacteria; order Rhodobacterales; family Roseobacteraceae; genus Ruegeria; species Ruegeria sp. AN6. The sequence goes on from NZ_JBQFWR010000016.1 coordinate 47,321, forward strand.
TGCAAACCAGCGTATCGCTGGCTTTTTCTTTGCCATTGGGAGGAAAAACTATGCTGCCAAAAAGGAATGTCAGGTGCAGCAATCGAATTACCGCACATTGATTTCATTATGCTTTTTCGGGCGAAAAAGGAAAACCTTTGAGGGTCGAGCCAACAATACAACTAGGTAGCAAGCATTAGAGCGGTGTGACACACAGGTGTGACACAAAATGAAGCTGCATGCGTACCTCTCACTGTCCCGACACGGCATCTATTACTTCCGTTGGCCACTGCCCTACACAAGACCAAAACCCCACACTAGAGCAAACACCAAACGTAGGTCTCTCCGGGTGTCGTTGCGTACTAGATGCCCTAAAGAGGCTGGTACTCTTGCACGGCGTCTTGCAGTGTGCGGCGACACAATAACAAAGCACATAGAAGTATCGGGCAAGGCCTAAGACTACCCTGGAAGTACTACCCCAAACCCATCGCAATCAAGGGCAATAATACACCCGACATGGCTATCGATACACCCATCGGATAGCTGGCTTTTGGTCGCAATGCGAGCCAGCGACATTCCGGAAATCCAATTATCGAGCGGCTAGTGATCACAAACAGCATGCCCACGACCATGGACATGGTGAAAGTGTAAAAGAACAGCAACAGAAAGTAGCTGGGCACAAACAATGTCAGCGCGGCGATTGCCTTTACGTCGCCTCCACCCCACAGGCGCAGCGTGAAACCAAGAAAACCAACGACAAATACGCCGACGCCGAAGACCGCGCGGTATACCGTCTCGTGGAAGGATAGAAACACGGGCGCGGAGAGGACAAAAGCGGCGAGCATTATCAGCACCAGCTTATTGGATATCCTGAGGTTCTTCAGGTCATTCCATGCCATTGCAGCCAAAAGCGGAGTAATGACGATCAAAGGGACGAACTGCGCGACTTCAGGCGACATATTCGCTACCTGCATTCAGCGATTGGCGCTTGACCATCGGGGTCAGCAAATCATGGATCAATTCGGGTTGAGATGACGTTTCTGTTTTGACGTAGATATTGCGAAGATGCGTACGCAGTGTCGAAATTGAAATCGATAACTCGGACAACAAGGCGTTGTTGTTCAATCCGCGCGCCAATAACAGGCAAACCCGATATTCCGAGCGACTCAGCCGACAAGGGTTGTCCATAGACAAAATGCCTTTTGGTTCTTTCTTGATAAGCTTTCGGCGCGTGTTTTTCAGCTTCGCTTCGGAAAACCGACCAAGAGATCTTTTCTTCCAGCAATCCGACAGAACAGGGCCCAAAACGCTCAGAATATCTACCACGGCCGAAGAGATGGGGTGGCTGAAATGCAATTCCAGAAAGTCGGCGACACCATTTTGTCGTTCCAGCAGAATGGAAACTGACTCGGAAAACCTGCGGAATGCATAGAACTCTGACAGATGTTCGTATTCGGACAGGTCATCCTGTCCACCGAACCAAGCCGACCCCAGTTTGGCCCCGCTCATGTTGTTTCCGCAAATGGCAGGCGCGATGCAGAAATCGAAACCGCTGAAACTGTCCGGTGTCTGGTGATTGGCGTCGTAGCTCAGCACCTTTGCCGCATGCTGGTCGCCTTGCAGGTCCACCCGGCTGATTGAAACGACTTCCGCATCAATGGCGCGGGCTGTTTCGTGCAGCGCATTTAGCAGTGGAACTTTCCCCTGTGTCGCTTGGCAAAGGACAGCCACGACTTTTAGAAGTTCTGATGTTGGTGCCATTGCACCGGGCGCGAAACGATGCGCCGAAATCAAACTATTCATACCGTTTAACATTGACCGAAACCCGATCAACCCTCTCGACAAACACCCCCACCCGTCGATTGCGTCTCGATTTTTTGTGTGGCCGGACTCCACTTAACTGCTTATAAGCTTATTCCTTTTCACCTAAACTGGGCAAAATCTGCCAAAACTAGACGCCCGTTTGTCCTCGATTTAGAAACATGACCTGCCCGAACTCGCGATTACCGCGGATCCGGGCGCGAATTTTACGCTCCAAAGCCACGGAAGTATCGAATCATCGAAGGTGCGGCGGTAATGATGATCAGCGTCGGCAGCATCAGCGCAGCCAAAACAGCGGACATCTTTACCGGTAGCTGGTTTGCCAGTTCCTGCGCCCGTGTTTCGCGTGAGTCCCGCATTTCAGACGCATAGGTGGTCAGAGCTTCGGACATACTGGTCCCGTAGCGTATGGATTGCTGGACAACAGTGGCAAAAGACTGGATTTCATCAACCCCTGTACGCCGCGCCATGTCAGACAGCGCAGTTGCGCGGGGGCGTCCGGCCTGAATCTCGTGCTGGGTGTTCAGAAACTCAAACGCTAGGTCAGGGGAGGCCAGCGCCAGTTCGTTCCCGACCCGTGTCATAGCGGCATCAAAGCCCAGCCCAGCATGAAGCGAGATCTGCAGCAGGTCGAGAGCATTTGGGAATGCATCGCGGATACGCTGCTGACGTTCTTTGCGGCGATGCTTCAGCCAGGCCGCGGGAACAAAATATCCGACGGCCGTCAGCAAACCGATAAGCTGAATAGCGTTGGCTTTGCTGATGGATTCAAAAATGCCCGTAATCGCGCTGGGAACAGGGATGCCAGGCGTTCTTGAGGCAACGATGAGCAGACCCACAATCATCGGCACGAAAATCCCAAGCCAAACCCGAGTCAGTGTGTAGATCCGCAGGGCATTTCGACCGGTCAGCCCGGCTTGAATCAGCTGATCCTCGATCTTGCGCCGCTCAGCTTCCCTACTGGGCAGTGCGGCCTTAAAAAGACCTTTAGGGGTGACGAGAGTTTCGCGCAACAGTCCACGGTCATTGCGGGCCTCATACCTTTGGGCGCGCAGATTGGCGATACGGACAGCCGCTGGATGGCGACGGCTTAACGCCGAGGTTACGGCGACGAACACCAGCAAAACGCCAAGACCAAAGACGGTCAGCAGAATTGTTTCGGCTGGCAGCCCGAAACGAAGCGACATAATTTCCAGAATATTTTCCATGAAATTGCCCTCAGATACGGAAATTGACAAGTTTGTGCAGGATGATGACGTTCGAGACCATCAGAACGACAACCAACACTGCAAGTTTGATGAATGCGGGATCGTCACTGACGTCGGTGTAATATCCAGGCGCGTTGATCGTCATTAACCCCATGATCACCAGCGGAATGATCGACAGAAGAAACCCGGACAGGCGCCCTTCTGCGGAAATGGCCTTGATCCGCGCACGCAATGCAATGCGCCGTCTGACCACGGTGGCCAGAACGGACACGATCCGCTCCAGATCGCCACCAGTGCCGTGTTGGATTGCCATGCTTGCCGCCAGGTACTGTGCATCTTCCGAACCGACCCGGTCAGCAAAGTCCTGAACTGCGTCGGGCAATTCATCGCCAAAACTGATCTGGTCGAAAATGATGCCGAACTCGGACCCGATAGGGTCTTGCATCTCGTCCGCGACCGCTTTGATCGAGGTGTTGACCGGGTGACCAATTTTCAGGCCACGCGCCATCAGCTCTAGCGCATCGGGCAACTGACTGGTCAAAGCTTTTTGGCGTTCAGCCTGCCGCGATTTCACCACCAAAGCAGGCATAAGCACACCCAGGATGAGTGCGATCGGGGCTGCCTGCCAGGGCGGCAGAAACATCATACCGGCGATTGCGATCGCCAAGGTGCCAAACAGGCAAAGCAGCACAAAATTCTTCGCTGAAACATGCAGTCCCGCCTGAACTAGCGTATCCGGCAAGTTCCCAAAAAACGGGATCTTTGCAAAAAACCCTGTCTGGGTCTCGGGAAGCAGCAAGGCGAGCCGATCTTCATCGGTAACGCCTTGCCGGACCATGCGCATTCGGCGATTGCGAGCCTCGGCGTGGTTTTCACCGCGACGGGCAAAGTGGAACACACCGGTAATCAGCATGAAAATTCCAACGAAGACGCAAGCCAGCGTCAGATAGTTAAGAAGTTCGGCTGTGTTAATACTGATCATGCCTCAGCCTCCTGATACTCGGAAAGTCTCGGGTTCGAGATCGACGCCAGCAGCTGTGAGCAAGTCATAGCATTTTGGACGAATCCCGGTGGGAACAAACTGACCAAGCACTTCGCCGTTTTCCGCGCGTCCCTTTTTCTGGAACACGAAGATGTCCTGCATGGTGATGATCTCACCTTCCATCCCGGTTATTTCCGAAATGCTGGTGACGCGGCGCGATCCATCCGCCAACCGCGACAGATGCACAATAAAGTGCAGCCCCGACGCGATCTGGGATCGAATGGCTGCGGCGGGAAATTCGATACCCGTCATCGTGACCATCTGTTCCAGGCGGCCCAATGAATCGCGCGCCGAGTTCGCATGTACAGTCGTCATCGAACCATCATGGCCCGTATTCATGGCCTGAAGCATGTCGAAAGTCTCCGCTCCGCGAACCTCACCGACAATGATCCTGTCGGGGCGCATACGCAGCGCGTTGCGCACCAGATCACGCTGAATGACCTGGCCGTCGCCGGACGGAGATGGCGGGCGTGTTTCCAGTCGCACAACATGCTCCTGCTGAAGTTGCAGTTCTGCTGCGTCTTCAATGGTGACTACACGCTCGCCATGGTCGATATACGAAGACAAAGCGTTCAACATCGTTGTCTTACCCGACCCCGTCCCGCCGGCGATCAGAACGTTCAGTCGCGCGTATACCAGCGATTGCAGGAACCGTGCGGCGGCGTCGTTCAGAGCGCCATTTGCGACCAGCTTTTCCATCGTCAGCTTCGACTGGGCGAATTTTCGAATTGAAACACTGGGACCATCAATCGAACAGGGGCGGATGATTGCGTTGACACGGCTGCCATCTTCCAGCCGGGCATCCACCCAAGGCTGCCGTTCATCGACACGACGCCCGATCTTGCTGACGATCTTGTCGATAACCCGCAGCAGGTGCTTTTCATCGCGGAACCGCACCGGCACGCGCTCCAGCAGGCCAGAGCGTTCGACATAGACCGTCTGATAACCGTTAACCAGAATGTCGTTGATCGTTGGATCGGCCAGCAATGGCTCCAATGGGCCAAAACCCAGAATTTCGTCCAGAAGTTCTTCGACGATGCGGTTGAAGTCTTCGGTATTCAGCGGCCTGCCGGTTTGGGACAACGCACCGCCAACAACCCCGGCGACTTCGCGCCTCAGCACGTCTTTCTCAACCTTTTCGATCACCGAAAGGTTCAACCGTTCCAGCAAAGCCTCGTGCAAAGTGCTTTTGAGCTCAAGCCAGTCGGCCAGTTCGGTATCTTCTGCTGTGGTCTCAGGCTGAATTTCTTGGGCCAGTTGCTCTGCATGCTGGTTAAGCTGGATTACTTCGGCCTCATTGGTTCGCCCGGCGCGTGTAAACTTTTCAAACATCCCTTAGACTCCAATTAGGCTGCGTTGTTTCTCAGGCCGGTTTTGCCGACCATTGTTTCATTCATGATTTTCCGACCCATCAAGCGGATCGCCTTGGACAGGGCACAGCTGCCAGAGGCCTGCGATAGCAACTGACCTCGATCCAGCGCCTGTTTTGCGTGGCGCGCGTCGCTGGGCAGCCAGAAGCGTAATTCGCGTTCCAGCGCCTTTTGAGCTTCGACATGTTGGCTTGACCGGAATGTCGGTTTCGTTTCCTGGCTGATGACGATCTCAACCGGAGGTTCGAGCCGCTCTTTTGTGAAGAATTCAATCAAACGGCAGGCTTGGCGCACCGAAGAGACCGAGCTGTCACCCACCATCAGCATCCGGTCTGACGCAGCAACAACTGCGCCCAGCCAATCGACCAGCACACGTGGCAGATCGATAACAACAAAGTCGAATTCCAGACGCAAAGTCTCGATCAGCGCGCTGACCTGTTCGCGTGTCAGAACATCCAGAGGAATGAATTCTTCGGGCGCGCTCAGGACTTCCAAACCGGATGCATGTTGCACCAAAGATTGCTGAAGGAAAGTCCGGTCCGGCATTACCCCATCCTGGGCCATTCTCAAAAGCCCCGAGGAAGGCTGCAAATCTAAGGACGTCGCGACCGTGCCAAATTGCAAATCCAGATCTACGACAGCGACCTTGTTTCGCGTCCTTTTCCGGAAGATGCCGGAATAACCCTGCAATTGGTCCGCCAGGTTGATGGACAGTGTCGACGCGCCGATGCCTCCACGGGCCGGGCATACGCTGATAATCTGCCCCAGTCGCTGCGGTTGCGGCGCATAAATTGTCGGCAGCAAGGATTTGTCGACCGTCAGACGCTGAATCTGTTCGGCCAGTTCGTCCTGCCCGATGGGATAGGGCAGAATCTCATCTACTCCCGATTTGTTCAGCGCACGCGCTTCGGTCAATGAGATGTCACGGTCGCTAAGTGCCAGCAAGGTGCCGCGCGAACCGGTGCTACGACGAAGATCGCTGACAGTTTCCAGATCCAATTCGCCTGAAAAGCTGAACACCAGCAGGTCATTTTCACCCATCAGATCACAGGCGCGACCGTTTACCGAAGATAAGGTCCCGAAATGTGTCTCTAGCGAAAGATCGTCGAACCGGTCGACGGCCTGGGCGACTGAATCCTTAATCGCCTCATTATCAGAGATTAGGGCTAATGATTTTTGAGTCATTTTTCAGCTCCCATGATTAGAAATTCAACCGTTGACTCCACTGGCGAGGTCTTCGCCAGGAAGGGTTGCGCTAAAGTCGGAAAATATTTTGAAGCCCGTTGTCGCGGTGGTCAGCGCATCGGTTTCTGGCGTTGAGCCGCCCAAAACCAGCGCTGCTATCGAACCCAACGGAGAGACGAACCGGAACGGAAGTTCTTCGATTGTCACTGTGACCATCGGTACATAAGGGCCACCCAGGAAATTCATTTCCGGGTCGAAGTCGTAAGTGAACGTGATGTTGCTTTCGTCAAAAGTTGCGGTGGGATCGTTGGGAACGGCAAACTGAAGCATGTTCCAGATGTCGGTCACGGTGGTCTGGGCAGCTGCATTCGTGGGGGCCGCACCGGTGCATATGGTGGTGGCCGGTTCGACACAAACGCCGGATGCGAAACTGCAATTGGTTCCAAACCGCGGGCCCGTGATATCGGTATAGGTGCCTCGGCTGTTGGTTGTCGGAACGCCGCCACATGCGGGTGGCATCACTGCAGCCATCCGAGCGGCGACCTGTGCTGTTTTTTCAGCAGCAACATAGTGGAAGGCCAATCTGCCGAAATCTATCAGGCCCAGGAAAATCAAAAGGAACAACGGCAGGACAAAGGCAAGCTCAGTAACCGTCGACCCATCTTCGTGACGGCCAAGTCGCGACATTTCGCGGGTTATCTTGTGAATGCGGCGGGTCATGGTCCAAACACCCGGCTACGATCTGTGATGGTGGTTTGGATCTGCGCCGTCGCCGAACCTCCTACTAGTTGGAACAGGGGCGTAAACGGCAGATTTGAAATTGTCAGTGACGCGGTCAGTACGGCAACCGGTGTGGGCGAAACGCGGTATTCACCTGCGTTGCCAACGCATTCGAGGGACAGCGAGTCCAGACCAACAGCAATGTCAGTGGTCGAAAGCGATGTCAGAGTGGTTGAGACAGCGGTTTGAAAATCGCCGATAGCAGCGCTTGGCGAGGCAGTGCACAGGTCCGACGGGGCGATCCGGCCAACATAACGGGCAGTGTCCCGAACCCCCGTGATCGCATTTTGATAGGACCAGAAAATCCGCCCCCCTTCGACGATCAGGGCAAATGTCACTAACAGGATTGGTAAAAGGATCGCAAACTCGACCAACGCCGCGCCAGACTGGTCGTTGCGGAACCGGCTAAGGGTATTGCTGATATGATGGGATGCACCAAACATGATCATTACTCGTAAAGCTGAACTAGATCGTGAACGATGCCGCCGACTCCGGCGCCGCCGATGCCATTCGATACGGTCTGAATGACCTCACCATAGATGACCGCGTTCGCACCGGTGCTGCCGGATTCCGAGGGGCGGATCAGAAACATCTCGATGAAACTTGTCACCGGAATGGCACCCGACCCGCCGTTCAGCTCATCCTGAAAAGTCGCACAATCGATACCGGCGACGGTGATGACACGACGCGTGGGATCGGCACGACCGGCAGAGGGGGGTTGGCACGAAGGCATGCTGCTTTCTGCTTTACCACCTGCGGTCAGGATAGCTTCCAGAGCGGCCTGGTTGGTAACCTCTGCATTGTAGATGTCATAGCGGGTGCCACCGGTCGGGAACCAAGATGGAATACCGGTTGGAAGAGGACCGCTGAAATCAGCGCCGTAGTTGATGGTAAGATACTCAGTAAGCCCGGTAGTAAAGACGCCATTTCCTATGCGAGGTGTCGGGCAAGTGCCGCTGGCAAAACAATCGTCAAGTGGCAGCCCAACGGTCGCGGCCGGATCAAGGACCCCGTTCGCGTCATAGGTGGGCGACAGCTGGCTGGTGCAGTTGTTTCCGTTACTCGCAGTGATCCAACCGTCCAGGACATGTGGAGAAGAAGCAAAATTGTCGACATCGTAGCGCGAGCCGTTTTTGAACTGCCCGGCGCTGGATTCAAACCGGTCGAAACGTGTGTTAAAGCCAGCCACCATGTTGCCCACGCTCAGACCCGGTCTGGTTTCAACGGCTCTTTGGCTGAAGCACATGGATACAGCGCGCGATGCGGCCAGAGCACATGAATCTTCCTGACCGTTTGGTGCAGGTTCGCAGGCACCAGACGCGTCGATGGCCAGATTCTGATTAGAAGACAAAAAACCAAAGTTTCCGGGACCCCAATGGCCATTGCCGCCCTGACTTACCATTCTGATCAACTGCCCTTCGGTTAGATCGAGGCTGGGCTGCGGCAGGCAGATGAACATGGGGGTGATGTCGCAGGCCATCAAGGTGAAGCCTGCTACGGCATCGGCGTTGACGCTGGAGAAAGGCTGCGCATTGCCCAAAAGAGCTGCCGCTGCCGCCGCCAGCGGAGTGCCGACCTCGTGCGTGTCGACGGTCACCCGAACAAATGCTGCAATCGGCCCGCTGGCAGGATCGGTCGAATCCAGCAATTGCGCGGGTTGAGCGGGATCAGTCGCAGTGGTCGGCGGGTTTTCGTAAAACCGCAGCTGGTAATCCGTTGCACCGGACAACAGCTGATCCTTGTTGCGAATGCCAAAGCTTTGACGGTCGCGGATCATGTTTGCAGCCGCATTCGTGGCGCGGGTGATTGAATCCGGGCGACCATCAAGTTCCCCCGCAGCCGCAAGGGCAACATTGTCCGCAAAGCTCTGCAATTCCGACTGAGTGGTGGTCACCCGACCAATGTCGAATGCAAGGGCGGCCATTCCGACCATCACCGACAGGGCCACCGCAACAAAGACCAGGATCGCGCCGTCTTCGGAGCTACGGAATTGGCGTATGAATTGAGCGAGGGACACGGTCGAAACCTTCATTGGTCGATTCAGTTGATGATGGATTCTGTCACTTCGGTGCCGCGGCGGACCCGGACTATGGTTTTACGCACCGGTTCTTTGATGTCCTGCGCAACAACCGGCTCATCAATCAGAAGATCGTTAAGTCGCGTCATGGTCAGCGTCTTGTCCTCGGTGTCATCAATGGACCGCAAGGTGAGGCTCAGCCGACCGGCACGTTGCGCCAGAGCAAGGCGCTGGACCTGATCCGGGGTAACGGCAACAGTAACCGTACGTGCAACAACGGGTTGGTCGGTCTGTTCGTCAGATTCCTGATCAACACCAATGACCCTGATGTTTTGCAAAATTGTGACGGCGTGCATGTCTCTTTTTTCGCCAGTGGTCATTACTACATCGACCCGATCACCGGGGGTGACAAAGCCCCCGACGGCGGTTTCGGCATCAACCTCAATGGCCATGGCGCGATGATCTGCGCCCAGCGTCTGAACGATGGTGACCTTTTCACCAAAGTCGGACACCTTGCTGTTCAGGATCAGTTCACCCTGAGTAATTGCGCGACGAGCGCGACGGGACGGCATGCTGGCCTCCGCAATCAGGTCGTCGTAATCTGTAAAGACGCCCACGGGTACAGCACCACGGGGCCAGTCAATGGTTGTCAGCGCGCCGGGCTCGATTTCTTCACCAAACGAAATATCGCGCGATGCAACGACCACGCTCACCATCTCGCTCTCGGCCTCGACATTTGCGGACTGAGCGTCAAATTGAATGTAATCCCGAGCGACGTAAACCGACCCTCCGGCTACGACCAGGCCCGTCAATGCAGTGAAAATGGCAGAGAGTCTCATCTGGTGCTCCTTCAGCTATTTCCTGGCGTTTTTCGAATGAACCGATCTGAACGGTTGCACTTTGCCAGCGGATCAAAAAATTTATCCTGGGCGATAAGCACGCGGAACTGGGTGCACCGCGTGCTTTGTCTTCATTAAGGAATCAGGGTTTCCGCGTTGGTGAACTGACCGTTAACGTCGGCGCCCAAAGCGGTCAGAGTGGCCACTGCAATCGCCGTGACAATGGTCAGGGCGACGCCGTATTCCACGATGGTCGCGCCGCTTTCGTCGCGTGCCATGGTCTTCATCTTTACATAAAGCTTCAACATTTTACTCTCCTAGTTAACTCACTAGTTACTCATGGATGCCGCCCAAATTCGCGGCGTTCTAACCCCCCCATACGGACGGAGCCTTCCACAAGGTTAGGTCCCGCCATCAGGGCGCCGCATCCTCCAAACCACGGAGAAATACACGTCAAGATTGTAAGATTTGGCAGTTTGGCCGGTTCTTTGCCGCAAATTGGCCCGATTCCTTAACGGAATCTGAATGGCCAGATTTGTGATTCTTTCTCAACTGACGGGCCGGCAATTACGGTGCCAGGCGGCTTTGCTGCACAAATGGACCGAAGGATTCACCTCATGAATCCAGTATGATAGCCGAGAAACACGACCCGTTGGACCCGGACGAAGTGCAAGACCGGGAACTGGCCTTCGTACAATACCGCATTGAAAGAACGAGGATCGCTTTCGATCTGGTTTGATCCTGAGATGGATTGGACACCGCCACTTTCAGCCAGGCGCGGCCGTCACCAGAGTTTCAGCGACGCCGTGATCCAAGCGTGTCTGACCCTGTTCTGTTCGGGATGCGGCTTAGGCAAACCGCAGGCTTCGTGGGCAGTCTCTTGCGGCTGACTGGCTTGTGGACTGAGCCGTGCCTGATCTCAGTGCCCTGTGCCGCCGTAAAAGAACGTTGAACGTGAGCCTTCCGTATCGTGGCGGATGCGGCCCGCTGCATCTGCTGATCGACAGCACCGGCATCAAATCTGAGGGCGAAGGAGAAAGAAATTCCCGCAAGCATGGTAACCCCAAGCGGCACATTTGGCGTAAAATACACGTAGGCATCTACGAGGAAACACTGGAAGTGCACGCCGTTGAAGTTACCACAAGCAACGCCGGACACGCGCCATTACTTCCCGAGTTATTTGATCAAAACCACTAGATCAGAACATCGGGTCAGTGACCGCAGACGAGGCATACGACGCGCGCAAATGCTACGGCGCGATTGTCGCCCGCAATGCCCACGCCATCATCCCGCCACGCAAGAACTCCAAGCCATGGAACCCCACATCCGCCTGTGCCATTGCCCGAAAGGAGGCGGTCACTGCATCTCGATACCCGGGCCGCGCTATCTGGCAACGGTGGAGCGGGTATCACCACTTGCAGAACGGCACTGCTGACGCATTCGAGTGGCGTTGCTATTCGCCATCTGCAATTGGTGGCAGCAAGTCCGCACCATTTCTTAGCGGGTCAACTGGAACCCTCGATGGAGTGTGCCGCGCGCAGCCTATTTATGTAGCGACGTGAGAAACGTATTCGTCCGGCGAATAAATATCCAAGATGTTCCAATGTCCGGTTGTTGGCGTCGGGTTGTTGATCATCGGGACATCCAAAACCGTTGGCTTGCCACTGGCGATTGCCGCCTCCAATGCGGGCAACAACTCGTCAGCAGCGCTGAGCCTGTGTCCTTCTGCACCATAGGCCCGCGCTATGTCGGCATAGCCCGGCCCGTTTGCGGGCGCTTCGGCTGATCCGGGGAAGGTCGTTCCATAGGTCAGGCCGTAATGCGCTTTTTGCAGTCCTGCGATGGTCCCAAACGCGTTGTTGTTCATCACAAGCCAGATGATGCCCAGATCAAGTTCGACAGCTGTTGCCAGCATTGACGGGTTTTGACCAAACCCACCATCGCCGACCAGGCTAAGCACCACCCGATCAGGTGCCGCCAGCTTCGCGCCGATGGCACCCGGAGGTCCAAAGCCCATCGTGGCGAACCCGCCCGGTGTCAGGATCGAACCGGGAGTCAGGATATCGAACTGTTGCCCAACTCCGTTCTTGTTCCATCCAACATCAGTGGTGATGATGGCATCTTCAGGCAGTGCCTTGCGGGTATCCGCCAGAATACGCTCAGGCATCATCGGAAAGGCAGATGAGATCGCCATTTCCAAGTTACGCGCTTTGAAGTCCGTCCGGAAATTCTTGATCTGCTGTTCCAGTGCGGGGCGGTTGAAACCGTCCGGATACATCTCGCGGGCAACGCGGGTCAGAACTCGCAGCGCGGCCCTGGCATCCGCAACAACGCCGATCTCGGTGGGATAGTTCCGGCCGATCTCTTGCGGTTCGATGTCGATGTGAATGACTTTGGATCCGGGAATGTTGAACGTGTAGCCGGGATACCAGCTGGAGCAATCGGCCTCTTTGAACCGGGTACCCACGGCAAAGATATAGTCCGCGTTCAGGCAGGACTGGTTGACCAATTCGGTGCCCCAAAACCCGGTCATGCCTAACACTAGCGGATGGTCGTCCCGCAACGCGCCTTTACCCATCAGTGAATGCGCAACGGGCAGCCCCATATGTTCAACGAACTCGCGCAATTCCTCACTGGCTTGTGCCAGAAGAATACCACCGCCGACATAAGCGACCGGGTTTTCGGCCTGCGCCAGTGCTTCAATGATTTCACGCGCGGTTTCATCGTCAATTGACGGTTTCTTGAGCGCGCGCGTGTTGTCGCGGATACGGTCGAAGCTGTCTGAGGGGATCACTTCCGAGAAGATATCCATGGGCACGTTGACCAGTACCGGTCCAGGCTGGCCGCTTTCGGCAAGATGGAATGCTTTCTCCAGGATTTCGGCCATCAGGTCTGCGCGATCCACGCGCCATGCACGTTTGACAAAGGGGCGATAGATCTCCCACTGGGCAGCGTCCGCGTGCAGATTCACCTCCTGATGCGGATGCTTGCCGTAGTAATGCGTGGGAATGTCCCCCGCGATAACCACCATCGGGATACAGTCAAGCGCCGCGTTGGCGACCCCGGTGGCGCAGTTTGTCAAACCTGGGGAGAGGTGAGACAAGACCACCGAGGCCTTGCCCGTCACGCGGGCATATGCATCCGCCGCATGGCTGGCGATTTGTTCGTGTCGTACTGTGACGAAATCGATGGGGCTTTCCGCCAGCGCAGCCAGAACCGCGATGTTCGTGTGCCCGCAAAGGCCAAATACATGCTTGACCTCACGGCGTTCGAGAAAGTCGACGATATGTTCGGCAACGGTTTTTTCGTCCAGTTTCGCTCCGTCCATTACGCGACCTCCTGTCCGTAGAATTCACCGAAGAGGTCCGGTTCCGAGGGGCGATCCTCGGGGATCGGGCGGCTGACCCAGGTGTAGTTCATCATGTGTTTCATGGTGACGTTTTCATTGGTGATGTTGCCGCCCCAGATGCCGCAGCCCAGGCTGCTGGTCATGGGCATGCCATTGGTCCAGGCACCCGCGTTGGCCTTGGACTGGGGCTGCCGCACCATCATACGGCTGACCGGGGCCAGACGCGCGAGCCGATCGATATGATCGTCATTGTGGCTGTAGATGCCGCAGGAATGACCCTTGCCCCCGGTGCTATAAATCTGGCTGACCGTTTCTAGCGCGTCATCGAACGTGTCGAAGTGGTAAAGCGCCATCAATGTGGTCAGTTTTTCCTTGGAGAACTTGTGCTGCGGCCCGATTTGTCCCTGATTTTCAACCATCAGAAACTTGCGATCTTCGGGAATGCTAAAACCGGCGACCTTGGCCGTTTGCTGCGGCGGGCAAGCGATGGTCGGGAACGTGCGGCTGCCCTTTTCATCCCACATGGCGGCTTCGAGCATGGCCTTTTCTTCATCAGAACACAGGTACCCACCTTCGGCCTCAAGCGCTTTGACCATATCGTCGTAAATCGAACGCTGGATAATGATGTTACCGTCGGCCGAACATCCCGAGCCAAAGTCAGAGGTCTTGGAGATGCGAGTGTTCTGCGCGGCGATGTCCAGATCGGCGGTCTCATCGATGACAATGGACGAATTGCCCGCGCCGACGCCATAGGCCGGACGCCCTGAACTATAGGCCGCTTTGACCATCGGCTTTCCACCCGTTGCCAAAGTCAGATCACAAATCTCCATCAGATGTTGCGTCAACGGGATCGACGGTTTGCGGATCGACTGGAACAGGTCTTCGGGGGCACCGGCGGCACGGCAGGCTGCGCGCATGACCTCGACCATCTCAAAGGTTGTATGGGCGGTTCGCGGGTGCGGGCTGAAGATGACGGCATTCCTGGCGTTCGCGGCGGACACGCCGGTCACCGGTGGTGTCATCGCAGGATTGGTCATCGGGATCAGAGACGCGATCACCCCGGCAGGTTTGGCATATTTAACCAGGCCCTTTTCTTCGTCGACTTCGACGATACCGGTCGATGGCGTGCGCAGGACATCGCGCAGCACCATGTGAATCTTGAACCGCTTTGCCGGACGTCCCGCACGATCTCCGATACCGCTTTCGTCCACGCCTTGCTGGGCCAGGCGGGTGAAGGTTTTCTCGTTCCCCGCATACCACGCGATGGCTTGAGACAGGCGATCCAGCCTGCGCTGATCCCAATCCTCGATCTCGGCCATGGCAGCGTGCGCGCGTGCCAGCATATCGGCCGCCATGTTGCGGTCGTTTTCAGTGAGCTCTTTGCCCATGATAATCCTCTTGGTGTTTTGGAATTTCTGCATCGGGCATACGGCGCTGTGACCGCGCCTCGCCGAATGTTCGCTTGGCGTGGCTGAGACAGCGACGCGCGTGTTCTTCATATCCCAACTCGGCAACGCGGCTTTGGTTGGGCAGTTCAATAGAATAGTCGACGGGCGGCATCCGTTCGATAATGCCGGTGAAATCGATCCATCCCTCTCCGGGATAGAGCCGCGCATCGCGGGCCAGTTGGATCATGCCTTCGCGCGTGTCGGCGATGCCGGGCAAGCAGTCGGAGATATGCAGGAAGTGAAACAGGTCTGAGGGGACGTGCAAAAGTTCTCCGAGATCAACGCGACTGAGGTGCAGATAGAGCGTGTCGACCAGAATACCACCATTCGGCTGATCAGAGGCGCGGACAATATCCAGCGCCTCATCCAGAGTACGCAGACGGGAAAAGCTTGGGAACTCCAAATCCACCGTCAGTCCATAGGGTGCTGCCAGTTCGCAGGTCTCAGAATAGACGTCGATCAGAAAGTCACGATCATCGCGGGTGTTTGTCCACGCGCTCATGATCATGCGTTTGGCGCCGAGTTCCCCGCCGATTTCCAACGAGCGCTCAAAGCTGCGCGGGTCCACATCTTCGGTGATGCGCGCAATCTCAACATCAAGGACTTTTAGGCCGGTTGTCGAAAGAGCCGTCTTGGTGGCCTGCACCTGCGCCTTGTCGATCGGGGATTGGGTGAATTCGCCGGGCACATGCATCGGAATGAACCGAGGGCTGACGGCATCGTAACCGGCCCGCGCGGCGATATAGACCAGCTCGGGCGGCGTACAGCCAATCAGCGTCAGATGCGCCAAGGAATAGAGAGAGGGGCTTGTGCCAGCCTCTTCGGGTTTCACCATGAACGACAGCTCCACGTGTCTGCGAATCTAAAATTCATCACACGTAGTAAAAAATATCTGATATTTTTTAAAATATCAACTTTTAATACTGGGCAGGAAATGAAAATGCCCGGGCAATAGCCCGGGCGTGCTTAACCTTCGTATTGGCAAAGCTTTAGATAGTGACCCAGTCGCCTCCGGACTGGTGAGAGCGAACTGAGGCATCAATGAATCGAACACCGTCTGCGCCTTGATCGACACTGGGATAAGAGAGCCAATCGGCCGGAACGGCAACGCCATCCCGACGCGCGGCGACGGCCATGGCAAATTCCGTATAGAGATTGGCCCAGGCTTCAATAATCCCTTCGGGGAAGCCGCGCGCGGTCCGGATCAGGCGTTCCGCGTCGGGGCCGACGCCGTGCCCGTGACCTCGGCTGATGATACGATCCGGCTCACTAAACCGATTGAACTTCAGCTGTTCCGAATTCTCCAAGTCCCACTCGAGGCCTCCTTCGCTACCGAATATCCGCAACCGCAACCCACCCCGATTTCCGGGGGCAAGACGTGTCGCCATCAGGGTTCCCGGAACTTCATTTTGGTAACGAGTGAACATGAAAACTGTGTCTTCCAAAGGCTTTGGCGCGCCGCAAACATGGAATTCAGCCCGCAGATCGGTCATCGGCAGACCCGAGACAAAACTGGCGAGATGCGCGGCATGGGTGCCGATATCGCCGACACAACTAGTCGGGCCTGAAATCTCTGGGTCCAGCCGCCACTTTACATGAGGCGCATCAGCCACATCGTCGGGCGTCATCCAGTCTTGCATGAACTCAACATGGATTTGGTTGATCTTGCCGATGCCGCCTTCTGCAACGATCTGCCTGGCCTGACGGATCACGGGAAAACAAGACATCGCATAGCCGACGACAAAAATCTGCCCCGTACGCGCAGTGATCTCCTCAAGCCCATCGGCCTCGGCGACCTCATTGGTCAAAGGCTTGTCGCACAACACGTCAATGCCCGCCTCCAGAAACGCTTTGGCCGCGCCGAAATGAACGTGGTTTGGGGTCGTGATCATGACGGCATCTACGCCATCCGGGCGCGCCGCCTCTGCCTGTGCCATCTCGTCGAATGATGCATAGCACCTGTCCGCTGGCAGATACCACTCGGCCCCACGCGCTTTGCTGCGCGCGGTGTCGGAACTGAGCGCACCTGCGACAACCTCCCACCGGTCGGTCATTCGCGCTGCCGTTGCTTGCGTGACCGAGATCCGTCCACCACCAACTACGCCCAACCGCAAACGGCGAGACAAGCGAGAAAAGGGGCCGTCAAAGTTCAGGTCTTCGGGTAAAAGTCTCTCAGCCATTCTGAACCTCCATTTCCGGGACCCGTACATCCTCGGGCAGTATTTCCACCGCCATGAAGATGCTGGGGGTAATCGTCTCGTACTGATGCCAGGGATAGTTGCCCTCAGCGTCATACATCGGCTTGTGGGTCGTGCCCGGGGCCATGAATTCTTCGAGATAGAGCGTCTCAACGTCCCGTTCGCGGCATTGCTGCATTTTGCCAAAGCCAACGATTTGCGTATGCACTTCGCGAAACCCCGGTACCGGGCAGAACGGATGATCCTTGTGCAATCCAACATTCAGTGGGACCGAGCCGGAATGGTACATGGTCAGGCCGACGTTACCCACGAAGACCTTTGGGGACATGTAGTGGCTAACGCCACGCAGACGCTCCTCTTGGCGGACATCAAAAGCAGATGGCCATGTATCTGTGACCCATGCGAACAGCTCATTGTCATCAGCATGGGCGTCGAATCCGTAGACAATTACTGCGCGTTCTACGCCTTTAAGTGAGCTATCTTGAACGATAACAGACGAAAGCGGTGCAATGGTTTGATCCTCAACAGAGATATCCAGCCGCCCAAGGTTCAGAACAATTGCGCGATCCTCGACAGATATTCTGTCTTCATCGGTGATGTGCTGGACACGAAAGAATGGCTGGGCAAAGTCGAGTGTCTCAATCGGCATGCGCCAACTCCTTCCTCTCATCGTTCAGGAAATCGACCGGCAAAGGCTCCGGAGCCGCGCAACGGCTTTCTATCGTCTGATAAGCGCCAAATTTCGGTGCCCGTTCAATCGCGTCCATGACCTCGAAAACGTGGTAGGCAAGCGCTCCACTCGCACGGGGTTGGCGTCCTTCTTGTGCCGCCAGGGCCAGATCCAAAAGGCCGAGCCCGCGGCTGTCCTCATTGAACCCGTGTTTGTTTTCGACCACCTGCCAGTCTTCTCGACCGGTTGGACGAGGTTGATGAGACCAGCGCGAGGTGTCCTGCGTTTTCAGCCAGACATCCCCCTGAAAGATATTGGCACCATGAACCGGGTCAGGGTCGGGAATGCTGATGGTGCCGTTTTCACCGTAGACCTCGAACCGCGGCGTTTCGCTGTCCCAGACGTCGAAGCTCATGGTCATCGACCCTATGGCTCCGGAGGAGAACTGAAGCAGGCTTAGAGAGTGCGTGTCGACCTCGACATCCATCCATTCGCCGTTGCGCGGGCCGTTTTCGATCATCCGCTGGTCAAATGTCCGCCGCGCCATTCCGGCTACGCGGTCAACGGGGCCAAGGCAGCAGATCATGGCGGTCAGGTAGTATGGCCCAAGGTCCAGCAAAGGCCCTCCGCCCGCTTGGTAATAGAAATCCGGGTTGGGATGATGGCGCTCCGTCCCGTGCGTTCCGACATGGGCGAAAACCCCAGTTGGTTTCCCGATAGCACCTTCATCGATCAAGCGCCGAACAGTCTGCCAGCGACCGCCTAGAAACGTGTCGGGCGCGCAACCGACCAATAGCCCCTTTTCAGTGGCCGTATGCAGGATCGCTTTTCCATCCGATCGGTCCATGACCAATGGCTTTTCCGAATAGACGTGCTTGCCCGCCTCCAAAGCGCGCAGGCTGATCTCGGCATGAGCTGCCGGAATAGTCAGGTTCAGAACACAGTCAATTGTCGGATCGTCGAACACCTCATACGGCGTGCAGGCCTTGGCAATGCCGTATTGATCCGCCTTGGCGCGGCTTTCTGATGGATCGAGGCTCGCGCAGGCCGCGACCTCGACGTTTGAGAATTTGGATAGTGTTTTTAGATAGATATCACTGATACGACCACAGCCGATAAGGCCGACCCGGAAGGTTTTCGATGTCTCACGTATCATCGTTCCTGTTTTCGTAAAGAGGTAAGTAATTCGGGGGCATGGGTCCTTTGTTCCGACCGCCCTGGTTCATCTGCTCCCAAGCGTGGGCAAGTATTCCGACCGAGCGGGACAGGCAGAACAGGCCCCGCGACAGGGGCGCAGGAAAGCCAAGTTCGCAGAAGATCACGGCTGTCGCGCCATCGATATTCATGGCGATGGGTCGACCGCCACGTTGACGGACGAGTTCGGCCTGAACCTCTTCTCCGATATCGGCAAACCGGCCAGAAACTGTGCCTTCTGTCGCCGCATCACGAACAAGTTGCATCAATCGTGGTGCGCGTGGGTCGACGGGCTTGTGAAAACGGTGGCCAAAGCCCGAGACGATCTTGCCGTACGTCTCGCGCCAGCTGTCCAAGCCGTCCCGAACAGCGTCATTCAGCGAAGCTCCCGCATCCATGCGGACCGCGATATCATAGTACAGCTCGGCGCATTGTTCGCCTGCTCCGCCATGCACATCGCCCAGCATGTTCACCGCAGTCGCCATCGCATTATTTAGACCTACCCCACAAGTGGCCGCCATACGCGCAGCCGCGATTGAGGGGGCCTGTGGACCGTGATCCACGCCTGCGACCAGGGCAGCCTCGAACAGGCGTGCCTGCGCATCGCTGGGCAGATCGCCCCGCACCATCAGCCAGATCATCTGAGGGAAGGAAACGTTCCCGATCAGGTCTTCGATGGGATGGCCACGAAACGCGATCTGGCCGGGCTTCATGTCGATGATGGAGGTGCGCCACCATTGGCGCACAGCTTTTTCATCGCTCGTCATTATGTTTGCACCTCTTTCATCGTCTGGGTTTTGCTTTGCGCGGCAAGGCGAATGGGCGCGTTGCGCGCACCATAACCAGCATAGCCCAAACGGCGTTCAACGATTTCGAAGAAGAAGCCGTTAAATATCGGGCGGCTATATATCTGAAAATACTCAGCACCCGCTGCCCGGTCGTAGAGAATGTTGCCCTCGCGCAGTTGGGCGATCAGATCATCATCCAATCCGAAGGTCGCTTGCAGATCGGCGTAGTAGTTCTCTGGGATCGTCAAGCTGTGAAAGCCGGATTTACGCAGCTGATCCGACGTTTCAAAAATATCGTCCGACTGGAAGGCGATGTGCTGAACACCGGCCCCAAACCCATCTTCAAGGAATGACGCTGCCAGAGTTCTGCGCCCAACGGCCCCGTTCAGGTTCAGGCGCACTTCGCCTTCGGGACTTTCGATAGCCTGGCTTTGAACGACACCGGACGGGTCGGCGACGTTCACGATAGGAGACTTTGCCATCTCAAAAGTTGAAATGTAGTAAAGCAGCCAGCTTTGCATCTCATCATGGCGCATTGTCTGTGCCAGATGGTCGATACGGCGCAGACCAGCAGGCTGGGTCGCCTTGGTTTTCGCAACCGGCTCAAACTCGATGTCCCATACCCGATGCAGATCGGATTTCTCATCGATGAAATGTACGACATTGCCACCAACACCTCGGATGGCTGGGATATCCAACTCTCCGGTCCCCACCGGCTGAGAGAAATCAGGAGCGCCCAGCGCGGTCGCGCGCTGAACCGTCTGATCCGCGTCTTTGACGCGCAATCCCATGTCACAAACCGAGGGACCATGGCCCAGGAACGCCGAATGGGCAAAACCTTCCTTTTCGGTATTCACAACGATGTTTATCGCGCCCTGCCGCCACAGCTCGACGGACTTGGTGACGTGTTTTCGCTCCATTCGAAAACACATTGCTGACAGCATGTCTGCCAGCTGCGCGCCGCTTGTTTCATCCGCTGTAAATTCGACGAACTCAAAGCCTGACGCATAGACGCGTTCCGGTAGATCCGGGATGCCGAAATCGGTTCCCGGCTCGGTCCGGGATACCTCATCCAGAAGGTTCAACAGCGATCTGTAACAGTCACGCGCAAGCGTTTGACCACCGGGTTGCGGCGCTGCTTCGTTGACACGTGCAATGGACCAAGGCCCCGTGTATCCGGCGCGGGACAGCACCCGTACGAAGCCCGCTAGGTTCAGCGATCCAAGCCCCGGCAAGAGCCCGAAATGCCGCTTGAGCCTGCGGATATCCATTTCAAGCCGGGGTGCATCGGACAGTTGCACATGGAACAGGCGCTCTCCGGGAATGTCTCGAAGGCGCGCGGGCTTGGACCCGTCAGCCAGCGAGAAAAAGGAGTTTAAGGCCAACCCGAAATGCGGGCTGTCAATCGCCTCAACAATGCGCAGCGCCTGTGCGTCCGAGTGGATGAGGTCGGACCATGGCAAGCCCATATAGGCCAGACGTACCCCCATCACCTTTGCAATCTCGGTCGCTTCCCCAAGGTCAGTGATCACCTGATCTTCGGTGGCGTCGGCCACCACCTCAAAAGCTGAACCAATGAGCAGTAGTTCTGTGCCCAACTCACCCATCAGATCGAGTTTGCGTTTCAACCGATCAAAAGCGCGCTGTCTGCTGCCGCCAGATTGACCTTCAAGGTTATGGAACGGCTGCAGCAGGCAGATTTTCAACCCGAGGTCTGAGGCAATGTCCCGGATTTGCGATGGTGACCCGTCAAAGGCAGTCAAATCCGGTTCATGCAGTTCAACCCCGTCAAATCCAGCCCCGGCGATGGCATGCAGTTTCTCTGCCAAATCGCCGGGAATGGATGTTGTCGAAACCGACAGGCACATTACCCCTGGTACCCAAACATTCGTGGCAGCCACAGAACCAGATCGGGCATCAGCATCATGATTATCAAGGCGAAGATGAGCACCGCCAGGAAGGCCCAAATCTCCGAGATAATCTCACGCAGCGGGATGTCCGTCACGGCGTTGATCACAAAGAGCAAAATGCCATAGGGCGGTGTGATCAGGCCGATCATCGAGTTTACGACGACCAGCACTCCGAAATGCACCAGATCAATCCCAAGCGCTTCGCAGGTTGGAATGAACAGGGGCACGATCACAAGAATGATCGTCGTTGCGTCCAACACGCAACCCAGCGCGAGGATCAGCAGATTTACGAGGATCAGGAACACAATTGGGCTAACATCCGAACCCTCCAGCAAGGCCGAGATCGACTGTGGAATCTGCTCCTGAATGACGATGAAGTTCAGAATGAACGCGCCACCGATGACTACCCCAACGGCTGCCGACGAACGGGCACTGTCAACGAAGACCTGATAGAGACCACGGAACGACAGGGCGCGATAGAAGAACGCTGCCAGTAGCAGGGCGTAGAATGCAGCAACGGCGGCGGCCTCGGTCGGTGTGGTGACACCCCCGTAGATACCGTAGAGCAGGATCGCGGGCATCAACAGCGCCGGAAATGCGTTCGCGGTTTTTGCGGGCAACTCGCGCAGGGGAATGGGTTCTTCCAGGGCAAAGTTTCGCTTTCCAGCCAGATAGTAGTTCATCGCCATCAGAACGACGCCCATGATCAGGCCCGGCAGAATACCAGCAAGGAACAACGACCCGATAGACGCCTTGGAAACGAGCGCGTACAAAACCATCGGGATCGAGGGCGGAATGATCGGACCGATGGTGGCCGACGCCGCAGTGATTGCGGCGGCATAGCCCCGGCTGTAACGGCCATCCTTGGTCATCATCTCAATAATGATCTTGCCGATCCCGGCAGCATCCGCGACAGCCGAGCCAGACATTCCTGAGAAAATCAACGACGCAACCACGTTGACGTGCCCGAGGCCGCCCTTGAACCGCCCGACCGCAGCGACGCAGAAGTTCAGCAAGCGGTCGGTGATCGACCCCGCGTTCATGATATTGGCCGCAACTATGAACAAAGGCACGGCAAGCAGGATCGTGCTTTTGTAGAAACCTTGCAGGATTTTTTCACCCGCCAGCGCGACGTCAAGACCAGCGACACCCAGATACATCAGTGACGCCAAAAGGATGGAATAGCCGATAGGGGTCCCGATGCCTGCCAGAACAAAAAGGGTTAGCAGGCATGAAAGAAGTTCAAAACTCATTTGCTTGCGTCCTCGTCGTCTTCCACATCAACGCGGGGGTGATCGTCGACCACGTTGTATCCCACAACCATTTCAAGTTCGGTTTTTGGTGGGCCGTTGCGCATGATGTCAAAGAACAGCCAAGCATACCGCGCAGCAACGACCAGCATGAACACGGCATAGATCGAAAAAACGGTGCGCAGAGGTATCTTCTCACCCGAGAAGGGATTGCGAACGGTCGCGGTCTTGCGGATTTTCATCCAGTCGATGTAGTCCCAAGTTGGCAGAAAGCTGTAGAGCATCCCGACCACGATTGCCGCGGCTGCCAGCATCGCAAAGACCTGACGGACGCGTCGGGGCACAGACAGATAGATAATGTCGAATTTTACGTGATCCCGCTCGCGCACGATGAAGGCGCAGCTGAAAAAGATCACCCAAACCCAGAGGATGCCGATCAGTTCCAGCGTCCATCCTGCAGGGGTAAAGAAGTACCGCAGCAGGATTTGCAGTAGGAAGATCAGGAAGATTGCCGCCAGCATCCCGCCGGCAATCGCTTCGGTCAGTCGGGAGAACCCCTTTATGAAGTCTTTCATTGCGGTTCTCCCTCCCTTGCAATGCAGGCTTAGTTGCCCAGAGCGTTGATCTTATCCAAAACGCCTTCGGGCCACGAACCGGCGAATTCGCTGTCCAGATACATGGATTGTACCTGATCGCGGAACGCTGCGAGATCGGGTTCGTAGATCTCCATGCCCTGCTCTTTCAGGAAGCTTACAAGATCCTCTTCTTTCTGAAGCTGCTTTTGGCGACCCGATTCAGCAGCTGCATCTGCAGCTTCTTGAACTTTAGCTTGCTGTTCCGGGGTCAGGCTGTCCCAAACCTCTTTGCCGATGGCAATATAGTTCAGGTCCACCAGATGCGACGTCAGAACGATCTGGTTAGTCACTTCGTAGAACTTTGCGTCCACAACGGTCGGTAGCGGGTTGTCCTGACCGTCAACAGCACCGGTCGACAACGCAGTGTAGACCTCCGAAAACGCCATTGGTGTCGGAGCCGCACCCAGAGCCTTACCCAGGAACTGCCATGCGTCGGTGCCCGGCATCCGCAGGTTCACACCTTCCAAGTCGGCCGGTGTCGAAACCGTCAATTCATCTTTGGGCTGGCGCAGGTTTACCTGGCGACGACCCAGATACATCACCGACAGCAATTTGACGCCCAGCTCTTCTTCAGCCTTCTGCTTGAAGGCATCCATCAAGGGATCGTTGAAGACAGCAACCTGATGCGCGGCGTCCTGATGGACATAGCCTGCGGTGAAAATCGAAAACTCGGGGAAGAACTGTGCCAGTTCCTGCGCCGAGGTGATCGACATTTCCAGGTTACCGCGGCTGATCGCGTCCAACTCGGTACCTTGTGCAAAGATGGTGCCGTTATAGCTGGGCTCATAACTCGCGAAATCGGCGACCATCGGTGCGAAAACTTCGGCCATGGCGACCGAACGCTGATCGGTTTCCGACCCCGAGGTTGCGAGACGAAGTTGCACTTTATCCTGCGCCAGCGCTGCACTTGTTGCGCTGAACAGAACACCGGTGGCGACCAGGGCTGACACAGCAGCCCGGCGTGTAAGTTTGAAAGTCACTTTTTTCCTCCCTGAGACATCATTGATGCTTCTTTTTTGACGATTCCAAGTTTTGACCTATTTTGGACATTTTGCAAGATTTTTTACAAAATATCTGATATTTTATACAACCGATACATTTGCGATCGGTGCTTGCTGAAACCTTTCTATCCTGATCGTTTCGCCTGATCTGCAAGAATTCTGAATGGCCTCAATAACTTGAAGCGTTCTAAAACCTTCCCATCCCGATACGATCGGCTCGGCTTCGTGCCGGGCCACTTCAACAAAATGCCTGAGTTGATTGACCAACGGGTCAGAGGCGCCCTTCTTGAGCGCTGTGGACGAAATGGGGGTCCACCAATCTCTTTGCTCACCCCGATAGCTCCAGAGCCGGAGGTCAGGGACGGATAGCGACCCATGAGAGCCACCGATCATGTAGCTGCTTTCAGTGGTTGATGGATAGATTGGATATTCCTGAGACGTCATCTCCCAACTCCATGGCGCGACGATACTGTCAGACACGCTTATGGTGCCAATGGCTCCGCCTTCGAACGTCAGCAACGCGCCAGCAACATCCTCGTTGTCGTAGCCGCGCTGCGATGCAGCCGATTGCGCCTGAACGGTTACGACCTCTCCGGCCAGATGCCGTAGAAGATCGACGTCATGGACAAGATTAACCGAGATGGGTCCCGCGCCAGGTTTCTTTCGCCAGGGCGCAGTGTCAAAATACTCGTCGGGCTTGTAGAACCAACAATTCGCATGGATTGCACGAACATCACCGATCTGCCCATCAGAGATCGCCTCCTTGGCCGATTTGATCAGTGGATTGTACCGGCGATGGTGTCCAACCATTAGCGGTACGTCTGCCTTCTCCGCCTCTTGAACAAGCTCTAGTGCCGCAGCAGCTTCTACGGCGATCGGCTTTTCCACGAGTATGGGGCAACCGTGCCGAATGCACGTGAGGCCCTGCTCGACATGAAGTGTCGTTGGGGTCGCCAGCACAGCGCCGTCCGGGGTCTGATTGGCGAACATTTCTTCAAGAGTCTCGTAACACGCGACCCCATGTTCATCAGCATACGCGCGGCCTTCGTCGCTGGGATCGACAAATGCAACAAGATCGACATGACGCAACGCACGTATTGCATCTGCGTGGCGACGCCCAACAAGGCCAATGCCGACGATGGCAATGCGAAAGTTCTGAGGCACTTTGGTTCCTTTCGGAGGATCCAAAAAGCTCTGGATCCTAAGTTTGCGACTAGGCTGCAACGCCCAATTTGAACACGACCGTATTGGGGTTTTTCCGATTCCGCAATAATATATGATATTTTTATTTTTACCATACAACAGTTTGGATTGCTGATGACCTTCAATAATGATAGATGAACGAGGAAACCAAGAATATCGGGTGAAATGCATGGCGAAGCAGCCGTCTACGATAGGTGCAAGCACGTATCAGCGCATCAAACGGGATATCATTTTCGGAGAGTTGCAGCCCGGCTCGAAACTTAAGCTGGACGCTTTGAAAGAGCGGTACTCAGCAAGCCTTTCGACGCTTCGTGAAACGCTGAACAGGCTTGCCAGCGACGGGTTTGTCGAAGCTCCCGAGCAACGGGGTTTCCTGGTCACGCCGGTTTCCCGTGAAGATCTGACCGAGATCGCAGAGCTGCGCGCCCTGTTGGAATGCCACGCATTGGAATTGTCGATTGCAAACGGCGACACGGATTGGGAAGGCAACCTTGTCGCCGCGCACCATAAGCTGCACCTGATGGAACAGCAGCTGCTAAAGGGAGATGACTCTGAGAAAGAAACCTGGAAACGGTATGATTGGGAGTTTCACCAAGCCATGATCGCGGCGTGCAACTCCAGGAACCTTCTGACGCTGCACTCGATCATCTACGATAAATACCTGCGCTATCAAATGCTTGTACTAACCTATCGCGGCGAAGAAGCCGTCGAGGAGCATAAAGGCATGTTCAATGCCGCCTTGGCCAGAGACGCGGATACAGCCAAGAAGCTGCTAGTGGATCATATTCGAAATGGCCTCGCACATACGTTAGAGGCCATGTAGCCTGCCACAACTAATTGAATTGCCATAGATCACTCGCGACTCGCCCTCGATTTCTTTCGATTTCGCGCAGTTCGCGTGCGGCTGCCACCCCGAGTTCGAGTTTTCTTTTTTGTTCCTCCAAGTATGCAAGACAAGCTTTGTGTTCAGCGAGACCCTTCTGCAATGCTTTGAACTTCTCAAATGTATCAGTCGCTTGCATGAATTGCAGCCGATGCGAGCGTCGGGCATCTAACTGTCCCTTCCTCTTAGGGAGCTCCTGCTAATTTTCTTCGAGGTTTCGGCGCACCTACAACTAGATGTAGGGGGGCGCATAACACTGCATTCCTTCCCTTGATTTCATTCAGGAAATTCGTGTGGAGGAGCTTCTTTACGGTTAATTTGAAGCTGTATCTAGCTCCTGTGGAAAGGGCTTCAGCCGCAGTACTTTCGTACCTCAGTATCCCTAAGCCCGGTGGCCACAAGCATGCATCTGTTTCGCGCCTCGTAATAGTACCCACGTGCATACCACATGACCGCTTCGGGCTCGTTTCCATCTGAAACCATCCAAGCTCCGCGCAAGTATTTCACGGCGTATGTCAGGTTGGTCTGAGCGTCCAAGAGGTCGGAAGGCTGTCCGCGAAATCCCATCTGGCGCGCTGTCGCAGGCAGAATCTGCATCAGGCCGTAGTATGGGCCATTTCGAGCATTGGGACGATAATCGCTTTCTCGTTGGATCACACGGTGTACTAGGCTGCGCGGTACTCCGTTTGCGTCCGCAGTTTCGTCGATCATCAGACGCAGCTCAGGGGTCTCACCGGGATAAAGTCGGGTAATTGGCTCTGCGGGTTCCTTGCCGCAAGCGGTAATAAATAGCGCGGCAAGAATGACTGTGTATCGCATCAAAATTCTCATCTCATTAACTACAAGATTCATCAGCGCTCAATTACGATTGATATTCAATATCCCAAGGTATTGTTGGGCGGGATTTAGCCAGATTCGATTTGGCACCTAGTACCGACGGTGCACTCTCTTTTCAGTAACGACATGCCTCTTTTTCTGACGCTCACGCAAAAAGACAAACAATCCTGACCCCAAGATCAGTGCGATACCGATAGCGACAGGCAGGTTTGGGAGCTCGCCCCAGATGACCCATCCCCAGAAAATGGCCATGGGAAGACCGACATATTCAAACGGTGCCACTGTAGCTGCGTCTGCCATGCGGTAAGCCTGGCCAAGGCAATACCCGATGATTGCAGAATTGAATCCTAAGCCGATAAACAACCAACGGTCAGACCCTTCGGGCCAAACCCAAGCCCGCAGTAAAAAGATCAAGCTTTCGTTCTCGAACTCGTTCGCAAAACGCCCATCCCCTGCCACTGACCAGAACAACAGGCTGACAACGATAAAGCACGCCTGAATGTAAACAGCCATTGCTGAGGCCTTGGACTTTGCGCCAAGAAAACGGGTTAGCACGTTGTTGAGGGCATAAGTGAAAGCAGCAAGAACCGGCAGGGCATACATCAACAGACCAACTTCACGCTCTCCACCTGCCTCCCATGGGCGAGTCATGATCACTACGCCCAAAAATCCGACAAGCACGGCGCCAATCCGCATCGGCCCAACTTTTTCGCCAAGCAATGGGATACTCAGCAATGTGATCATCAAGGGGGCTACGAAGAAAACAGCGGTGGCTTCTGCCAGCGGCATTACCGCCAGAGCCGTAAAGAATGTCAGATTGGCAATGACAATCAGCAGTCCCCGCAAAAGGTGAAGTCCCGGCTGATCGGTTTTCAGGATGCGCCAACCGCCCTCCATCTGGACAAGGGCAAAGCTGAACCCGATCCCGATCAACGATCTAGTAAACACCATTTGGTGCAAGGGGTAACCGCCAGACAGGAATTTGATCAGCATATCATTGATAGAAATCGCCAATATTCCGATCAGTACGAACGCAATACCAGCTGTCGGGTTATGTAGTTTTTGTTCCGCTGTCATGAAGTGCCCTTTCTTTGGGCCACTACCATGGGTCACACAGTAGGTCACGTCGCTTTGCGACACAGCGGTTCGCTCAAATATCCGCGACGCGCTTCCGGAGCCGTTTCCATTCTCGCTCTCGAAGCCTCTGTGCCGACGGCCGTGGTCGTCAACCTCCCTCTCCCCACTATCGTCGCGTCGCTTGGAGGCAAGATCATCACCGATAATGAGGTAAGCTCATAAGTGCAGCAATGGAGCCCCCAAATGCCGACAAGAAAACGACCGAATGTGATACTGATCCTGGCCGATGATCTGGGTTTTGCAGATTTGGGTGCCACCGGATCGGAAATACGCACTCCAAATATCGATAGCCTTGCAAGAGATGGTGTGCTGCTTACAGCAATGTATAACTGCGCTCGCTGTTGTCCGACGCGGGCATCTCTTTTGACCGGGTTGTATCCGCACAACGCCGGCGTGGGTCACATGGGGGCCGACCTGGGTACGCCCGCATACCAGGGGTTTTTACGTAATGACAGCGCCACCATAGCGGAACACCTACGTGCAGGTGGCTATCGGACATTGATGTCCGGCAAATGGCATGTCGCCGGTGACTTCATGGCGCGCGAAGTCGACAGCTGGCGGGTCGGAGATGTTGAGCATCCGACGCCGAGACAGCGCGGGTTTGATCGCTTCTACGGGATCGTCGATGGCGTCACCCACTTCTTCTCGCCGCATTACATGCTCGAAGATGACAGCCGTGTCATGACATTCCCGGATGACTTCTATTTCACAGATGCAATCACGGACAAAGCAATTGAAATGATCGAGGAAACACCCGACGGCCAGCCTTTTTTTCTTTATCTCGCGCATACTGCACCACATTGGCCCCTGCATGCCCATCCCGAGGACATCGCTCGCTATGACGGGGTGTATTCAGGCGGTTGGGACACAATCCGTACCGCACGGCACGAAACCATGAACAGCATGAACCTGTTTCAGAAGAACTGGAAAATTTCTCCACGTGATGTTGCCGTTCACCCCTGGGAGGCCGAACACAATACCGATTGGGAGGCACGAAAGATGGCCACCTATGCTGCGATGGTAGACCGGATGGATCAATCTATCGGTAGACTTATCGCTGCGTTAAAGCGTTTGGGGCAGTTTGAAGACACCTTGATTTTGTTCCTGTCTGACAATGGTGGCTGCGCTGAATTCATGGCGGAAGACGGATGGGCAAAATTCTTCCCGGATACTACAAATGACGGCCGCCCCATTGAAATGGGAAACCGCCCCGACATTATGCCGGGCGATGCCCAGACATATCAGAGCTACGACAAGCCGTGGGCAAATGTCTCGAATGCACCGTTTCGGTTGTTCAAGCACTACGTTCATGAAGGCGGTATATCGACGCCACTAATAGCGCACTGGCCCAATGGGTTTGCCTCAGAAGCAAACGCGCACGCCGCCTGTCATGTCGTTGATGTGTTACCCACTATTTTGGAGGCAACGGGATGCCAGTATCAAAGTGAGGTAGGTGGTCACGAAATTCAACCTATGCAAGGGCAGTCGTTTATGGACCTGTTCCGCGGCAAAGATTGGGCGCGAGATGAGCCTATCTTTTTCGAACATGAAGGAAATTCGGCGGTGCGGCTGGGTCAGTTCAAACTTGTCAGGCAGCATGGGCAAGATTGGGAACTATATGACATCGAAGCGGATCGCACGGAGTTGACTGATTTGAGAGGGAGCAACGCCGAATTGGAGGCACACCTGATTACTCAATACAATAACTGGGCCAAACAGACAGGTGTTATGGATTGGGATCTTGTGCTTCCGAGGCTGCTAGCGGCTTGGAAAATTGAAACAGCAGAGGGATAGTTGGCTTAACGCAGGGATCATAACCGTCCATCTCTGTACTCCAAGTAAATGACTGCCCTACAGCCCGAACCGGACGTTAAACTGGTGTCTATTTGCCAGTAGTTTTAAGTTAAAGTAGGCATCTGAATCCTGCCTCAGTTTTTTGGCAAGTACCGATCCAACAGAGCGTCGACCAACCCTTCCTGAAATTGGTAACCTGTTGCTTCGTCCACACGCAAAATGCCTTCAAGAGTGACAAGTTGTTCCATGCCCGTCGTCATGGACAATCGCTTCGCCAGGTCGTCAATTTCCTTCGGCTCCATCAATGGGTGAACTGGGCGCTGATCAGCCCCGCTTGTGTGGTCCAATTTGATTGTTAGTGCATGATCGGCCTTTGGTCCATTTGAACAATGGTTTCCGGGGCCGGCGGTTTATATGCCAGAGCACTGTGCGGGCGTTTTGGGCTGGAAGACCGCTTCAATCAGCCTTAGATGCTCCGGCGAGAATCCATCCGGCGCCTGGGTAACGAACGTACAACCATGCAGCGATCCATCACCGTAATAAAGCAAAGTAGCGTAGTAGTCGGTGCCGCCTTGCTCTGCAAACTCCAAATAGGATGAATGCTCTGTTTCTGAGTCCAGTTGCTGGAGACTTTTGTGAAGCGGCTTTCTATTCGTGAGAATATACTCGAATGAGCTCCCAACATAACCATCCGTCAACGTCGTCTCATGGGTTACATCGTAGCTGTCGGTGCCGTTGGGCGTCCAAACCACGCCCCAAGCAATAAGCAGTGGATTGGCAAAGCGCTGGCCAGTGTTTGCTCGCCACAGCGGAACTCAGGCTTCGACCGAGGAAGAACAAAACTGTGACACCACCTTTACGGGATCGTTGGAGCAACGACCTTCTGTAATCATCCATTCGGTTAGTCGAGTGACTTCTTCCATGTACCCAAGTTAGTCGCTTGCAAAGGATGAGCAAAGACTATTGGAATTGCATTGTCGCTTACATTTATTGAGCCGCCTGATCTGATTGGTTCAACAGAAGATTGCAGCCCCTCGCTTGGGCGAACTTCAGTAGAATCCAATCTCGCTGACGTCTACGCGGGCGTCGTGATCGCGCCCGTAGGCTACAACTCCAAGTGAGGTGATTGCGTCCGCAACAGGAATAGCGCGTAACATGGCATCTGAAGCCTTGAAGCCTGACAGAGGCAAATAAACTTCTGTCCATTCGTTAGAAGTTGCAAACGCGGCCTGATAGTATTGCCACGGAAGCACCGTGCCACGTGTTCTGAGGTGAACGAAGTATTGCTCGCCGTTCCCCCGTACCAATAGCCTGACGCCTGATACACCCTCGTCTGGTCGATCAGACAACTTGCGTAGGAACTGGATGAAGCCCCCGTTGTTTTCTGTACTCACGGTTCCGGTCAGCCGCGCGAACGCTACATCACCTTCCGAACGAAACTGCACCTGCCCTGAAGAAACCCCTCCCATGACGGTGTCGGCAACGTAATCCCAATGCGTTTCCGGAGACTTGGAGAAGTCTTCAGTCAGTTTTCCATTAGCCTGAGCCATTGTGCATCCGATGATAACAAGACCTGAAACAAGTCCAATGAAGATGGCACGCATATTGTTCCTTCTCAGTTCAGTATCGCAATGGAAAGGTTCAGCGCCGTGGCAAATGCAACCCATACAAAGTACAGCAGGAAAGAAAGTGCGGAGACGGGGTCTGAATTCCTAACCTGAGTGATGAACATCACGATGACAGCCAACAACGCGACAATGACCAAAAGGGCAACCCACGGCAGTTGCAGTACGAAAAAGGTCGGGGACCACAAAAGGTTCAGACCCATCTGTGCCCACCACAGCTTCATGGCGGTCGCACTTCGGTCTGTTTCGAACTGGCGCCAACCCGCCATAGCGATCAAGACATAAAGCACCGTCCAAACCGGCCCAAAAATCCAATTTGGTGGATTGAAAGCCGGTTTGGAGAGCTGCGCATACCATTCGCCAGGTGCGGTCAGTGTCCCGACGAGGATGCCACCTCCCAACATGAGTGCAAGGAATGCTGTGCGGATCAACCAATTCGACATTGTAGGAGAGCTTTCAGCAGTCCTTGGTTGTCACTTTAACAAGTGCTTCGGAAGAGAAGGTCGCAGTCCTGGTCTCATTCGCATCGGTATACGACACCGTGGCGCCTTCGATCTCCGACCCCGTTACGGTAATTTCGCGTTGCCCGATAGTGTCATCTACATCGATGGTAAAGGCGAGTTTGTCCCCGGCTGCGAGGGAGGCGATCTCAAGTTCAATTGTATCTTGCCCGTCTACGACAGCTGGAATTTGCCGCAGATTATCCGCACCCTCAACGAATTCGAGAGGTTGGAAAGCCTCTACACCCGCGCCCTTTTCGGTAACGTCGAAAATCAGACGCCCGGCAGATTGCGACAAGTCAATTTTGAGGGTCGAAGCCTCTACATTGCAAGCTCCGACATTTGTCAGAACAAAACGGTCCTTGGGTGCACCTTCTACAAAGCGAATTTGTACAGCAGCTTGAGGCGACGTAGCTGCAAATAGTCCAACGGTGGCCGTAAGAATACCCTTCGAGAACATATTTATCTCCTAACTAAACGGTTCTTGATAAATACGCCTCGGCGGGTTTTCTGGATCATACCTATACCCTTGGACCATGGTGGTTTAGCTGACAGGAGCTTTCGAAGTTCAATGCTCCGTAGTCAGAACGACGAAGTCAAAACATACCATTGTCATTCTCGCTGTTTGCTGGAACTTCCTGAAGAACGTCCCAGTGTTCAACAATCTTGCCATCAGCATCCAGGCGAAAAATATCGATCCCTGCGTACTCGAGGCCATCGGGCCATATTTGATGGCAATGCAGAATAACGTGATCGTCTTCAGCAAAGGCACGTTTGATGTCCACGCGCTTTCCCGGGTATTCGGCGGCCATGCGCTCGAAGTACTCGACAAAGGCTTGCTTACCGTCGCCAACATGCGGGTTGTGCTGCGTATAGGTTTCCCCAACAAAGGTTGCGATGGCCTCGGCTGGTCGACACGCGTTGAACATCATTTCGTAAAAAGCGATGCCGTTTTTCTTGTTTGTTTCGAGGTCCGGCATGCTGATCTCCAAATCGACGTTTGCACCGCCCAAAAAATGTTGTCCCACGCAAGTCTTGGAAGCAACCCGGCAAAGACCTCAATCCCTAATCGGCAAGAAGTTACCGGCTTGATTTTGCGTTGCGACTATTTCGCGGGTTAGGTTCTGGACCCATTAATTTGGTTGCCGTCATCTCGGCTGCATGATTCAAGCCCCTGAGTTTCAGGGGTATAACATGAGTAATCT
>NZ_JBQFWR010000017.1:0-74920 GCF_056540425.1 Ruegeria sp. AN6
ATTGCTTGACCTCTTCACCTCGTCAGGCTCATAACCTGAAGGTCAGAGGTTCAAATCCTACTCCCAAAACCAAATTCCAAACAACCCGTTCGTTCTACAAACAGTTCACCAAACTGCTTGCTCCGCGGTCAATCCTCCTCAGCACCATAACCGGAAACTCAGACGGGCAAATGTAAGTGTTGTATCTGACCCTATGGTGCGGACTGATTTGGAGTGCGTTCCCGATAATGACAAGCTGCGCGCAGCTTTGTGTTTGTGCTGCCCCCTGGCAGTTCGATCTGACACCTACGCCGCCTCCAGCGCACCCAGACCGGACGCTGTGTAACAAGTTTTCGTAAGAGGCTATCTAGCCACAGTTTCAAAGTAGTAATTTGGCATCGGTGGGTTCTGATCAGTGAACGGGCGTCAATGATAACGTTCACTTGCCCAGTAGTTAAAAACAGATTTGCTGAAGACCAAAAAGACATAAGGGATCACAGCTGTATTCCACGCTGGAAAGCGTGCAATACACCAATTCGAAGCGACAACAGGCGCTACCAACGTCGCAATCGCTTTGAGCTTGTGTTTGGTGGGTAGAAAAAAGGTGGAGCATAGCAACCGGTTACCAAAATGGCTCAAAGATCTTTCGCTCGTAGTCGCTTTGGCTGTCCTCGTTATCTACCGTGTATGAGACTTGCACCGAAAGTACGCTTATTTCTGAACGTTCGAAACACACCCATAGGTGCAATTTACCTCTTGGAAACCCGGCCTATCTGTCCTAAGTAGACCTGCGGAATAAAGCGTGCGATTCGTCGTGCGCTTTATTTTGTTTCGTCCAAGACGGTGGGTGGTGCCATGCGGCCCCTTAATTCCCTGCCTGAGACGGGTAAGACCAAAGAATTCTGAGGGTCACGATCCTCGGGCGAGTTTTGGCCCATCCCGTAACAACGGACCTGAACGCCGGAGCGTAAGCTACGGCAAATATGAGCCGGGGTGAGATATCGCCCCTAACTTGGAGAGAACTGTGGATAGAGCCCAGAAAGAGAAAGTGGTCGAGGAACTCGGCCAAATCTTCGAAAGCTCTGGCGTCGTAGTGGTTTCGCACTACGCCGGTCTGACAGTTGCCGAGATGCAGGACCTTCGCGCACGTGCTCGTGACGCGGGTGGTGCCGTGCGTGTTGCCAAGAACAGGCTCGCCAAAATCGCCCTTGAGGGTAAGCCGTGTGAAAGCATGGCCGACCTGCTGACAGGGATGACCGTTCTGACCTATTCCGAGGACCCCGTGGCAGCAGCCAAGGTGGCCGAGGACTTCGCTAAGGATAACAAGAATTTTGAGATCCTCGGCGGTGCTATGGGCGAGAACGCTCTGGACCGCAAAGGCGTCGAAACAGTTTCGAAAATGCCGTCTCGTGAAGAGCTTATTGCTTCGATCGTTGGCTGCATTGGCGCACCTGCTTCGAACATCGCCGGCGCGATTGGCGCACCTGCAAGCAACATCGCAAGCATCCTTTCCACCATCGAAGAGAAGGCGGAAGCTGCGTAAGCGGTTGGCACTGAATGATCTGCGTAGGGGAATTCCCCTGACGTTGGAACACACACTGTAAAACGGAAAGAGCTAATACAATGGCTGATCTGAAAGCACTCGCAGAAAGCATCGTGGGTCTGACCCTGCTGGAAGCACAAGAACTGAAAACCATCCTCAAAGACGAATACGGCATCGAGCCTGCAGCTGGCGGCGCCGTAATGGTTGCAGCTGGTGGCGACGCCGGTGGCGCAGCTGAGGAAGAAAAAACCGAATTCGACGTCGTTCTGAAGAACGCCGGTGCTTCGAAAATCAACGTGATCAAAGAAGTTCGCGGCATCACTGGTCTGGGCCTGAAAGAAGCCAAAGAGCTGGTCGAAGCTGGCGGCAAGATCAAAGAAGGTGTGTCGAAAGACGAAGCCGAAGAAGTCAAAGGCAAGCTGGAAGCAGCTGGCGCCGAAGTCGAGCTGGCCTAAGCCAACCGACAGGTGCATCGCTGATGCGCCGCAAATTTTGGCTGGGCCCGGAGAAATCCGGGTCCAGCCGAACCTGTCTTAGAAAGGGCCTCATTATCTGGGGCGTTTTCTAAGACACGGTTTTCGGATCGGGAGGCCACCTTCGGGACGGTGGCCACGAATTGATCCGGACGTGTCGTCTCGAATGTGCAAGATGCCGGGGCCCGACGGTGTCTTTGCCCGCTGAGAACATCGAAAGGTGACATCTGACATGGCTCAAACGTTCCTTGGCCAGAAACGTCTTCGTAAATATTACGGCAAAATCCGCGAAGTGCTGGAGATGCCAAACCTCATTGAGGTCCAGAAATCTTCTTATGATCTTTTCCTGCGCTCCGGCGATGCAGAACAGCCCACAGACGGCGAAGGCATCAAAGGTGTGTTCCAGTCGGTTTTCCCGATCAAGGATTTCAACGAAACCTCCGTTCTGGAGTTCGTGAAATACGATCTGGAAAAACCCAAATACGACGTCGAAGAGTGCATGCAGCGCGATATGACCTACAGCGCGCCGCTGAAGGTCACCCTGCGTCTGATCGTGTTTGATGTCGATGAGGACACCGGCGCCAAATCGGTCAAAGACATCAAAGAACAGGACGTGTTCATGGGCGACATGCCCCTGATGACACCGAACGGGACGTTCATCGTGAACGGCACCGAGCGTGTGATCGTGTCCCAGATGCACCGCTCCCCCGGTGTGTTCTTCGACCACGACAAGGGCAAGACCCATTCCTCGGGCAAGCTGCTGTTTGCCTGCCGCATCATCCCGTATCGCGGCAGCTGGCTGGACTTTGAGTTCGACGCCAAGGACATCGTGTTCGCCCGTATCGACCGCCGCCGTAAGCTGCCTGTGACAACCCTGCTCTATGCGCTGGGTCTGGATCAGGAAGCGATCATGGACGCGTATTACAACACCGTGTCCTACAAACTGGATAAGAAGAAGGGTTGGGTCACACCGTTCTTCCCCGAGCGCGTGCGTGGCACCCGCCCGACGTATGATCTGATCGCCGCGAAATCCGGTGAAGTGATTGCCGAAGCCGGCAAGAAAGTCACTCCGCGCGCGGTTAAGAAGCTGATCGACGAAGGTGCTGTTACCGACCTGCTTGTGCCCTTCGACAACATCGTCGGCAAGTATGTCGCCAAGGACATCATCAACGAAGAAAACGGCGCGATCTATGTCGAAGCCGGTGATGAGCTGACGCTGGAGTACGACAAGGACGGCGATCTGATCGGCGGCACCGTCAAGGACCTGATGGATGCGGGCATCACCGACATCCCGGTTCTGGACATCGACAACGTCAATGTTGGCCCCTACATGCGCAACACAATGGCTCAGGACAAGAACCTGAACCGCGAAAGCGCGCTGATGGACATCTACCGCGTCATGCGCCCGGGCGAGCCGCCCACCGTCGAGGCTGCGTCGGCTCTGTTCGACACCCTGTTCTTCGACAGCGAGCGTTATGACCTGTCCGCCGTTGGTCGCGTGAAGATGAACATGCGCCTCGCTCTGGACGCGCCGGACACCCTGCGCACCCTGCGCCGCGAAGACATCGTGGCCTGCATCAAGGCGCTGGTGGAACTGCGTGACGGCAAAGGCGACGTGGACGATATTGACCATCTCGGCAACCGTCGTGTGCGCTCGGTCGGCGAACTGATGGAAAACCAGTACCGCGTCGGCCTGCTGCGCATGGAGCGCGCGATCAAAGAGCGTATGTCGTCGGTCGAGATCGACACCGTCATGCCGCAGGATCTGATCAACGCGAAACCGGCTGCGGCTGCTGTTCGTGAATTCTTCGGCTCATCGCAGCTGTCGCAGTTCATGGACCAGACCAACCCGCTGTCGGAAGTTACCCACAAACGCCGCCTCTCGGCGCTTGGCCCCGGTGGTCTGACGCGTGAGCGTGCGGGCTTTGAGGTGCGCGACGTGCACCCGACCCACTATGGCCGGATGTGCCCGATTGAAACGCCGGAAGGTCCGAACATCGGTCTGATCAACAGCCTCGCCACCTTTGCCCGCGTGAACAAGTATGGCTTCATCGAAACACCGTACCGCGTCGTCAAAGACGCCGAGGTGACCGATGAGGTTCACTACATGTCCGCGACCGAGGAAATGCGTCACACCGTGGCGCAGGCGAACGCGACGCTGGATGCGGATGGCAAGTTCATCAACGATCTGGTTTCGACCCGTCAGGCTGGTGACTACACCCTTGCCCCGCGCGAGAATGTGGACCTGATCGACGTGTCGCCGAAACAGCTGGTATCAGTCGCTGCATCGCTGATCCCGTTCCTTGAAAATGACGACGCCAACCGCGCTCTGATGGGCTCGAACATGCAACGTCAGGCGGTTCCGCTGCTGCGGGCCGAGGCGCCGCTGGTCGGTACCGGGATCGAGGAAAAGGTTGCGATCGACTCGGGCGCTGCGATTCAGGCGAAACGCGCCGGTATCATCGACCAGGTCGATGCCCAGCGTATCGTTATCCGCGCCACCGAAGATCTGGAACTGGGCGACGCTGGCGTTGACATCTATCGTCTGCGCAAATTCCAGCGTTCGAACCAGAACACCTGCATCAACCAGCGTCCGCTGATCAAGGTGGGTGACACTGTCCAGAAGGGTGAGGTAATTGCCGACGGTCCGTCGACCGATATGGGTGAACTGGCTCTGGGCAAAAACGTGGTCGTCGCGTTCATGCCGTGGAACGGTTACAACTACGAAGACTCCATCCTGATCTCGGAACGTATTGCGCGTGACGACGTCTTTACCTCGGTCCATATCGAGGAATTCGAAGTCGCCGCCCGTGACACAAAGCTAGGTCCGGAAGAAATCACTCGTGACATCCCGAACGTCGGTGAAGAAGCGCTGCGCAACCTCGACGAGGCGGGCATCGTTTACATCGGTGCGGATGTTGAGCCGGGCGATATTCTGGTCGGCAAGATCACTCCGAAGGGCGAAAGCCCGATGACCCCGGAAGAAAAGCTGCTGCGCGCCATCTTTGGTGAAAAAGCATCTGACGTGCGCGACACCTCGCTGCGCGTGAAGCCGGGCGATTACGGTACGGTCGTTGAGGTCCGCGTCTTCAACCGTCACGGCGTCGAAAAAGACGAGCGTGCGCTGCAGATCGAGCGTGAGGAAGTCGAACGTCTGGCCCGTGACCGCAACATCTATGCGCGTCTGCAGGGTCTGATCCTGGGTAAAACCGCTGTCAAAGGCCCGAAAGGCGTCAAGCCCGGCTCGGTTATCACCGAGGAGCTGCTGGAAACCCTGACCCGTGGTCAGTGGTGGCAGCTGGCACTGGAAGGTGAGCAGGACGCACAGATCGTCGAAGCTCTGAACGAGCAGTACGAAGTGCAAAAGCGTGCTCTGGACGCCCGTTTCGAAGACAAAGTCGAGAAGGTCCGCCGTGGCGACGACCTGCCGCCGGGTGTGATGAAGATGGTCAAAGTCTTCATCGCCGTGAAGCGCAAGCTGCAGCCGGGTGACAAGATGGCCGGTCGTCACGGGAACAAGGGTGTGATCTCCAAGGTTGTTCCGATGGAAGACATGCCGTTCCTCGCCGATGGTACGCCGGTAGACTTCTGTCTGAACCCGCTGGGCGTGCCTTCGCGTATGAACGTTGGTCAGATCCTTGAAACCCACATGGGTTGGGCCGCACGCGGTCTGGGTCTGAATATCGACGACGCTCTGGGTGAATACCGCCGTTCCGGCGATCTGACCCCGGTTCGCGAAGCGATGAAGCTGGCCTATGGCGAAAATGTCTACGAAGAAGGCATCACCGGTCTGGACGAGGATGGCCTGATCGAGGCTGCGGGCAACGTAACCCGCGGTGTTCCGATCGCAACCCCGGTCTTCGACGGTGCCAAAGAAGCTGACGTCAACGACGCGCTGGTGCGTGCGGGCTTCTCGGAAAGCGGTCAGTCGGTTCTGTTCGACGGTCGTACGGGTGAGCAATTCGCGCGTCCGGTGACCGTGGGCATCAAGTACCTGCTGAAACTGCACCACCTGGTGGATGACAAGATCCACGCGCGTTCGACTGGCCCGTACTCGCTGGTCACACAGCAGCCGTTGGGTGGTAAGGCGCAGTTCGGTGGTCAGCGCTTTGGTGAGATGGAGGTCTGGGCGCTGGAAGCTTACGGCGCCGCCTACACCCTGCAGGAGATGCTCACCGTGAAATCGGATGACGTCGCCGGCCGGACCAAGGTCTATGAGTCGATCGTCAAGGGCGAAGATAACTTTGAAGCGGGCGTACCGGAATCGTTCAACGTTCTGGTTAAAGAAGTCCGTGGTCTCGGCCTGAATATGGAACTCCTGGATGCGGAGGTTGAGGAGTAAGGGCCTTGCCCTTTCTCCCGTCCCCCCTTCCGCAAGATTTGAGGTAACAAATGAACCAGGAAATCACCAACAACCCGTTCAACCCGCTGACGCCCCCGAAAGTATTCGACGAGATCAAGGTCTCGCTGGCGTCGCCCGAGCGGATCCTGTCTTGGTCCTATGGCGAGATCAAGAAACCCGAAACCATCAACTACCGGACGTTCAAGCCCGAGCGTGACGGTCTGTTCTGCGCGCGTATCTTTGGCCCGATCAAAGATTACGAATGCCTGTGCGGCAAATATAAGCGGATGAAATATCGCGGCGTTGTCTGCGAGAAATGCGGTGTGGAAGTCACCCTGCAGAAAGTCCGCCGCGAACGTATGGGCCACATCGAACTGGCCGCGCCTGTTGCACACATCTGGTTCCTGAAGTCGCTGCCGTCCCGCATCGGCCTGATGCTGGACATGACGCTGCGCGATCTGGAACGTGTTCTGTACTTCGAAAACTACGTCGTCATCGAGCCCGGTCTGACTGACCTGACCTACGGCCAGATGCTGACTGAAGAAGAGTACATGGACGCTCAGGATGCCTACGGCATGGACGCGTTCACCGCGAATATCGGTGCCGAAGCCATCCGTGAGATGCTGGCCCAGATCGATCTGGAAGCCGAAGCCGAGCAGCTGCGTGCTGATCTGGCCGAAGCAACCGGCGAACTGAAGCCCAAGAAGATCATCAAGCGACTGAAGGTTGTTGAATCCTTCCTCGAGTCGGGCAACCGGCCTGAGTGGATGGTGATGACCGTGATCCCGGTCATTCCGCCGGAACTGCGTCCGCTGGTTCCGCTGGATGGTGGCCGTTTCGCGACCTCAGATCTGAACGATCTGTATCGTCGCGTCATCAACCGGAACAACCGTCTGAAGCGTCTGATCGAGCTGCGCGCGCCTGATATCATCGTCCGTAACGAAAAGCGGATGCTGCAGGAATCCGTGGATGCTCTGTTCGACAATGGCCGTCGTGGCCGCGTGATCACCGGCGCCAACAAGCGTCCGCTGAAATCGCTGTCGGACATGCTGAAAGGTAAGCAGGGTCGCTTCCGTCAGAACCTTCTGGGTAAGCGCGTCGACTTCTCGGGCCGTTCGGTCATTGTGACCGGTCCGGAGCTGAAGCTGCACCAGTGTGGTCTGCCCAAGAAGATGGCTCTGGAACTGTTCAAGCCGTTCATCTATTCGCGCCTTGAAGCCAAGGGTCTGTCTTCGACTGTTAAGCAGGCGAAGAAACTGGTCGAGAAAGAGCGTCCCGAAGTGTGGGATATCCTCGACGAGGTGATCCGCGAACACCCTGTCATGCTGAACCGCGCGCCGACGTTGCACCGTCTTGGCATTCAGGCGTTCGAGCCCGTTCTGATCGAAGGTAAAGCCATCCAGCTGCACCCGCTGGTCTGCTCGGCCTTTAACGCCGACTTCGACGGTGACCAGATGGCCGTTCACGTCCCGCTGAGCCTTGAGGCCCAGCTGGAAGCCCGTGTTCTGATGATGTCGACGAACAACGTTCTGTCGCCTGCAAACGGCGCACCGATCATCGTTCCGTCGCAGGATATGATTCTGGGTCTGTACTACGTGACCCTGGAACGCGAAGGCATGCCGGGCGAAGGCAAGGTCTTCGGTTCGATCGAAGAAGTTCAGCACGCGCTGGACGCGGGTGAGGTGCATCTGCACTCGAAAATCACTGCGCGGATTACGCAAATCGACGACGAAGGCAACGAAGTTCAAAAGCGCTATGAAACCACTCCGGGCCGGCTGCGTCTGGGTGCGTTGCTGCCGATGAACAACAAAGCGCCGTTCGAGCTGGTCAACCGCCTGCTGCGGAAGAAAGAAGTGCAGCAGGTGATCGACACCGTCTACCGTTACTGCGGTCAGAAAGAGTCGGTCATCTTCTGTGATCAGATCATGTCGATGGGCTTCAAAGAAGCTTTCAAAGCGGGCATCTCGTTCGGTAAGGACGACATGGTTATTCCCGATGACAAGTGGGGCATCGTTGATGACACTCGCGGTCAGGTGAAGGACTTTGAACAGCAGTACATGGACGGCCTGATCACTCAGGGCGAAAAGTACAACAAAGTTGTCGATGCCTGGTCGAAGTGTAACGACCGCGTCACCGAGGCGATGATGAGCACGATCTCGGATGTCGCCAAAGCCGAAGACGGGTCGGATCAGGAACCGAACTCGGTCTACATGATGGCCCACTCCGGTGCGCGTGGCTCGGTTACTCAGATGAAACAGCTGGGCGGTATGCGCGGCCTGATGGCCAAGCCGAACGGTGACATCATCGAGACGCCGATCATCTCGAACTTTAAGGAAGGTCTGACCGTTCTCGAGTACTTCAACTCGACCCACGGTGCCCGTAAGGGTCTGTCGGATACCGCTCTGAAGACGGCGAACTCGGGTTACCTGACCCGTCGTCTGGTGGATGTCGCTCAGGACTGCATCGTTCGTGAGATCGACTGTGGTACCGAGCGTGCCATCACTGCCGAAGCCGCCGTGAACGACGGCGAGGTTGTTGCCTCGCTGGCCGAACGCGTGCTGGGCCGTGTAGCTGCGGACGATGTTCTGCGTCCGGGCACGGACGAGGTGATCGTTGCCGCTGGTCAGTTGATTGACGAGCGCATGGCCGACACTATCGATGAAGCCGGTGTTGCATCGATGCGTATCCGCTCGCCTCTGACCTGCGAGTCCGAGGAAGGCGTCTGCGCCACCTGCTACGGTCGTGACCTTGCACGTGGTACCATGGTGAACACAGGTGAGGCTGTCGGCATCATCGCCGCGCAGTCCATCGGTGAGCCCGGTACACAGCTTACCATGCGGACCTTCCACATCGGTGGTGTTGCGCAAGGTGGTCAGCAGTCGTTCCAGGAAGCCAGCCAGGAAGGTGTCGTTTCCTTCGAGAACCCGCAGATTCTGGTCAATGCCACAGGCGAAAGCCTGGTCATGGGCCGGAACATGAAGCTGGTGATCAGCGATGAACACGGCGAAGAGCGTGCCAGCCACAAGCTGGGCTATGGCTCCAAGCTGTTCGTCAAGGACGGCACAAACGTGGCCCGTGGCGACAAGCTGTACGAATGGGACCCCTACACTCTGCCGATCATCGCCGAGAAGGCCGGTACTGCGAAATATGTCGACCTTGTTTCGGGCATCGCTGTCCGCGATGAGACCGA
Organism: Ruegeria sp. AN6; assembly: GCF_056540425.1. Classification (NCBI taxonomy): domain Bacteria; kingdom Pseudomonadati; phylum Pseudomonadota; class Alphaproteobacteria; order Rhodobacterales; family Roseobacteraceae; genus Ruegeria; species Ruegeria sp. AN6. Next base: position 9,528 of record NZ_JBQFWR010000017.1, read on the forward strand.
CGATGCAACTGGTATGACCCAGAAGATCGTGATCGATTGGCGCGCTGCCCCCAAAGGTAGCGACCTCAAGCCCGAGATCATTCTGGTCGGCGAAGATGGCGAGCCGGTCCGCAACGATGCGGGCAACCCGGTTCACTATCCGATGTCGGTGGATGCGATCCTGTCGGTCGAAGATGGTCAGCAGATCGAAGCCGGTGACGTTGTCGCGCGTATCCCGCGTGAAGGTGCTAAGACCAAGGACATCACCGGTGGTCTGCCGCGTGTGGCCGAACTGTTCGAAGCCCGCCGTCCGAAAGATCACGCGATCATCGCAGAAGCCGATGGTTACGTGCGCTTTGGCCGCGACTACAAGAACAAGCGCCGTATCAGCATCGAACCGGCTGACGAGTCGATGGAGACCATCGAGTACATGGTGCCCAAGGGCAAGCACATCCCGGTTGCCGAAGGGGACTTCATCCAGAAGGGTGAATACCTGATGGATGGTAACCCGGCTCCTCATGACATCCTGTCCATTATGGGCGTCGAAGCGCTGGCGGATTACATGATCGACGAAGTGCAGGACGTCTATCGTCTGCAGGGCGTGAAGATCAACGACAAGCATATCGAAGTCATCGTGCGCCAGATGCTGCAGAAGTGGGAGATCCTGGATTCAGGCGACACCACCCTGCTGAAAGGCGAACATGTCGACAAGCAGGAGTTCGACGCTGCCAACGAGAAAACCATCTCGCGCGGCGGCCGTCCGGCTCAGGGCGAACCGATCCTCCTGGGGATCACCAAAGCCTCGCTGCAGACGCGTTCGTTCATCTCGGCGGCCTCGTTCCAGGAAACCACTCGCGTTCTGACCGAAGCCTCGGTTCAGGGCAAGAAGGACAAGCTGGTTGGCCTGAAAGAGAACGTCATCGTTGGTCGCTTGATCCCCGCCGGTACCGGTGGGGCCACTCAGGCCGTGCGCCACATCGCGCAGTCGCGTGACAACGTGGTTATCGAAGCCCGCCGGGAAGAGGCCGAAGCGGCCGCTGCTTTGGCCGCTCCGACATTCGACGACGATATGGTCGGTGATGAGCTGGACGTTCTGGTGGAAACACCGGAAAGCCGCGAATAAGCACCGCACCATAAAACAAATGAGGCCCTGCAAAATTGCGGGGCCTTTTTTATTTAGCCCGCGGCGTACCGTTTTAATCGTTCCTCCAGCGTACCGCTGTGCAGTTCAAACATATGGTTGTCGTAGTCATAAAAATAGATTGATTGCCCTTCCCCGGGTACGCGGGATCGACCCTCCCGGATTTCAAGGCCCAGCGACCGGATGCGTTGCAACCTGTCGTCATATTCATCTACGCTCATCTTGAACGCGACGTGATTGTAGGTTTTTTCGGACAGCGGATCGCCCTCCATAATCGCGACCCAAACACCCCCGATATCGAAAAACCGCTCTTTTGAAAGCGAGAAAGTCCGATCGCCGCTGTCGTAGATTTTTTTGGCATCCAGAATTGTTGTCAGTACCTCTTCCATCTTGTCCAGATTTCGGGTGATGAAGGTAATATGGCTCAGGCCCTCAATCACAGTGCACCTCTTCAGTTTGACCGGACTTCAAAATAACAATGTACCGGTCAAAGTCAGCCTCTAGGTCCATCCTGACTCACCTGCGATGGCTGATTATCCATTGCAGAGTTGACATTGGGTTTGCCTGATTGGCCAATGGGCACATTGTAGTGGGATCGGGCGAAACCAGAATGACACCAAATCTAAGGGGCGCCTTGCTGATGATGGGCAGCATGGCTGCCTTTACTGTCAACGATACGCTCGTGAAGGTGGTGGGGCAGGATATGCCGCTGTTCCAGTTGGTCGCCACACGAGGGGCGTTGGCAACGATTCTCGTGTTCTTTCTTGCACGCCATCTTGGGGCGCTTCATTTGGATTTTTCCCGCCACGATAAGTGGTTGGTTGTGTTTCGATGCCTTGCCGAATTGTCGGCGACATTCTTCTTCCTGACTGCGTTAATGCACATGCCGTTGGCCAATGTAACGGCGGTGTTGCAAGCGTTACCCTTGACTGTGACCCTGGGCGCTGCGTTGTTTTTTCAGGAAAAAATCGGGTGGCGGAGGATTGTCGCGATTGCAATGGGATTTGTTGGAATGTTGCTGATCGTTCGGCCCGGCCCGGATGGCTTCAGCATTTACGCCATTTATGCACTGATTGCGGTTGCATCGGTTACGGCCCGTGATCTTATCACGCGACACATGTCCGCAGAAGTACCATCCATGGTCGTGACGTTGGCAACATCGCTTTCTATTACCACTGTTGCTGCAATCGTTTCAGTTTTCGAGGGGTGGGTGCCGGTTTCGACCCCATCAGGTGCGATGGTCGCCAGTGCAGCGGTCTTTGTTTTGATGGGGTATCTGTTCAGCGTCATGGTGATGCGCGTGGGGGAGGTCGGTTTTATTGCGCCATTCCGCTATTCCAGTCTGCTTTGGGCACTGGGGCTTGGATGGGCGGTATTTGGCGACTGGCCCGACATGATTACCCTGTTGGGTGCGGCATTGGTCGTCGGGGCAGGGATGTTCACACTGTTCCGCGAACGATCGCGTCAGGCGGAGGACTGATGTAACCGCGCGAACCGCGGATTTATCGCGAAACGTGTGGCAAATTCGGATTCGATCTCCGGTGTTATCGGAGCAAGTTGCGCCTTCTGTTTCCCTGCGCGTGGCGAGTCGTTGGAATTGTTCAGTGACCTGATCCACATCGGGTGATCAGGATAGCTGATAACCGGCATGAAACGTCCGATCCGGTTATGGGTGAAGCTTATGATTGTGTGAGTGCATCCGCCCGAGACCAGCATGCCCAGTCCAACCCCGAGCAAAGACTTGTAGACCTGCGCTGCCTGTGTGCCTGCGGGTCTAAAACTGGCCTGATACCCGTTATTGAAATCTATCCCGATCGCTTGATTTTTCTTGATCAAACCCGCGCCGTAATCTGCTGCTTCTCGGAGTTTTTCCACGAAGTCTATGGAAACGCTGTCGTCGTCGTCATGACGGAACTGAAGACAAGGCTGGTCTGGATGCGACCGCGCGTTTTGAAGGATTTGTTTCATGACCTGCCGGTGTTTCTGATCCGGCTCGACTGCTCTTTGGATGATCTGAACCTGCTTGATGTCAGTGGTTAGATCTTTGAGGCGGTCGAGCGCCGTTTTAGGTAGACAGTCTCCGACGGCGATCAGCAGCTGGAAATCCTTGTCGGTCTGTGCGCGAAAGCTGGGCAGGGTTAGGGATTCAAACAGGCGAAACCGCTCTTCCAGACGGGTAGGGTGGTATAAATGGCGGCGCCGCTTTTCGACCGTGTCGTGTTCGATTTGGAAATCGCCGAGGGCAGGGAATGAAAATCGGCACAGGCCAATGACTTGCATGGATCATCCAATGGATAGCGGGACGCGCCCACTATGCACGCGGTAGGTATAAGCCGCAATGCGGGCGAACAGTGGAATTCCCAGCCCAATCCTGATAAATGGCTGATATCTTGATGTGCCACACGCCTTTGTTGCATGGCTGTTGACACTCGGGCCGACTCCCCCTATTACGCGCGACATCTCGGTACCGGGGGCCGCCCCGTAACCGATTTCAGTAATGAACTGGTCAAGGCCCGGACACTTTTATCGTTCGCGCCCTCTGATAACAAACCGCGACGTTCACCTCGGAATGGGAACGCTCGCGGATTTTGCGCTTGTGGACGCATAAGTGCAGCGAATTTAACCGCACGCAGCCGCGTGCATGTCATGTGTGTTGCAAAACGGGGAAGAAACCGGAATGCCAACTATTCAACAGCTGATCCGCAAGCCGCGGCAGCCCAAAGTAAAACGCTCAAAGTCCATGCACCTGGAGCAGTGCCCGCAGAAACGCGGCGTCTGCACACGTGTTTACACCACCACACCTAAAAAGCCGAACTCGGCGATGCGTAAGGTTGCCAAAGTGCGCCTGACCAACGGGTTTGAGGTCATCTCGTACATCCCCGGTGAAAGCCACAACCTGCAGGAACACTCGGTTGTTCTGATCCGTGGTGGCCGTGTAAAAGACCTTCCCGGTGTGCGTTACCACATCCTGCGCGGTGTTCTGGATACTCAGGGCGTCAAAGATCGTAAGCAACGTCGTTCGAAATACGGCGCGAAGCGTCCCAAGTAAGAAGGAGAGGCTGATATGTCACGTCGTCACGCCGCCGAAAAACGCGAAGTCCTGCCTGACGCCAAATTTGGCGACAAGGTACTGACCAAATTCATGAACAACCTGATGATCGACGGCAAGAAGTCGGTCGCAGAGCGCATCGTTTACAACGCGTTTGACCGCGTTGAGAACAAGGTAAAGCGCGCTCCTGTCGAAGTGTTCCACGAAGCGCTCGACAACATCAAACCGTCGGTTGAGGTTCGCTCGCGCCGGGTTGGTGGTGCAACCTACCAGGTTCCGGTCGAAGTGCGCCCCGAGCGCCGCGAAGCACTGGCCATCCGCTGGCTGATCACTGCTGCGCGCGGCCGCAACGAAAACACCATGGAAGAGCGCCTTGCAGGTGAGCTGTTGGACGCTGTTCAGTCCCGCGGTACTGCCGTCAAGAAACGCGAAGACACCCACAAGATGGCCGAGGCGAACAAAGCCTTCAGCCATTACCGTTGGTAATCCCAGAGGCTTAGACAAATGTCACGCGAATATCCTCTCGAACTGTACCGTAACTTCGGTATCATGGCGCACATCGACGCAGGTAAGACCACCTGCTCGGAGCGTATCCTGTATTACACTGGTAAATCCCACAACATCGGTGAGGTGCACGATGGTGCAGCCACCATGGACTGGATGGAGCAGGAGCAGGAACGCGGCATCACCATCACTTCGGCTGCGACCACCACTTTCTGGGAGCGCACCGAGGACGGTCAGACCGCAGAAACCCCGAAGCACCGCCTGAACATCATCGACACCCCCGGCCACGTTGACTTCACCATCGAAGTCGAACGTTCGCTGGCGGTTCTCGACGGTGCCGTCTGCGTTCTGGACGCAAACGCCGGTGTTGAGCCCCAGACCGAAACCGTGTGGCGTCAGGCTGACCGCTACAAGGTTCCGCGTATGGTTTTCGTCAACAAGATGGACAAGATCGGCGCTGACTTCTTCAACTGCGTCAACATGATCGAAGACCGCACCGGCGCACGCGCTGTTCCGGTTGGTATTCCGATAGGTGCCGAGTCCGAGCTGGAAGGTCTGATCGACCTGGTCACCATGGAAGAGTGGCTTTGGCAGGGCGAAGATCTGGGCGCAAGCTGGATCAAAGCTCCGATCCGCGACAGCCTGAAAGACATGGCTGACGAATGGCGCGGCAAGATGATCGAAGCGGCCGTCGAAATGGACGACGACGCGATGATGGAATACCTGGAAGGCAATGAGCCCGACGTTCCGACCCTGCGCGCCCTGCTGCGCAAAGGCACCCTGGACATCGCGTTCGTTCCGGTTCTGGGTGGTTCGGCGTTCAAGAACAAAGGCGTTCAGCCGCTGCTCAACGCTGTGATCGACTATCTGCCCAGCCCGCTGGACGTTGTCGATTACATGGGCTTCAAGCCCGGCGACGAAGAAGAGATTCGTGACATCGCGCGTCGTGCCGATGACGACATGGCTTTCTCGGGTCTGGCGTTCAAAATCATGAACGACCCCTTCGTTGGCTCGCTGACCTTCACCCGGATCTACTCGGGCACCATGAACAAGGGTGACTCAATCCTGAACTCGACCAAAGGTAAGAAAGAGCGCATCGGTCGTATGATGATGATGCACTCGAACAACCGGGAAGAGATCGAAGAAGCGTTTGCAGGCGACATCATCGCGCTGGCGGGTCTGAAAGACACCACCACCGGTGACACTTTGTGTGATGCGAAGGATCCGGTGGTTCTGGAAACCATGACCTTCCCAGATCCGGTGATCGAGATCGCGGTTGAGCCCAAAACCAAAGGCGACCAAGAGAAGATGTCCCAGGGCCTGGCCCGTCTGGCCGCAGAAGACCCGTCCTTCCGTGTGGAAACTGATCTGGAATCGGGTCAGACCATCATGAAGGGCATGGGCGAACTTCACCTGGACATCCTGGTTGACCGCCTGAAGCGTGAGTTCAAGGTTGAGGCCAACATCGGTGCACCGCAGGTGGCCTATCGTGAGACCATCGGTCACGAAGTCGAACATACCTACACCCACAAGAAACAGTCGGGTGGTTCGGGTCAGTTCGCCGAAGTGAAGATGATCATCTCGCCGACGGAACCTGCCGAGGGTTATTCATTCGAAAGCCGCATCGTTGGTGGCGCGGTACCGAAGGAATACATTCCGGGCGTTGAAAAGGGCATCAACTCGGTCATGGATAGCGGCCCGCTGGCTGGCTTCCCCGTGATCGATTTCAAGGTTGCCTTGATCGACGGTAAGTTCCACGACGTTGACTCGAGCGTTCTGGCGTTCGAAATCGCGGCCCGTATGTGTATGCGTGAAGGCATGCGCAAAGCTGGCGCGAAACTGCTGGAACCGATCATGAAGGTCGAAGTGATCACCCCGGAAGAATATACCGGCGGTATCATCGGCGACCTTACCTCGCGTCGTGGCCAGGTGTCTGGTCAGGAGCCACGCGGCAACGCAATCGCGATCGATGCATTTGTTCCGCTGGCCAACATGTTCGGCTACATCAACACACTGCGTTCGATGTCGTCGGGCCGTGCCCAATTCACCATGCAGTTCGACCATTACGATCCGGTTCCGCAGAACATCTCGGACGAGATTCAGGCGAAATACGCATAAGCGAAGATTTGAGGGAGTCCGGATCACGGGCTCCCTTCATTACCGAAAAAGGAGGCCATCATGGCAAAGGAAAAGTTTGAGCGTAATAAGCCGCACGTCAACATCGGCACGATTGGCCACGTTGACCACGGCAAGACCACGCTGACCGCAGCAATCACCAAGTATTTCGGTGACTTCAAAGCGTATGACCAGATTGACGGCGCGCCGGAAGAAAAAGCACGTGGCATCACCATCTCGACCGCCCACGTGGAGTACGAGACCGACAACCGCCACTACGCGCATGTCGACTGCCCCGGCCACGCCGACTACGTCAAGAACATGATCACCGGTGCTGCTCAGATGGACGGCGCGATCCTGGTTGTGAACGCAGCTGACGGCCCGATGCCGCAAACGCGCGAGCACATCCTGCTGGGCCGCCAGGTTGGCATCCCGAAGATGGTCGTGTTCATGAACAAAGTTGATCAGGTTGACGACGAAGAGCTGCTGGAACTGGTTGAGATGGAAGTTCGCGAACTGCTGTCCAGCTACGAATACCCCGGCGACGACATTCCGATCATCGCAGGTTCGGCTCTGGCCGCGATGGAAGGCAACAACCCGGAAATCGGCGAAGAGAAGATCAAGGAACTGATGGCGGCTGTAGATGACTACATCGACACCCCTGAGCGTGAAGTTGACAAGCCGTTCCTGATGCCGGTCGAAGACGTGTTCTCGATCTCGGGCCGTGGTACTGTTGTTACGGGTCGTGTTGAGCGTGGTGTGATCAATGTTGGCGACGAGATCGAAATCGTCGGCATCCGTGACACTCAGAAAACCACCTGCACTGGTGTTGAAATGTTCCGCAAGCTGCTGGATCGTGGTGAAGCGGGCGACAACATCGGCGCGCTGCTGCGCGGCATCGACCGTGACGGCGTTGAGCGTGGCCAGGTTCTGTGTAAGCCGGGCTCAGTAACACCGCACACCAAGTTCGAAGCCGAAGCCTACATCCTGACCAAGGAAGAAGGCGGTCGTCACACCCCGTTCTTCGCGAACTACCGTCCGCAGTTCTACTTCCGGACCACTGACGTGACCGGCACTGTGACCCTGGCGGCTGGCACCGAGATGGTTATGCCCGGCGACAACGTCGGCTTCACCGTCGAGCTGATCGCACCGATCGCGATGGAAGACGGCCTGCGCTTTGCGATCCGCGAAGGCGGCCGCACCGTCGGCGCCGGCGTCGTGTCAAAAATCATCGAATAAGTCGCGCAAGCGAATGTTCAGACGAAAAGAGCGTCCCTTAGGGCGCTCTTTTTTTGTCTAAACTCACCTCTCCCTCGGCGCAGACAGAGTGTCGAAGCTTGTTGGTCTAAGGCTATCACGCGCCAAAATTTCTGGGCAGAAGCGGGTTAAGGGGCTGAGACTACTTGTCGAATATTCTCGGGCGTCTCTCTGCCAAGCAACCTCACTAGCGGCCTTCCTAACTTGACCATCGCGGGCAAGGTGCCTCCCCGATCGCCTCTGAACTTGATTACAAGATCACACATAAGTAGGCTGTCAGCTACGATGTCCACTTGTATGTTTTGGTGCAAGTCGGGTCCAACAAGTTCTGAGTTTGTATAGTGTGAATTGGTGACTGAGACTTTACCGCATTCCAACACAGCCACAGTGAAACAGGCCGCGCGCGATCAGTGGGTGGATGCGATCCGCGGTTTTGGCATATTGCTCGTCACCATCGGCCACACCTGGCGCGGCATCGAAGGAGCGGGCTTGATTCCGAACCTTGCACTCTTTGAGGCCGTCGATGCGCGTATCTATGCCTTTCACATGCCCCTGTTTTTTATGGTTTCAGGCTTCTATTTTCCCAGAGTGCTCGGGGCCAAAAGCTGGGTGCCATTTCTGACAAGCCGAGTGGAACGCCTGTTGTGGCCCTTGTTCGTCTGGACGTATCTGTTCTTTGCCTTTCGGATTGCGGCCGGGAGTCTGGCCAATACGCAATCCAGCTGGTCAGACTTCCCCTGGTTTCCGCTCCCCCCGCGCGAGCAATTTTGGTTTCTTTGGGCACTTTTCCTCATTCAGATCTCCGCGCTTTTGATCAAGCCGTGGCTAGGTGAGGATAAGCGCAGAGCGACTGCTCTGTGTTCATTGATGCTGTTGATGTCTTTGGTGCTGTACGCTTTTCCGCTCGGGCTTACCGATTATGGCGTGTGGCTGCACGGAGCCTATTTTAATGCACCGTATTTCTTCCTTGGAGCGGTCATTGGCCGTGCGGGCCTTCCCACGATATCCAACAAACTTGGCGCCACCGCGCTTGTTCTTTTTTTGGTGCTGATTGCCTTTGCCCCTGCGTTGGAAACAGGTCAAGCTTCTAGGCTGTTGCTTGCGACCAGTCTTTGCGTGTTGTGTTGCGGGGCAATTCAGTTTTTGTATCGCCAATTCAATGGAGCAGGTTCGCTGTTCGCCTTTTGTGGGGTGGCGTCGCTGGCAATTTTTGTTGCACACGTGATCTTCTCGGCGGCCACCCGGGCCGTCCTGATCAAGCTGGGTGTAGACGATATCTGGTTGCACCTAGTTGCCGGAACCGTGATTGGTATGCTCGGCCCGATTTGCTTGTACCTGATTGCAAAGCGCCTGAACGTCTTGCGTTTGGTGGGATTCTGAGCCTTCTCAGCTTGTATGTTTCTGCATATCTATACAAAACTTGGGTCAGCGTTTGGTGCAGTGAGTTGTCCGCTAAAGGGCAACCGGATGTAACATCGTCCCGTGGTGGCCAATTGCCCCTTGCCAAACCCCACACACCCCTGTATTTCGCGCGAGTTCTCAACAAGAACATCAAGGCGGGGTGATTCCCGCCTTTTGGGTTCGATGAGGGTTGGCGATGCGCGCTTGTCCTCCTCTCAACCTCAACGCCTGATAAAAGGCTGTTAATATGCAAAGCCAAAACATCCGTATTCGGCTGAAGGCATTTGACTATCGCGTTCTGGATGCCAGCACGCAAGAGATCGTCAACACTGCCAAGCGGACCGGCGCGAACGTGCGCGGCCCGATCCCGCTGCCGAACAAGATTGAGAAGTTCACGGTTCTCCGTGGCCCTCACGTTGACAAGAAATCCCGCGACCAGTTCGAGATCCGCACCCACAAGCGTCTCTTGGACATCGTTGATCCGACCCCCCAGACCGTTGACGCGCTGATGAAGCTCGACCTCGCTGCTGGTGTGGACGTCGAGATCAAGCTGCAGTCGTAAGATCGGAGGGTATAGATTATGCGCTCTGGTATTATCGCAAAAAAAGTTGGCATGACCCGCCTGTTCATGGAAGACGGCAAGCAGATTCCTGTGACCGTTCTTCACCTGGACAACCTGCAGGTCGTCGCACAGCGTACCGCTGACAAAGACGGCTATACTGCCGTTCAGCTGGGCGCCGGTGCTGCCAAGGCAAAACGCACCTCGAAGGCCATGCGCGGTCACTATGCCGCTGCCAAGGTCGAGCCCAAGCGTAAGCTGGCCGAGTTCCGCGTCTCCGAAGATGGCCTGATTGATGTGGGCGCCGAGATTTCGGCAGAACACTTCCTGGAAGGTCAGAAAGTTGACGTTTCGGGTACTTCGATCGGTAAAGGCTTTGCCGGTGCGATGAAGCGTTGGAACTTTGGTGGTCTGCGCGCCTCGCACGGTGTTTCGATCAGCCACCGTTCGCACGGTTCGACCGGTCAGTGTCAGGACCCGGGCAAGGTGTTCAAAGGCAAGAAGATGGCCGGTCACATGGGTGCTGCCCGTGTTACCACCCAGAACCTGGAAGTTGTCAAAACCGACGCCGACCGGAACCTGGTCTTCATCAAAGGCGCCGTTCCCGGACCGAAATCGGGCTGGGTCACCGTCAAGGACGCCGTCAAGAAGAAAGCACCTGAAGGTCTGCCGTTCCCGGCAGCCGTAAAAGGTGCTGCAACTGAAGCACCTGCGGAAGAAGCTCCCGCGGAAGGTGGTGAAGCATGAAACTTGATGTAATCAAACTGGACGGCGGCAAAGCCGGCAACATCGAGCTGGATGCAGACCTGTTCGGCCTCGAGCCGCGTGCGGACATCCTGCACCGTGTGGTCCGTTGGCAGCGCAACAATGCGCAAGCCGGCACCCACAAGGTGAAGACTCGTTCGGAAACCAGCTACTCGACCAAGAAGATCTATCGCCAGAAAGGCACCGGTGGCGCTCGCCATGGTGACCGTAACGCGCCGATCTTCCGTGGTGGTGGTATCTACAAAGGCCCCGTGGTTCGTTCGCATGGTCACGACCTGCCCAAGAAGTTCCGCAAGCTTGGCCTGCGCCACGCTCTGTCGGCAAAAGCCAAGGCAGGTGAACTGGTCGTAATCGAGAACGCCGAAGCCGAAGGCAAGACCGCCGCTCTGGCCAAACAGGTTGCAAACCTGGGCTGGAAACGCGCTCTGGTCATCGACGGTGCTACCGTGAACGAAGGGTTCCTGAAAGCGTCCAAGAACATCGAAGGTCTGGATATCCTGCCGTCGATGGGCGCAAACGTCTATGACATCCTCAAGCGTGACACTCTGGTGCTCACCAAAGCGGCTGTCGAAGCACTGGAGGCTCGTCTGAAATGAGCGCGAAGGCAGAACACTACGACGTGATCCGCAAGCCGGTCATCACCGAAAAGTCGACCATGGCGTCCGAAAACGGCGCGGTTGTCTTTGAAGTGGCGATCGATAGCAACAAGCCGCAAATCAAAGAGGCCGTTGAGGCTCTGTTTGGTGTGAAGGTCAAAGCGGTGAACACCACCGTGACCAAAGGCAAGGTCAAGCGGTTCCGCGGCCAACTGGGCCGTCGCAAAGACGTCAAAAAAGCATATGTGACCCTGGAAGAGGGTAACACCATCGACGTGTCCACCGGTCTCTGATCGAACCCGTCTTTGGAGAGATATGAAGGCCCCCGCGAAAGTGGGGGTTTTTTCTTTAGCAGCGACACAGAAAATTGAGCGCGGAACGATCGTGTTTTGAACAAATCGCTTGCTAAGTCGGGCCGGTAGTCTATCCGGTACCCAACAAACAAAAGATATGGCAGGCGTATGGCAAACTTTTCTCACTCGACCCGGGAAAATCCGGATGTGACCGCGGCGCGGGATTGGGTGTCTACACTTGCCAAATACCGCGAACCGAACCAGTGGCGCAGTTCCTTTGAGCTGGGTGTCAGCATCATCCCTTTCTTTGCGCTTTGGACGCTGTCCTGGATGTCACTTTCGCTCAGCTATTGGCTGGCGTTTGCGATTTCGGCCCTCAATGCAGCCTTCCTGCTGCGGCTGTTTGCGATCCAGCATGATTGCGGGCACGGGGCGTTCTTCAAAAACAGGGCGGTCAGCGACTGGGTCGGGCGGGTGATCGGGGTGTTTACGCTGACACCCTATGATGTCTGGCGTCGTACGCATTCCACGCATCACAACAGCTCGGGCAATCTGGACAAACGCGGCATGGGCGATGTCCATACGCTGACAGTGGCCGAGTATAAGGCGAAGACGCCAATGAACCGGTTCTGGTATCGTGTGTATCGCCATCCCATAACCCTGTTCGGTTTTGGCCCTGGCTATTTGTTCATGTTTCAGAACCGTCTTCCGCTTGGGCTGACCAGCAGCTTCAGGTTCTGGGTCAGCGCGATGGGCACCAACGTGGTCATTCTGGCTGCTTTACTGGCTGTTTATTATTTTGGCGGCCTGATGCCGGTCTTGTTGATTTTCCTGCCTTCGACCCTGATTGCCGCAACCGCAGGCGTATGGCTGTTCTACGTCCAGCACCAATTCGAGGACACGCACTGGGATCCCGATAAAGACTGGCAACTGCACGAAGCTGCCCTGCATGGAAGTTCCCACTACATCCTGCCGTCGGTATTGCAGTGGTTCAGCGCCAATATCGGTATCCACCATGTGCACCATCTGTACAGCCGCATCCCGTTCTACCGCCTGACCGAAGTGCTGCGCGATCATGATGAATTGGCAAACAGCAACCAGATGACCATCCGAGAAAGCCTCGCCAACGCGCGCCTACATCTGTGGGACGAGCAAAGTCGTCGTCTTTTGTCCTTCGCCGAAGCCCGTGCGCTTTATGGGTGATGGTAGGTTTTGCGGCTAGTTGAGCCGTCGGAAAGACATCGAGAAAGCATATAAGACCTTGGAAGAGGGTAACACCTTCAACGTGTCCACCGGTCTCTGATCGAACCCGCCTTGGGAGAAAGACTAAGTCCACTGCGAAAGCGGGTTTTTTGTGCCCCAATGTGAGGTGCTAGCCCATACACGCTATCAAAGTTCCTTCAGTCTGGACTGGATTGATCCTGTTCTGCTTCGATGAATGCTTGCCAGCCATCCACTTTACCAAACGCGCGCATTCTTTCGTGCAGCATAGGACCATATATGGACCACATGCGTTTTCGTAAGTTCCGGCCCTTTTCCGTAACTTTCAGAACTTTTCCACGTCTATCACGATCAGATTCGATGAACTCCACCAATCCCTCTGCCAATAGCCGCTTGCTCAGATGGGACAGGTTCGACTGTTCGAATATGGTATCCTGAGCAAGCTCATACGGACGCAACTGACCCCCGTGCCGTTCAAGCGACCAAAGCACATCATACCATTTCAAAGGTGGAAACCCGGCATCCTTTAGGGCCGCGCCGATGTCAGACTGGATGCGCCGGGTAGCGCGGTTCATAGCGACCCAGATTTCTGTCTCAAACTCTGTTGGCAGATCGTTCTTCACAACTTCGTGTTTGCCTTGTTTCTGATTGCAGTCTTGGTTCGACTTAATTAGATGAAAATTCATCTACATTCCAGTGCCCATCGGATGAAAGGAATACAACCATGACTTTTAAACCTGTGATTGCCGCCGCTGCCTTGACCGTTGCCGTGACACCGGCCCTTGCGCAAACCTACAAGACCGATCAGGGGCATACCGAAGTCAGGTTCGGTTGGAGCCACGCAGGTGTCTCGAACCAGCATGGCGAGTTCACCAAAGTAGACGGCGTGCTGGACCTGAATGCCGACGATGTGGAGGCCTCGACGTTGAACGTGACAATTGACACCAACAGCCTGGCTTCGGGGTTTGGGCCTTTGGATGATCACCTTAGATCGGCTGATTTCTTCGAGGTTGAAACCTATCCCGAGATCACATTCGTCAGTACCGAAATCAAACGGACCGGCGATACAACGGCGGATGTGACCGGAGATCTGACCATCCATGGCGTGACCAAGCCCGTAACGCTGCAGGCCACGCTGACCCATCAGGGCGAGCATCCTTTGGGTGGCGCCATCGAGTATTACAAAGGCGATTGGGTTGCTTTCTCGGCGACCGGAGAGATTGATCACACAGAGTTTGGTGTCGGTCCGTTCTCGACCGGACCGATATCCATCATGATCGATACCGAGATGAAGGCGGACGGGTGAAATCTTAGCTGGGCCATTGGAAAGACGTCGATCCAGTATAGTTTACTGTGGAAGAGGATAACTCAATCGACGTGAGGACAGGCCTTTGATCCGGCGCTTGCTGCAACTATTCACGGCCTCGGAGGTTCAACCCGCCGGGGCCGACTTCGTTTCTGACCCTGCGACTGTGCGTGTGCAGGTGCTGGAACAGATGCGGGCGTTCAGCGCCGAGCCGTATTTTCAGATCGCTGATGAACGGCTTGGGTTGTTATCGGTGTTCGATGACCTGAAATACGACCGGGCGGATGTGGACATGATCTCTCCGGCGATGCGCAAGCATGTGATCGGAAAGCTTGGCCCGCTTGGGTTTCGTCAGACCTCCGGCACGGTGTTGGAGCACGCCGAGGCCGATATGCGCGTGCACAACCCGAAATTCCACGCTCTCGGCGCGTCGCCTTTCGACATCGCGCGCTACACCGAGAAACGCCCGCAGGATTACTGCCTACTAACGCCCACGCAGGTGGCCTGTCAGTACGTGGATCATCTTGAGCTGGACGAGGCTGTGCAGCGGATCGAAGCGCTGATTGCGAAGCATCCGATCAACCTGCTCAAACTGGCGGATTATCTGGAAGGCACACCCAAACACCGCGCCTTTCGCGAGGTGTTGGGGCATATCAAACTCAAGCAGAGGATCGCGGTGGAGTCTGAGCCGCTGTGCCGCAGGCGGTCCTTGGGGTGATCGGCGGCACCTTATACTCGAAAGACAGCGACACAAAAATGCCTCTCTTGGATGTTAATAGAGGGCTCAAACCAGTTTCAAAAACTGAAGGTTGATCGATAAGAAAAAAGGCTAAGAACTTGTGGCAGAGCTGTGAAGTCTTCTACCGGTGAGTACTACGTCGGATTGGATCATGTGCGCGCTTTCGCGGCGTTTATGGTTTTTTCCTGGCATTTTTCACATGTCAATGGCGGGCATCTGATGCCCCCAACAGTGGTGCCGTTTTCGCTGTTTACTGAAGGTCACGTCGGAGTTGCACTGTTTATGTGTCTCAGCGGGTACCTGTTTGCAAAGCTGCTGGACGGTCGAACTATTGTGTTTTCAGCATTTTTTTGGAACCGTATTATCCGGCTTTTTCCGCTTCTTTTCTGTGTATTCGCGTTCGAAGGTGCAATCCGTTGGCTAAGCGGTCAATCCATGCAACCTTTTTTCGCGACTTTGTTGCAAGGCTTCGTATTGCCTGTTTGGCCGAATGGAGGGTGGTCAATAGCAGTTGAACTGCATTTTTATCTGATCCTCCCCCTGCTTCTCTTCATTTCATCAATTCGGCCACAACTCATTCTGCTGGTAGTGTTAGCTTCCGTTTTGGGACGTTACCTTTATTGGAAAGAGATGGGTGAGGTGCAGTCACTCGCCTATTGGACGATAGTTGGCGGTATTGATCAGTTTGTTTTTGGGATATTCGCCTTTCATTTCAGAGACTGGATGCGCGGCAAACATATGCTTGCCGTAGCGATTGCATCCGCGTTTCTATACTTCAATTTTCAATTTGATGCCTTTGGCGGGTTCTACAAAAATGAAGGATACCCGACGCAAAATCCAATATGGATTTTCTATCCCGCAATCGTCGGCGCCGCATTCGCTTTCCTGATTGCATGGTATGACGGGTCGTTTAAGCCCCGGAGCGTCGGGGTGTCCGGGCTTTTTGCCAAGGTCGGAGCATGTTCCTACTCGATCTATCTGCTTCACGCCTTCTTTGTGTTTGATGTTGCAGAGTATATTGACAAAAACTTGGTTGAGCTGACCGACCCTGTGACGACAACGGGAGTATCGTTCTTGGTGTTCTTGGCTTTTGTCCCCATTGCGTATGTCAGCTTTCAAAAAATTGAAATTCCACCGATGGTTTGGAAAGTTCCGTATCAAAAAATACCAAGCGCAAAGTTGGTGGAACGTGACCTAATTTAAGGTGCCCAACCCGCGATCTGACAGCAGGATGCGCAGTGTGACAGGCGTAGCAATGAACTTTTCGATTCCTATAGACACCCACCCCCAACCCTGTTAGATGCTCCAAATCTTGCGGCCTCGGATTCGTTCCGGGGCCTCTGATATTTGTAACCGGGGACCTTCGGGGCCCTATACCCTTGGCACCTACGGGGGCCTATCACATAGCGGGGGAACCCCTCGCACTTGCTAAACGGAAGACAGAAAGCATGGCACTCAAGTCGTACAAGCCGACGACGCCGGGCCAGCGCGGGCTGGTGCTGATCGACCGTTCGGAGCTTTGGAAAGGACGTCCGGTCAAGTCTCTCACAGAGGGTTTGACCAAATCGGGCGGCCGGAACAACACCGGACGGATCACTTCACGCCGCCGCGGCGGTGGCGCAAAGCGTCTCTACCGGATCGTTGACTTCAAACGGAACAAATTTGATGTCGCGGCAACCGTTGAACGGATCGAATATGACCCGAACCGGACCGCATTCATCGCACTCGTAAAATACGAAGACGGCGAGCAGGCATACATCCTGGCTCCGCAGCGTCTGGCTGTTGGTGACAAAGTCGTGGCATCCGCCAAGGCCGACATCAAGCCGGGCAACGCAATGCCGTTCTCGGGCATGCCCATCGGTACCATCGTCCACAACATCGAGATGAAGCCTGGTAAAGGCGGTCAGATCGCACGTGCGGCCGGTACTTACGCTCAGTTCGTTGGTCGCGATGGCGGCTACGCTCAGATCCGTCTGAGCTCGGGTGAGCTTCGCATGGTCCGTCAGGAATGCATGGCCACCGTCGGTGCCGTGTCCAACCCCGACAACTCGAACCAGAACCTCGGTAAAGCCGGTCGTATGCGCCACAAGGGCGTTCGTCCGTCGGTTCGTGGTGTTGCCATGAACCCGATCGATCACCCGCATGGTGGTGGTGAAGGTCGTACTTCGGGTGGCCGTACGCCGGTTACACCGTGGGGTAAGGACACCAAGGGTAAGCGTACCCGCAACAAGAACAAAGCGTCCCAGAAGCTGATCATCCGCTCGCGGCACGCCAAGAAGAAGGGACGTTAACTCATGTCTCGCTCTGTTTGGAAGGGTCCTTTCGTCGATGCTTACGTGCTGAAAAAAGCCGAAGCAGCGCGCGAGTCGGGCCGCAACGAAGTCATCAAGATTTGGTCGCGTCGTTCCACCATTCTGCCCCAGTTCGTGGGTTTGACCTTTGGTGTGTACAACGGCCATAAGCATATCCCCGTCAACGTCTCGGAAGACATGATCGGTCAAAAGTTTGGTGAATATTCGCCGACTCGTACCTATTACGGTCACGCCGCAGACAAAAAAGCGAAGCGGAAGTAAGTCATGGGCAAGGAAAAGAACCCCCGCCGCGTGGCCGAAAACGAAGCAATGGCGAAAACGCGCATGCTCCGTACCAGCCCGCAGAAACTGAACCTGGTTGCGCAGATGATCCGCGGCAAGAAAGTTGAGAAGGCTCTGACCGACCTGACTTTCTCGAACAAGCGTGTCGCGCAGGACGTCAAGAAGTGCCTGCAGTCTGCAATCGCCAACGCCGAGAACAACCACAACCTGGACGTTGACGAGCTGATCGTCGCCGAAGCCTGGGTTGGCAAGAATTTGGTCATGAAGCGCGGTCGCCCGCGTGCCCGTGGCCGTTTCGGGAAAATCCTGAAGCCGTTCTCGGAGATCACCATCAAGGTGCGTCAAGTTGAGGAGCAAGCCTAATGGGTCATAAAGTCAATCCGATCGGCATGCGCCTGCAGGTCAACCGCACCTGGGACAGCCGTTGGTACGCAGATACCAAGGACTACGGTGATCTTCTGCTGGAAGATCTGAAAATCCGTGAGTTCATCAACAAAGAGTGCAAGCAGGCCGGTGTTGCCCGTGTGATCATCGAACGTCCGCACAAAAAGTGCCGCGTAACGATCCACACCGCACGCCCGGGTGTCATCATCGGTAAGAAAGGCGCGGACATTGAAGTTCTGCGCAAGAAAATCGCGCTGATGACCGACAGCGAACTGCACCTGAACATCGTCGAAGTGCGCAAGCCCGAGCTTGACGCGCAGCTGGTTGCCGAGTCCATCGCTCAGCAGCTGGAGCGCCGCGTCTCGTTCCGCCGCGCGATGAAGCGGTCGGTTCAGAACGCCATGCGTATGGGCGCCCTGGGTATCCGGGTGAACGTCGCTGGTCGTCTGGGCGGCGCTGAAATCGCACGGACCGAGTGGTATCGCGAAGGCCGCGTGCCTCTGCACACCCTGCGCGCCGACATCGATTACGCACATGCCGAAGCGATGACCCCCTACGGGATCATCGGGATCAAGGTCTGGATCTTCAAAGGTGAGATCATGGAGCACGATCCGCAGGCACGTGACCGTAAAGCACAGGAACTCCAGGACGGCCCTGCACCTCGTGGTGCTGGTGGCGGTCGTCGCTAAGGAGGGAAAGATATGCTTCAACCAAAGCGTACTAAATTCCGCAAGATGCACAAAGGCCGGATCAAGGGTCTCGCCAAAGGCGGCTCTGATCTGAACTTTGGCACCTACGGCCTGAAAGCTCTTGAGCCTGAGCGTGTAACCGCACGCCAGATCGAAGCTGCACGTCGTGCCATGACGCGTCACATGAAGCGTCAGGGTCGTGTCTGGATCCGCATCTTCCCCGACACTCCGGTTACTGCAAAGCCGATCGAAGTTCGTATGGGTAAAGGTAAAGGTTCGGTCGACCGCTGGGCATGCAAGGTCAAGCCTGGCCGCGTGATGTTCGAGATCGACGGCGTCAATGACGACATCGCCCGCGAGGCCCTGCGCCTGGCTGCGATGAAGCTGCCGATCAAGACCCGCGTTGTGATCCGCGAAGACTGGTAAGCGATCCGGGGGCAACTCCGCTCGTGACAAAATCGACCCCCGTCGGGACACCGGCGGGGGATTTCTTTTGGCTCGACCGCTTTTGATGATGCAGGTCGCGAAAAAAGTCGACCTCAACCCGCGAGGCCCTTAGGCTGCCCAATAGGAATGAGGGGGGCATATGGTGCAGCTACGCAAAAAGATGTTCATCAAAGAAGTCATAACCACCGACCAGCTGGGTCAGCCATGTGAGCCGATCAGTCGGGTTGCCGCGTTAGCTGTGATACAGAACCCTCTGGCTGGACGCTTCTCGGATGATCTTTCCGAGCTGTTTGAGATCGGAGTCCTTCTGGGCCCTAACCTTGCGGCTGATGCGCTCTCGCAACTGGACGGTGCGCCGGTGTCATATGGCAAGGCAGCGATCATCGGCATGAACGGCGACCTTGAGCAGGGCGGGGCGGTGATCCACCCCAAGCTCGGCGCACCCATGCGCGCGGCGGTCGGCGGTGGTGAGGCGGTGATCCCCTCGAACGCCAAGCTGGGCGCGCCGGGTTGCGCGATTGATCTGCCGCTGGGGCACAAGGACAATCCGTGGTCGTTCGATCATTTCGACACGATGACGCTAAACGTTCCAGACGCGCCGAAACCGGATGAGATCGTGCTGTGCCTCGCCTATGCCGATGGCGGTCGCCCGATTCCGCGCTGTGGCAAAGGGCCCATCAAAAGCTAAGCGTCTGGTCTTGCCGAAAGGGCTGGGGTATTCCCGGCCCATGGCACAGATTGAATCACTCTTCGTCACCCGTCTCTACCGCGCGTCCCTGTCCGAGTTCGATCCTAAGATCGACGCCCAGGAATTGGAAAGCTCTTGCCTTGTCATCGCCGAAGATGATGAAGCCGGGCAGGAATGGTGCGAGGAAAACGGCTATCCCGGTTACACCAGTTATGCCTCGCTCACCGATCTGCCTTGGCGCTTTCCGATCTTCGCTGATCTGGTTACGGCGCTGGATCAGCACGTCGCCGCCTTTGCCAAGGATCTGGAGTTCGATCTGGGCGAGGGAGAGCTTAAGTTGGAAGACCTCTGGATCAACATCCTGCCCGAAGGCGGCATGCATTCCAGCCACTTGCATCCGCACAGCGTGATCTCGGGCACGACTTATGTGGCGATGCCTGAAGGGGCGAGTGCGTTGAAGCTCGAAGATCCGCGTTCTGGCCGTATGATGGCCGCACCGACACGGTTGAAAGGCGGGCGGCGGGATTTGCAGCCGTTCATTTACATGAAGCCTCAGGTGGGCGACGTTCTGCTATGGGAAAGCTGGCTGCGCCACGAGGTACCGATGAACATGGCCGAGGATGAGCGGATTTCGGTGAGTTTTAATTATAAGTGGGAGTGATGGCGCAGCAATCTGTCAGAGCCCTGATCAACCACGATTCACATTGATCTGTCGATTAGCCTTGCAATGCGACCGAACATGACCCATGTGAAGCACGCTTACGTTTTTCTTTTTCGACCACTGTCTCCCGATATTCGGCGTTCAGTCTCTCGATCCAGACCGACCACGCCGCGCTGTCGCAATCCTGCGGACAGCAATTTATTAGGAGACTACGGATATGGCCAATGGCACCGTAAAATGGTTCAACACAACTAAAGGTTTTGGCTTCATCGCACCTGAGACTGGTGGCAAAGACGTGTTTGTACACATCTCTGCTGTCGAGCGCTCGGGTCTGACCGGCCTGGCCGACGACCAGAAAGTAACATTCGACATCGAGCCCGGCCGTGACGGTCGCGAGTCGGCTGTGAACATCGCTCTGGCGTAAGTCACTCAGACATAGACGGTTGAAGACGCGGTCTCGTGCAAACGGGGCCGCGTTTTGCGTTTCCAAGCTCCATGAAACAATTCTGGACGGGGTACGAAACTTCGTTGGCAGAATCCGTCAAATCTCAATGTGAGAAACCAGAAGCCAGCTCATTTTCTATCCTGTATCCTGCGTGGATAACGGAGGTATCCAGTATGAAAGAAGCAGAGCGGGTGGTTCGCCAATTCCATGAAAGCTGGGGCATGCGCGATCCTGATCGTGGCGCTGAAGTGATTGCTGAAGATTGCCAGTTCGAAGATGTTGCTCGGGACGAAAAGCAGCTTGGAAAGTTGGCGTATAAAGAGGACTACGAGCGTTGGCGAACGGCATTCCCAGATGGAGAATGCATTGTGGACAATGTAATCGTCAGCGATTGCGGTGAATGGGCAATCGTAGAGTTCCACAATAACGGAACCCACACTGGTGTTCTGCATTCAAGCCTCGGTGACTTCGAACCAACCGGAAAGCGTTACGAAGTGCGCTATTGCTCAGTAATGCGGGTAGTGGGCGGTATGGTTGTCGAGGGACGAGACTATTACGACAGCGCCACTATTGCACGGCATTTAGGCTTGGTGAAATAGGCAACGACTTTTGCGTGAGGGTGGGCGAAGTTTTTTCTAAACTTTCCCTTGCCACCCACCCCCTATCCCACTATAGAGCGGCATCTTGCGATCTCCCGGCCTAGTCGGGCGATTCGTATGTCTATCATTCATCCACCAGGTCAAAGGTGACCCGTGTACGGGGCCTTCTGGTGTTTTGAGCAAAGGAAAAAGGCGATGAACGCCCAAGAACTGCGTGACAAGACCCCGGACCAGCTCCGCGAGGAACTGGCCAACCTGAAGAAAGAGAGCTTTAACCTGCGCTTTCAACAGGCAACCGGTCAGCTGGAAAACACAGCCGGCATCAAAGCGGCCCGCCGCAATGCTGCCCGTGTCAAAACCATTCTGAACGAAAAGGCCGCTGCTGCGGCATCCGAGGAGTAATCAGATGCCCAAGCGTATCCTGCAAGGCACCGTGACCAGCGACGCCAACGAACAGACCGTAACCGTATCCGTCGAGCGCCGCTTTACGCATCCGGTTCTGAAGAAAACCATCCGTAAGTCCAAGAAATACCGGGCTCACGATGAAAAGAACGCCTTCAAGGTCGGTGACTCAGTTCGCATCATCGAATGCGCACCGAAATCGAAGACGAAACGTTGGGAGGTTCTGGAGGCGTAAGCCCCCAGGACTTTTCATTTGTCGAAACCCTGGGGGATTTAACGAGACCAGCCCCCACAGGTCGGGAGAAACCACATGATCCAGATGCAGACCAATCTGGATGTCGCTGACAACTCCGGCGCACGCCGAGTTCAGTGCATCAAGGTCCTGGGTGGTTCCAAGCGTAAATACGCCTCCGTTGGCGACATCATTGTCGTCTCGGTGAAGGAAGCCATCCCGCGCGGTCGCGTAAAGAAAGGTGACGTCCGAAAGGCCGTCGTCGTACGCACCGCCAAGGAAGTCCGTCGCGAAGACGGCACCGCGATCCGTTTCGATCGCAACGCCGCCGTCATCCTGAACAACAACAACGAGCCAGTCGGTACCCGTATCTTTGGCCCCGTTGTTCGCGAACTGCGCGGCAAGAATTTCATGAAAATCATCTCGCTGGCTCCGGAGGTGCTGTAATCATGGCTGCTAAACTCCGCAAAGGCGACAAGGTCGTCGTGCTGGCCGGCAAGGACAAGGGCAAAGAGGGGACTATCACCTCGGTTGACCCGAAAGCCGGTAAAGCTGTTGTCGATGGCATCAACATCGCCATCCGCCACACCCGTCAGTCGCAAACCTCGCAAGGTGGTCGCCTGCCTCAGGCAAACCCGATCGAGCTGTCGAACCTGGCACTGCTGGACAAAAACGGCAAAGCAACCCGCGTTGGCTTCCGCATGGAAGGCGACAAGAAGGTGCGCTTCGCCAAGACCACAGGGGACGTGATCGATGCTTGATAACGCAACCTACACCCCGCGTCTGAAAACTCAGTACGCCGAAACCATCCGTGCCGCTCTGAAAGAAGAGTTCGGCTATAAGAACGACATGCAGCTGCCCAAGCTGGAAAAAATCGTTCTGAACATCGGTTGTGGTGCTGAGGCCGTCAAAGACTCGAAGAAAGCGAAAGCTGCTGTCGAGGATCTGACTGCGATTGCTGGCCAGAAGGCTGTTGCAACCAAGGCGAAGAAGTCGATCGCGGGTTTCCGCGTCCGTGAAGACATGCCGCTGGGTGCGAAAGTGACCCTGCGCGGTGACCGGATGTACGAATTCCTGGATCGTCTGATCACCATCGCGATGCCTCGCGTTCGTGACTTCCGCGGTGTTAAGCCGTCTTTCGATGGTCGTGGCAACTTTGCCATGGGCATGAAAGAGCACATCGTGTTCCCGGAAATCGACTTCGACAAGGTCGACGAGGTCTGGGGCCTGGATATCGTAATTGCCACCACAGCGAAAACCGACGCTGAAGCAAAGGCATTGTTGAAAGCATTCAACATGCCGTTCAACGCGTAAGCGCCGGGAGGATTGAGACATGGCTAAAAAAGCAATGATCGAACGCGAGAAGAAGCGCGAACGCCTGGTGGCCAAATATGCCGCAAAGCGTGCCGAGCTGAAAGAAATCGCGAATGACGAGAGCAAGCCGATGGAAGAGCGTTTCAAAGCGCGTCTGAAACTGGCGAAACTGCCGCGCAACAGCTCGGCAACCCGTCTGCACAACCGTTGTCAGCTGACCGGTCGTCCTCACGCTTACTACCGTAAGCTGAAGGTCAGCCGTATCGCGCTGCGCGAGCTGGGTTCTGCTGGTCAGATCCCCGGCATGGTGAAATCGAGCTGGTAAGGGAGACATAGATATGAATGATCCTATCGGCGATATGCTCACCCGTATCCGCAACGCGCAAATGCGCGGCAAGTCCACCGTTTCCACCCCGGCTTCCAAGCTGCGCGGTTGGGTTCTGGACGTGCTGGCGGACGAAGGTTACATTCGTGGCTACGAAGCGACGACCGGTGAAAACGGTCATCCGGCCATCGAAATCAGCCTGAAATACTACGAAGGCACCCCTGTTATTCGCGAACTGAAGCGGGTCTCAAAACCCGGTCGTCGCGTATACATGGGCGTCAATGACATCCCGCAGGTCCGTCAGGGTCTGGGCGTGTCGATTGTCAGCACTCCGAAAGGTGTGATGTCGGACGCAAACGCTCGCTCCAACAATGTTGGCGGCGAAGTGCTCTGCACCGTCTTCTAAGGAGGTCTGTCAATGTCTCGTATTGGTAAAAAACCGGTCGAGCTGCCCAGCGGCGTTTCCGCCTCTGTGTCGGGTCAGACCATCGAAGTGAAAGGTCCGAAAGGCACCCGTAGCTTCACCGCAACCGATGACGTAACGCTGTCGGTCGAAGACAACGTTGTGCAGATCAACCCTCGTGGGATGTCCAAGCGCGCGCGCCAGCAGTGGGGCATGAGCCGCACTATGGTTGCCAATCTTGTTGAAGGCGTGACAAACGGCTTCAAAAAAGAGCTGGAGATCCAGGGTGTTGGTTACCGTGCTCAGATGCAGGGCAACACCCTGAAGCTGAACCTGGGTTACAGCCACGATGTTGATTTCACTGCTCCGGAAGGTGTCACCATCACCGCACCGAAGCAGACCGAGATCGTTGTGGAAGGTATCGACCAGCAGCAGGTGGGCGAAGTCGCGGCCAAAATCCGCGAATGGCGCCGTCCCGAGCCGTACAAAGGCAAGGGCATCCGCTACAAGGGCGAGTTCATCTTCCGCAAGGAAGGCAAGAAGAAGTAAGGACGCAAACAATGGCAAACAGCAAAAGAACCCTGTTTCTGAAGCGCCGCCTGCGCGTTCGGAACAAACTTCGCAAGGTCAACGCGGGTCGCCCGCGTTTGTCCGTACACCGTTCGAACAAGAACATCTCTGTTCAGCTGATCGACGACGTACGTGGCGTGACCCTGGCGTCGGCCTCGACCCTGGAAAAAGATCTGGGTGTTGTTGGCAAGAACAACGTCGAAGCGGCTACCAAAGTGGGCGCGGCCATCGCCGAGCGTGCCAAGAAGGCAGGCGTCGAAGAGGCCTATTTCGATCGTGGTGGCTTCCTGTTCCACGGCAAGGTGAAGGCAGTTGCCGACGCCGCGCGTGAAGGTGGTCTTAAGATCTAAGACTTGCGGGCAGCTTTGCGGCTGCCCCGATGATCCGGGGGCCTCGGCACTAGTCGGGGCTCACTTGGATTGAACAAACGGCGCTAATGGCGCCACATGAGAAAAGGGATGCCAAATGGCAGAACGTGAAAACCGCCGGGGCCGTGGTCGTGACCGCGATGAAGCACCGGAATTCGCAGATCGTCTGGTTGCGATCAACCGTGTGTCGAAAACCGTAAAAGGTGGTAAGCGCTTTGGCTTCGCCGCTCTGGTGGTTGTCGGCGATCAGAAAGGCCGCGTCGGCTTTGGCAAAGGTAAAGCGAAAGAAGTACCCGAGGCCATCCGTAAGGCGACCGAGCAAGCCAAGCGTCAGATGATCCGCGTGCAACTGCGCGAAGGTCGTACACTGCACCACGACATCGAGGGTCGCCACGGCGCTGGTAAAGTGGTCATGCGGACCGCACCTGAAGGTACCGGTATCATCGCCGGTGGTCCGATGCGTGCCGTGTTCGAAATGCTGGGCGTAAAGGACGTTGTGTCCAAGTCGCTGGGCTCGCAGAACCCCTACAACATGATCCGCGCGACCATCAACGGCCTGCAGAAAGAGCAGAGCCCGCGTTCGGTTGCCGCACGTCGTGGCAAAAAGGTTGCCGACATCCTGCCCAAGCGGGAAGAAGCACCAGCTGCTGCTGAAGCAGAAGCATAAGGAGAGCGACCCATGGCAAAAACCATCGTCGTCAAGCAGATCGGCTCCCCGATCCGCCGCCCCGCCGAACAGCGCGCAACCCTGATCGGTCTGGGCCTGAACAAAATGCACAAAACTCGCGAGCTGGAAGACACGCCTTCCGTTCGCGGTATGGTCAACAAGATCCCGCATCTGGTTGAGATCATCGAAGAGCGCGGTTAAGCGCCATATCAAATGCAAAAGGCGCCTCCGATGATATCGGTGGCGTTTTTTGTTTGCGACCCATTTGGCGCAGGCCCGGCGCAGGTCATACAAGGGCACATACCGCCTCGGTTTATCCATCAGAGAATCCGTCCTCGCGCGCATACATTTGGCTTGCACCGCATTGACCTGGAACCTACTGAACCAAAAAACAGCATACGTGACGGTTGAAATGGAAACTGGACGACACAACGGGTTTGGCTATGCGTTATTGGCCTGTATCTGTATCGTCATTGCCGCGGTGTACTGGCATTCTCGGGATCTGGGGGCCGGGGGCCTTGCCCATTTCGATGAATTTTTCACGCACGACAGGACTTTGGGTTTTTCTGCGTTCGAGGACTGGTTCACCGTTTATAGCCTGGGCATACCAACGCTAAAGAAACCCCCGCTCCAATACTGGTTCTCCGCAGGCCTCATCGAGGCTGGATTGACCGATCTGATAGCCCTTCGGCTGCCATCACTGATTTTTGCGGCGGGTTCGATGTTGGCGACCGCAATGTTGGCCTACGCCATGTTCCCGCGCCAGGTCTGGCTGATGCCCGCATCGGTGCTGCTGTTGTCCACATCCAACCAGTTCTGGCAATACTCAACCTCTGCGATGCTGGATGCGGGTGCCGTCCTGTTTTCAACCCTGGGATTGGTTTCGGTGTTCATGTCCCTGATGAACCCGCGCTATTGGCCGACGTTCCCAGCTGCCGTGTTCCTTGCTGGTATGCAGAAAGCTCCGACACCGCTAGCGTTCCTGCTCATCAGCCTGATTGGAATCTCACTGACCTCACGCTTCCATGGCGAACGTGTGCGGGAAATCTGTGGGAATACGCGCTTTGGATTTTCGGTCGGTATTGCGTTTATTACCGGTTTTGCCTGGCAGATTTTTCAGCATATCCGGTATTGGGGCCAGGACCGGCTGGATGGCTCAATCGAACGCGAAATGATCAATCGGTTTATCCCGGAGAATGCAGAGTTTCTTTCGACAACCCTGTCAAATTTTGACACTCTCATTCTGCATGGTGAACCCATGGTACGGCTTGCCGGTTTTGCGGGGCTTCTGGTGATGCCTTTCGTGGTAAAACGGCCCGCCTATTTTGCCATGTCATCTGTGACGGTGTTCTTTGTGCTGATCATGGTACTTGGGCAGGACAGGGTATATTCGAGATACACGCTGACGATCTTACCGTTGCTGTGCATTGGCGCGGCCTGGTTGATTTTCCAACTGTGCCGCCGTCCTTTGATCAGTGTCTTGGCGACAGTTCTGCTCGCTATTCTTCTTGGGGGTCCGCTGCGCCCATACGATGCTCTTTCGCAATCGACTTCTAGAAACTTCAGCTTGCCCGTCGGCACAATTCTCGGGCGGTTGGAAACGACCTTCGGGCCCGGTGAAACAGCCGTCTTTTGTCGGATCAATAACAAGTATTTCCCGCCGGGCGCTATCCACGTTCATGCGCCCAAGGCGGGGAGCGGCGGCTATATCTATGTCAAAAGTGTCGACACAATTGAGCGCAACATGAAGAAATACAAAGGTGGGCCGGTGCGCGGGCTCTGCCAAAAATCCGAGATTGATCAGATTGGTCCATATTTTGAGGATTTGACGACCGAGCTTGCAGTTGGCGAGTTCTTTATTTGGACCGCGTCCAGTTACCGCCGGGTGCCCACGGAATGATCAGATGATCATCACCAAGATGGCTCAGCCTTGGTGGACGATCCGGAGACTTACCGAACAGCGCGCAACCCCGATCAGTCTGGGTCTGAACAAGATGCACCGCAACCGTGAACTCGAAGATTCGCGTTCAGTGCAAGGCATGGTCAACAAGATCCCGCATCTGGTAGAGATCATCAAAGAACGCGGATGAGCACGATTTCTTTGTGGAATAAGAACGCCCCTGACCGGACCGGGGGCGTTTTTTATATTCCGGCCACCTAACCATCGAACTGGTTCTGGGTTTTTCGTATCATCAATCCCATGGGTTGTGCTGAACTGGCGCAGAGACCCGTGAATCCCAAAATAACATGGATTTTGAAAAAATGACGCAGATTGAGCTCAAGAGCAGTAAATTTCAAAACGGGTTTGGCTATGCGGTGCTGGCCTGTATCTGCATCGTCATCACCGCGGCGTACTGGCACGCGCAGAACCTCGGCGGCGGGGATCTGTGGCGCTATGACGAGTTTTATACCCATGACCGAACCCTGGGTTTTGCGGCGTTTCAGGACTGGTTTACAGTTTACAGCCTTGGCAAACCCTCACTCGAAAAGCCGCCCCTGCAATATTGGATGTCCGCGGGCCTGATCCAGGCAGGTCTGACCGATCTGATCGCGCTGCGCATTCCCTCTCTGATCTTTGCAGCCGGAGCGATGATAGCCACCGCAGCGCTCGCCTATGTTATGTTTCCGCGTCAGGTTTGGCTGATGCCGATCTCGGTGTTGCTGTTGTCCACATCCGATCAATTCTGGCAATATTCAACCTCGGCGATGCTGGATGCGGGTGCGGTTTTTTTTGTAACGCTTGGTGTATTGTCATTGTTCTTGTCGCTCAAGAACCCACGCTATTGGCCGACTTTCCCGATTACTGTTTTTCTGGCCGGTTTGCAGAAGGGTCCGACACCGTTGGGGTTTCTGCTGATCGCTCTGATTGGTGTGGCGCTGACCTCGCGGTTCCATGGGGACAAACTGCGAGACATCGCCCGGAATCGACGTTTTCGGTACTCGGTTCTCGCTGCATTTTTCCTTGGGTTCATCTGGCAGATTTTCCAGCATGCAAAATATTGGGGGCAGGATAGGCTCAGCGGGTCGATCGAGGGTGAGATGATCAACCGCTTCATCCCCGAAAACCTGCAGTTCGTGTCTAGAACCATCTCCGGTTTCGACACGCTGATCCTGTATGACGAGCCCGTGATACGGCTGGCCGGTCTGGCAGGTCTACTGATGATTCCGTTCATCTACAGGACATCGGCCTATTTCGCCATGTCCTCGATCGCGGTCCTGTTTGTTTTGATTATGATCCTTGCCCAAGACAGCGTGTATGACCGCTATACACTCACGATCTTGCCTTTGTTGTGCGTCGGCGCGGCATGGTTGATCTTCTACGTCTGCCGACGCCCTGTAATCGGATGCATTGCAGCGGTTCTGGTTGTTGTTGCACTGGGCGGTCCGCTGCGACCGGTCGAGGTTCTGGCGCAATCGAAGTCACGGGACTACGGCATGCCTATCGCCGAGATCCTTGGGCAATTAAACGACAGCTTTGAATCTGGTGAGACGGCAATCTTCTGCAGGCTCGAAAATCGGAACTTCCCCCGTGGCGCGGTGCACGTTCATGCTCCCAAGGCCGGACCGGGGCAGCATATCTATCTGCGCAGCGTAGACTCGCTTACACGCGACATGCGCAAATACAAGGGCGGGCGGATACGTGGCCTGTGTCTGAAATCTGAGATCGACCTGCTCAGTCCGCATTTCGAGGGTGTAACAACCGAACCTGTGGGCGGCGGCTTTCATATCTGGACGGCCTCCCGTTATCGCCAGGCAATCTCCGAATGATAAGGCATAACGGCCAATACATTCGGCACCTGCGCTGTTTGCCTGTGCACCATCTCTTTGCAGGCCGAGTTGCCCTCGGATCGTCTGCCCGTGGGGTGAGTACACCTAATCAACCCACACACCGAAGCACCGCACACGACTAATATCCATGATGATGACGGTTACATTTCATCAGAACGATAGTTTGATTGACACCTATTCTGTGCACGCCTCGGTCAATTCCTGCCAAGTGGATTGAGTGCGCTCCAAGGTCGCCAGACTAATAATTCACTGGGCGAACCGATAAAAAAGGAGATTTCTCGGAACTTCGATAACCTTAGGAAATCAAGCGTTTTAAGCAGAAAACTTTGATGAACACAGTTAATTGTGCACGAAAAACACTCAATGTTAATTGAATATGAACGGTGTGTTCAAAAGGTGTTTAATAGCTTTCGGGCAAACTCTCTCTGCAAGTCAGGGTTGAAGACGATTCGACCAAAGAGTCTTTGTTGAGAAAGGACCGAGAAATGGCTGAAACTGCAAACCAAGGTGCAGTTTGTGAAGTAGCTAGTGTAAAAAGTTGTTCAATGTCAAAACTGCACGAAAAAATATTTTCTAACTCGAAGCGGCGCATGTCGGATTTCTGGAACTGCGAGTCTGGCTCTTTCACTGTAGAGGCTATGATCTGGATTCCGATGTTCTTTTTCTTGATGATTTTCGCCTTAAATGTCTCGATGGTTTTTGTGCAGGAGTCATTAATTTTGCGCGTTGTCCAAACGGTATCGAGAGAGCACTCACTGGGTCTTTACCGCGACGATGCAGAAGCAGAACTAGATTTATCGAACCAGCTCTCGCACCTAGGTGCCAATGTCACTGTTGATGTGTCAAAATCGTTCAAGATGGCGACTGCATCAGTGCAAGTTCCAGCAGTTGATCTGATGCCAATGCAGTTTTTACGCAATACATTCAGCGGAGTTGAGATCGACGTAACAAGCAACCATCTCGTGGAGTTTTGAGATGAAACTCTCTGAATATCTCGCCAGTTTTTTCCTGAGTGACGAAGACGGATCGGCCACAATTCTGTCTCTGTACTTTTGCATTATATTGGTGGTCTTGGGGGGGTTAGCGATCGATTTCCAAAAGCGCCAAGCCGATAATCAAAGGCTGCAGAACGCGGCGGATTCTTCCGCTCATGCGGCGTTGTTGGCGCGTCAGACCAAGAGTGCCACGGACGCAAGGGCAGAAGGCCTTGCCGTACTGACGAAGATGTTGCCCAGAACAAATATGGATACTGCGGTAAGATCAGCCGATTTCACATTTGGAACTTGGGATTTTGATAAGCGCACTTTTGTATCATCGCCCGTCGCGACCGAAGCCGTGCACGTCTATGCGGGAATGACGCAGGACCGAGGCAATCCAACTCTGAACTTCATTTTGTCTATTATTGGTTTTGACAGCTTTGACGTGGCTAGCGAAGCAATCTATGCGATGAAGCTCAAGCCATGTTCGTATCAAGGTCTCTTGGCTCAAGGCCCCCTTACAGTTGATTCCCAGAACTTCTATGGGCCTGGTTTTTGTATGCATTCCAACCAATATGTCAGTCTGAGGTCGAATAACTATTTCACGCCGGACAACTATGATGCAAATATCATGGGTGCCAAGGTCTCGATGCCTCATGCCGAAGATCTTCGTCTTCCTGATTCAGGCTTTGCGACAAACGCAAACCTTGAACATGCACGGACCGAAGGTTGGTACGATTTTTCCTCACTTAGCCAAATTCCTACGATCATCGACGAATTGAAGACAGGCACCAGTGCGTTTACGCCTTCAACCGTTACCGAAGTGGCGGAAGATACGATTTCTGTAATGGAGATACGCCCTGAAGATATCACTTCCGGAAAGGCCTACAAACATGCATGTTCCGGCGGCACTATTACCTTCAAGTCGGGTACTTATGAGAACTTCTCGATGGTAACCGACTGCAAAATCGAGTTTTCCTCGAACGTTGTGCTGGAGGATGCAACGATTGCCACAACCAACACCTCCGCACAATCTGTCTATTCGCATTCAGGATTACAGATGGGCAAGGATGACGACTGCGCGCCGGGCGGCGAAGCCAGCATTATCAGTATGGGCGGGTTTTATGCCAACGCAAACTTTTCTTCCTATGGTGGAACAGTCTGGACACAGGGTGACATTTATTTTCATGCCAGAGCCAAGAAGATCGAAGGCATTACCATGAAGTCATTGGGTTCTATTACCGGCACCTCGGAAGCAGAAATGAGAGTGTGTGATACAACCCCCATTTGGGAAGAATATGCCGAGTATGGGCCGCGTCTCGTAAGGTAAAGATACAAGCCCAGGCTTGGACCGAGTTTAGGATATTCAATCTGGGCTCTATCTCAATTCGACGGGTGCGAATTGTGAGCAGTATTTTCGTAACCAAGCCCTGACATTAAGGTCGCTGAACAGCGTGCAACCCTGATCGGTCTGGGCCTGAACAAGATGAACAAAACCCGTGAACTGGAAGACACTCCTTCGGTCCGCGGCATGGTCAACAAGATCCCGCATCTGGTTGAGATCATCGAAGAGCGCGGCTAAGCGCGAGCTCTTTGAAGAAATGGAAACGCCCTCGGCATAGTCGGGGGCGTTTTTCTTGTGGTGGAAACCACTGGAATCTTTGGCCAATTCGCACCCGAAGAAACATGCCCATTATGAGTTCTACTGTTGCTCGCTCACCAGAGCGTCCAATTCAAAGGCAGCAATGTTATTACCAATGCCTTTTAGGTCAAATGGCCCTGCCGGTTGTAATTCGTAGTCGATCTGCCATGCAGTCGCGTGCGAAATCAGAATCTAATCTTCTGCAGCTTGTTCGCAAAGCCTCGCAGCCAGATTGGGCGCGGGGCCGATAGCAGAATAGTCGCGCCGACCTTCAAACCCGATTTGACCCAAAGTCGCCGCACCGGTGCCAATCCCGATGCCGACCCCAAGATGATGTGCATCCGAACCGGCCTCAAATGGAACTATCGCCTTTTTGACGGCCGAGCGCAGATCCAATGCCAGAGCAACCGCTTTTTGCGCCGGGGCTTCCATCGCAACGGGTGCTCCGAACAACACCATTAGACCATCCCCCAGAAAGCGTTCCAGCGTTCCGCCGCTCGCTTCAATCAGCGGGCCGCAAGCGCCATGAAACGCGTTGAGCGCTTCGATGACCTGATCAGGAGTGGCGGCATTGGCGAAGGCGCTAAACCCTCGAAGGTCGATAAACAGCACGGTGATCTCAGCGCGTTGCGTGCGCAATATCTCGAGTTCATCCGGTGCGGCAACAATCATCTCGGCCACTTGGGCTGGTAAAAAACGCCGCAATCGATTTGCTCGGTCGATTTCTTCTACTTGCCTTTGCACTTTGCTTTCCAGCGCAGAATTCAGGTCAGCAAGCTCGGCCTTCTGATGTTCTACAGCCTCGTAAAGCTCTCCCAATTTAATACTTGTCTGATTTGCGTGCGCTGCAAGTTCACCAAATTCATCACGGTTAGATACATTGACGCGTGTATTGAAGTCTCCAACGGCGAGTTGACTCAGCGCCAGCTTTATCCGGTCCAGAGAACTTGTGATAGAAGCCGAAATTGAAAGGCCCAGAACCAAAGCAAGAGCAACAGCAAAGCAAGATGCACCAAGTACCAAGCGCCGTGCGCGTTCGAACGCGTCGGCGTTCTCTTTGGCCCGCGCGCGCATTTCTTGCCCCAGATTAAATGAAATCTTGGAAACGATACGGTCAAATGCATCCAAAGTTTGTAGGAAGTCCGTATCATAGACAGCTCGGGCTCCTTTGATATCGCCTTCGGCGAACAGGTTACGCAATTGCGACGCAACTGGTTGGATATCTCTGTCTTTCGCGTAATATTCTTGCTCGTATTCTGGCGTAACAAAAAATGTGGCTCTGGTATCGATTCCGGTTTGATCTGCGGCAGCACGAAGCAAGAAAACTTCGTCATTGAACCTACTCGCGAGACTTTTGTTCTTTTCGCTGTCACCGTGGTTTAGAAACAGTTCCGCACCCGCGAGTCTGACGGCTTGGATGCTGCGTCCAATCGAACGCAATGTGCTGACCCTGATTTGATCATCTACCAAGTCAGACGCCCTTTTGTTGGCCTGGCGCAATTCTGAAACACCCGTGAGGGCCAGCGAAACCATCAGGCCCACGATTACCAAAAAAGCAAAGGGAAGCTTGATGCGAATTGGAAGCGCAATCCGGCTGACTGCTTCTCCAATCCATCTAAATGGGTCAAACTGCTTTAGCGGCGCTGCAAAATTCTTGAGGACCATTCCAGACCTCCTTGTCGTCGAAACGCGTGAGCATCGTGCAGACATTATGTTGGCAATTGTCCGAACTGCCAAATTGAGAGAGTATCGCTGTTGAAATCGGGCGCTCTGTTGACCGCGTAGCGTGAGAAATTCGGCGTCATTCGGTTGATATTAGGCAGTTAACACAAACAGATTAGACAATATCCAAGACAGTGCGATGAATGACTAGTCTACTCTGCATGGGCGATTTGGTTCAGTTGTGACAACAGGTACGATACCCGCACTGCCATTACTCTATCGCATACCGGCTAGACCAAAACACGCGTTGTTAGCGGTATCGAGTGCGCCTATCTCACCCTTGTCCAATGAAGGAACAAAGTAAGTGACATCGGGGAATGCGCCCCGATATTCGAAAGGATCAAAGATATGGCACATACAGCTACACTGACACATGGCGGCTTCAACCTGAGCGCGCGTATTGCGAGCTTTGTTGAGCGTGTAAAAGAAAACCGCGCACGTGCTGCTCAATACAGCCGCACCTATCGCGAATTGCAAAGTCTGACCAATCGCGAGCTGGACGACATCGGCGTTCGCCGCTGCGACATCGCGGATATCGCGCGCGATCACGCTTATTGCTCGTAACACCCCAACCACTCACCGATGAAGAGGCGCCAATCCGGCGCCTCTTTTGGTTTTGCAGTTGTGATGCAACAAACCTTGCAACCGCAGCCGCAACGCTGTAGAGCGCTCCGGTGGATTTCCGTCCACGAGAATCAAAACCAAGAAATGCCGTGTTTGGCCCATCACGCTTCGGGGGTCACATCCGGCTTAGGAGAAGCGAAATGAAACTGAACGAATTGCGCGACAATCCTGGCGCCGCACCGAAACGCACTCGCGTTGGTCGTGGTCCCGGTTCCGGCAAAGGTAAAATGGGTGGCCGTGGTATCAAAGGCCAGAAATCCCGTTCGGGTGTGGCCATCAATGGCTATGAAGGCGGCCAGATGCCGCTGTACCAGCGCCTGCCCAAGCGTGGCTTCAACAAGCCGAACCGCAAGGAATTTGCCGTTATCAATCTGGGCCTGATCCAGAAATTCGTCGACGCCGGCAAGTTGGACGCCAAAGCTGCGATCACCGAGGATACACTGGTTGCATCCGGTCTGGTTCGTCGCAAGCTGGACGGTGTCCGCGTTCTGGCCAAAGGCGAGATCAGCGCCAAATTGAACCTAGAAGTAACCGGTGCTTCGAAAGCTGCTGTTGAGGCGGTTGAGAAAGCGGGCGGCTCACTTACGGTCACAAAAGCGGCTGCGGCAGAGTAAGCGCTTGTGAGCGGGTCAAGACCCGCTTACATAGACCACAGAGTTTTCCAAGACGCCGCCCGAGCCGGAAAACGGTTCCGGGCGGTGTTTTCATAAGAGAGACCGATTTATGGTATCAGCAGCAGAACAAATGGCAGCCAACACAAGCTGGGCTGCCCTTGGTAAAGCCACCGATCTGCGCAACCGCATCCTGTTCACGCTTGCATTGCTGATCGTCTATCGTCTGGGCACCTTCATTCCGGTGCCTGGCATTGACGGTGCAGCCCTGCGCGAGTTCATGGAGCAGGCGGGGCAGGGCATCGGCGGCATGATTTCGATGTTCACCGGCGGGGCGCTGGGGCGGATGGGTATCTTTGCCCTCGGCATCATGCCCTACATTTCGGCCTCGATCATCGTACAGCTGCTGACATCGATGGTTCCCGCGCTTGAGCAACTCAAGAAAGAGGGTGAGCAGGGCCGCAAGAAGATCAACCAATACACCCGTTTCGGCACCGTGGCGCTGGCCACCGTTCAGGCTTATGGTCTGGCCGTTTCGCTGGAATCGGGTGATCTGGCCACTGATCCGGGCCTGTTCTTCCGTATGTCGACCATGATCACTCTGGTCGGCGGCACCATGTTCCTGATGTGGCTGGGTGAGCAGATCACTGCACGCGGCATCGGCAATGGTATCTCTCTGATCATCTTCGTCGGCATTATCGCCGAGGTTCCGGCTGCTCTTGCGCAGTTCTTTGCCAGTGGCCGCAGCGGCGCGATCAGCCCTGCCGTGATCGTTGGTGTAATCATCATGGTCATCGCCGTGATCACATTCGTGGTGTTCATGGAGCGGGCCCTGCGCAAGATCCACATCCAATACCCGCGCCGTCAGGCCGGTATGAAAGTCTATGAAGGTGGCTCCAGCCATCTGCCAGTCAAAGTGAACCCGGCGGGCGTGATCCCGGCGATCTTTGCAAGCTCGCTGCTGCTGCTCCCGGTGACGATCTCGACTTTCTCGTCGGGCGCCACAAATGGCCCGGTCATGTCGTGGCTGCTGGCGAACTTCGGTCCCGGTCAGCCGCTGTACCTGCTGTTCTTCGCGTCGATGATCGTGTTCTTCGCCTATTTCTACACGTTCAACGTGTCGTTCAAGCCGGACGATGTGGCGGACAACCTGAAAAAGCAGAACGGTTTTGTACCGGGTATCCGTCCGGGCAAGAAAACCTCTGAGTATCTGGAATACGTGGTCAACCGCGTGCTGGTGCTGGGTTCGGCCTATCTGGCGGCGGTCTGTCTGTTGCCTGAAATTCTGCGGGGCCAGTTTGCCATCCCGTTCTATTTCGGCGGCACCTCGGTTCTGATTATCGTCTCTGTGACCATGGACACCATCCAACAGGTCCAGAGCCACCTGCTGGCGCATCAATACGAAGGGCTGATTGAAAAGTCCCAACTGCGCGGCAAAGGCAAGAAACGCGGCAGAAAGGGAGCTGCTCGTCGATGAACATCATTCTTCTCGGCCCCCCGGGGGCAGGCAAAGGAACGCAGGCGCGTCACCTGGTTGAAACCCGCGGTATGGTGCAGCTGAGCACCGGAGACATGCTGCGCGAGGCCAAAACCTCGGGCACGGAAATGGGCCAGAAGGTTGCTGCGATCATGGACGCGGGCAAGCTGGTCACCGACGAGATCGTGATCGGCCTGATCGAAGAGAAACTGACCACCGAAAAAGGCGCCGGTTTCATCTTTGACGGCTTCCCTCGGACGCTGGCACAGGCCGATGCGCTGTCGGCTCTGCTGACCAAGCTGGGCCAGTCACTGCATACGGTGATCGAGATGCGCGTGGACGATGACGCGCTGGTGGACCGGATCACGGCGCGGTCAACCTGTGGCGGATGTGGTGAGGTCTATAACGACAACACCAAGCCGATTCCTGCGGATGGCAAATGCACCAATTGTGGCAAGGAAAATGACTTCGTCCGTCGTGCCGACGACAACGAAGACAGCCTGCGCACGCGCTTGATGGAATACTACAAGAAGACCTCTCCGCTGATTGGTTATTACTACGCCAAAGGTGATCTGCGCCCGGTGAATGGGCTGGCGGATATCAAGGAAGTCACCGCGTCGATTGAGGCCGTGCTGGGTTGAGTCAACGCGCATCTGTCAGCGTACCGGAGACTCTTCAAAATTCGGCTGCGAGATATGGTGACCTTCTTCGGCTGGAACTGCGCTTATGCGCTCTAGTTCTTGTTGTGGGCTTACTGGTGTTCTTTCCAGCGGCGGCGCTCTTTTTCGAATGGTTTGCTGCGCCCCATACCTTTAGCGACCTTTCGTTTGCGTCGTTGAGTTTCTGGGGAGTATTCCTCATTGCCTACTGGTCAGTGGTTCGGATTATCTGGAAACCCATTGAGGAAAAGAAGCGGGAAATTGAAGCCGAGTTTTCGC
Organism: Ruegeria sp. AN6; assembly: GCF_056540425.1. Classification (NCBI taxonomy): domain Bacteria; kingdom Pseudomonadati; phylum Pseudomonadota; class Alphaproteobacteria; order Rhodobacterales; family Roseobacteraceae; genus Ruegeria; species Ruegeria sp. AN6. The sequence continues at coordinate 47,021 of NZ_JBQFWR010000017.1, forward strand.
AACATGGGCTACGGATTTTTCAAGTCAAAGGCACAAAGTTCGAAACTGCAAAACTCGAAGATAAGTGAAGCGATCAATTGTCCTTGACGCCAACGCCAAAAGCCCATATCGACCCCCATCCCTAAAGGGAATCAAGATCGCGTGCGGGATTCGTCCCAAACGCCCCGACCACCTCGAATAATACTGGACCCTCTGGCGTCACTGCCACGGTAAAGTGTTGTGAAAAAAGGTTCCGGAGTTACGGAACCGCAACAAAAAAGGAAAGTGACACGTGGCACGTATTGCCGGCGTAAACATCCCGACTGCAAAGCGGGTACCAATCGCCCTCACATATATCACCGGTATCGGAAACACTTCGGCCAAAGCAATCTGCGAAGCCGTGGGCATTGAAGCGCATCGTCGCGTCAACGAACTGTCCGACGCCGAAGTTCTGGCCATCCGCGAGCACATCGATGCAAACTTCACCGTCGAAGGTGACCTGCGTCGTGAAGTTCAGATGAACGTCAAGCGTCTGATGGACCTGGGCTGCTATCGCGGTCTGCGTCACCGCCGCAACCTGCCGGTTCGCGGTCAGCGTACCCACACCAATGCTCGTACCCGCAAAGGCCCCGCAAAGGCCATTGCCGGTAAGAAGAAATAAGGGAGGGTCTGACCGATGGCACGCGATAAGACTCGCATCAAGCGCAAAGAGCGTAAGAACATCGCATCGGGCGTTGCCCATGTGAACTCGACCTTCAACAACACCAAGATCCTGATCTCGGACGTACAGGGTAACGCCATTTCGTGGTCGTCTGCCGGTACCATGGGCTTCAAAGGATCGCGGAAATCGACACCCTACGCCGCTCAGATGGCTGCAGAAGACGCAGGCAAAAAGGCGCAGGACCATGGCGTCAAGACGCTGGAAGTCGAAGTTCAGGGCCCCGGTTCGGGCCGTGAATCGGCTCTGCGCGCGCTGGCAGCGGTGGGCTTCAACATTACGTCGATCCGCGACGTGACACCGATCGCTCACAACGGCTGCCGTCCGCCGAAGCGTCGTCGCGTCTAAGCGATTTTGAATTAGGCTGGGGCCCGTGTTTTTGCACGGCCCCAGCACGTCATTTTGAACCTCGGGCGTCTGCACCTTGTTGGTCATGGGGCGCGGACAGGAATGGAGGGATTACATGATCCATAAGAATTGGGCAGAATTGATCAAGCCGACCCAGCTTGACGGCAAGCCAGGCAACGACCCCGCGCGTCAGGCAACCCTGGTTGCTGAGCCGCTGGAGCGTGGCTTTGGTCTGACACTGGGCAACGCGCTGCGTCGCGTTCTGATGAGCTCGCTGCAAGGCGCGGCCATCACCAGCGTTCAGATCGACAACGTCCTGCACGAGTTCTCCTCGGTCGCAGGCGTACGTGAAGACGTCACCGACATCATCCTGAACCTCAAAGGCGTGTCGCTGCGCATGGAAGTTGAAGGCCCCAAGCGCCTGTCGATCAATGCCAAAGGCCCTGCCGTTGTCACCGCAGGCGACATCAGCGAAAGCGCCGGCATCGAGGTTCTGAACCGCGATCACGTCATCTGCCACCTCGACGATGGCGCTGACCTGTTCATGGAACTGACCGTCAACACCGGCAAAGGCTACGTCTCGGCTGAGAAGAACAAGCCCGAAGACGCACCTATCGGTCTGATCCCGATCGACGCGATCTATTCGCCGGTCAAAAAGGTTGCCTATGACGTTCAGCCGACCCGTGAAGGTCAGGTTCTGGACTATGACAAGCTTACCCTGAAGATCGACACCGACGGTTCGATCACGCCGGAAGACGCGCTGGCCTTCGCCGCACGCATCCTGCAGGATCAGCTGTCAATCTTCGTCAACTTCGACGAGCCGGAATCGGCTGGCCGCCAGGACGAAGACGATGGTCTGGAGTTCAACCCGCTGCTGCTGAAGAAAGTGGACGAGCTGGAACTGTCTGTCCGTTCGGCAAACTGCCTGAAGAACGACAACATCGTTTACATCGGCGATCTGATCCAGAAAACCGAAGCCGAGATGCTGCGCACCCCGAACTTCGGCCGCAAGTCGCTGAACGAGATCAAGGAAGTGCTGTCCGGCATGGGTCTGCACCTCGGCATGGATGTCGAGGACTGGCCGCCCGACAATATCGAAGATCTGGCGAAGAAATTCGAAGACGCGTTTTAAGCGCGTCTTCCCAAATGCCCGGCCCGAATTGGGACTATCCGGGGACGAAATGGGCACTTCCGCCCCAAGGAGAGCCGGTGACACGCATCGCCGGCCAGACAAAGCAAAACGCGAAAGAAGGAACTAGAAAATGCGTCACGCACGTGGTTACCGCCGCCTGAACCGTACTCATGAGCACCGCAAAGCTCTGTTTGCGAACATGGCTGGCTCGCTCATCGAGCATGAGCAAATCAAAACAACTCTGCCGAAGGCAAAAGAACTGCGCCCGATCATCGAAAAGCTGGTCACCCTGGGCAAGCGCGGCGACCTGCACGCCCGTCGTCAGGCCGCTTCGCAGCTGAAAGAAGACAAAGACGTCGCAAAGCTGTTCGAAGTTCTGGCCCCCCGCTACGCCGAGCGTCAGGGCGGCTATGTCCGCATCCTGAAAGCTGGCTTCCGCTATGGTGACATGGCTCCGATGGCGATCATCGAATTCGTTGATCGTGACGTCGACGCTAAAGGCGCGGCTGACAAAGCCCGCGTTGCTGCTGAAGAGGCTGCAGACGAATAATAAATTCTGACCATTTGGTCGGAAATAAACCTCCGCTCGGGCAACCGTGCGGAGGTTTTTCTGTTTTGAGGTTCAGATACGGGAATTGTCGGCCACGCCTATGCCTGCAGTGTGTCGACTAAGCTAGTCGCGGTCGCACAGTTCATCGGCTCTTGCATTCATGGCGCGGGCTTCGCATATCTTCGATCATTCCTGATTGGAGGTCACATGATCCGCAGTATTCTAGTGATAAGCCTGATGGTGGTGGCTGCGACTGCCTCAGCTGAAACGCGAGTGCCCCAATCACAGGCCGAGATTGGACTGGGTTTTGCCCCGGTAGTTCGGAAAGCTGCCCCGGCAGTGGTAAATATCTATGCCAAGATCATACGGGAAGGTCGAACCAATTCGCTGTTCTCAGACCCGTTCTTTCAGGACTTCTTTGGTCGGGGGTTTGGGGAGCCCCGTCAACGTATTCAGAACTCGCTCGGATCGGGCGTCGTTTTGTCGGAAGACGGCTATGTCGTGTCCAATTATCACGTGGTTGGGACAGCCACAGAGATACGGGTGGTGACCACGGACCGTCGTGAGTATTCGGCCAAGGTTGTGCTGGGCGATAAGGAAAGCGACATTGCCATCCTGCGGCTGGAGGAGGCGGGCGAGCTACCTTTTCTGCATTTGCGCGACTCCGATCATGTAGAAGTAGGTGAACTGGCGCTTGCGATCGGGAACCCGTTCGGGGTCGGGCAAACTGTGTCTTCAGGGATAATCTCGGGATTGGCACGGACCGGCACGGCGACGGGTAATGCACGTGGATATTTCATCCAAACCGATGCGGCGATCAATCCCGGTAATTCGGGCGGTGCACTGATCGATGTGAATGGGGATTTGATCGGCATCAATACTTCGATTCTGACCCGGTCGGGAGGGTCAAACGGTATTGGATTTGCAATTCCGGCGAATTTGGTGGCGGAATTTCTACGTCAGGCGCGGGCAGGGAATGAAAGCTTCGTCAGCCCTTGGGCCGGTATGGCCGGTCAGCACATGAGCGCGGATATTGCCGAATCTTTAGGATTGGTCATCCCGATGGGCGTTGTGGTGTCGGACCTTCATGCGCTTAGTCCGCTGGCCGAAGCGGGCTTGCGGGTAGGCGATGTAGTCACGCATGTGGATGGGGATGAGGTGAATTCTCCAGCCGAGATGAAGTTTCGCATGGTGGTTGCCGGGGTGGGCGGCAAATCCGTGCTGACACGGCTACGAGGTGAGGAGCGTGCTGATATCGAAGTCGCATTGATCCGAGCGCCCGAAACGCCTGCCGCGAACGAGACGATTTTGGGCGAAGATACCGCGCTGCCGGGGCTTATAGTCTCCGGGGTCAATCCGGCGGTCATTGTGCGCCTCGGATTGAAGCTGTCTCAAACAGGTGTTGTTGTCGTCGATCCCGGACAATACGGCGCGCGGGCGGGCTTGCGTGCAGGGGATGTGCTTGAGGTTATAAACGGCGGCAAGATTGACGTGCCAGAAGATGTTGTTCAGGTTCTGACCGACCCGGGTCGCCGGGTTCAGGTTCAAATTGAACGCGGTGGGCGGACAATCTCATTGCGGTTCCGGATGTGATCCGTGAATGATCTGTTTGATACAGGGTCGAGCGAACCCACGGCTTCGCCGCACAGACCGCTAGCAGATCGGTTGCGTCCGCAATCCTTATCCGAGGTGATCGGGCAGGAACAAGTGTTGGGCCAGGATGCTCCGTTGGGAGTGATGCTGGCTTCTGGAAGCCTGTCGAGCCTGATCTTTTGGGGGCCTCCGGGCGTAGGTAAGACGACAATTGCCCGGTTGCTCGCGCAGGAAACTGATCTGCATTTCGTACAGATCAGTGCTATCTTTACCGGTGTTCCGGATCTGAAGAAGGTGTTCGAAGCCGCCAAGATCCGCCGTCAGAACGGGCAGGGCACTTTGCTGTTCGTTGACGAAATCCATCGCTTCAACAAAGCCCAACAGGACGGGTTTCTGCCGCATATGGAAGACGGCACGATCCTTCTGGTCGGCGCGACCACCGAAAACCCGTCCTTCGAATTGAACGCAGCGGTGCTCAGCCGATCTCAGGTGCTGGTGCTGGAACGTCTCAGCCTCGCTGATCTTGAACGCTTGACCCAACGGGCCGAGAAAGAGCTGGACCGTGCCTTGCCCCTAACCCCTGCGGCGCGCGAAGCGCTGCAGGAAATGGCGGATGGCGACGGGCGCGCGCTGTTGAACCTGATCGAACAAGTTGCCGCCTGGACCGTGGAAACCGCACTGGATTCTGATGTGCTGTCGACGCGTCTGATGCGGCGGGCAGCGAAATACGACAAATCGGGGGACGAGCACTACAACCTTATTTCGGCCCTGCACAAATCTGTGCGTGGATCGGATCCGGACGCGGCGCTCTATTGGTTCGCGCGGATGCTGACAGGGGGTGAAGACCCGCGCTATCTGGCACGCCGGATCACGCGAATGGCGGTCGAGGATATCGGACTGGCAGATCCGCAGGCGCAATCAATCTGTCTTCATAGCTGGGAAACCTACGAACGGCTGGGCTCGCCCGAGGGCGAATTGGCACTGGCACAAGCGTTGGTGTATCTGGCGCTCGCTCCAAAATCGAACGGGGCTTATGTGGGGTACAAGGCAGCGATGCGGTTGGCAAAACAATCGGGCAGTGAACCGCCGCCCAAACATATTCTTAACGCACCGACATCGCTGATGAAGGATCAGGGGTATGGGGCAGGTTACGCCTATGACCACGATACCGAAGATGGGTTCTCGGGTCAGAACTATTTCCCGGATGATATGAAGCGCCCGGTTCTCTATCAGCCGGTCGAGCGCGGTTTTGAACGAGAACTAAAAAAACGGTTGGAGTACTTTGCCAAACTGAGAACGCAGCGCAATCCGGGCTAGGCTTGACTCTGCACCCGATGCGCGCGACAGACGCGCATGATTTCTAAAGCACTGAAACCAGCACAATCCGGGCGGATCAGCCGTGCGGAAAAAGGGGCAATGGCATGAGCGGCGTACAGGTGATCACCGTAGCTGAGGGCGATGGCGAACAGCGGTTGGATCGTTGGCTGCGCCGGCTGTTTCCCCATGTCAGCCAAGGCCGGATCGAGAAGATGTGTCGCAAGGGTGAGCTGCGCGTTGATGGCGGGCGGGTCAAAGCCGCGACTCGATTGGAGGTCGGGCAGTCGGTGCGTGTGCCCCCGCTACCGGATGCGGACCATAAGCCGGCAGTCGTAAAGCACCGTGTCTCGGACGCCGACGCAAAGATGATCCAGTCTTGCGTGATCTATAAGGACGATCACGTGCTGGCGCTGAACAAACCACATGGGCTGCCGGTGCAGGGCGGAAGTGGTCAGACCCGCCATGTGGACAGCCTGTCAGAGGCGTTGCGCTTTGGGTGCGATGAGAACCCGCGCCTTGTGCATCGGTTGGATAAGGACACATCTGGGGTTCTGTTGATGGCCCGTACGCGCGAGGCCGCCAAGGGGCTGACGGCAGCCTTCCGGCACCGCAACACCCAAAAGATCTATTGGGCGCTCGTTGCAGGGGTGCCGACGCCTTATCTCGGAGAGATCAAGACCGGTCTGGTCAAGGCTCCGGGGCATGGCAAACAGGGCGAAGGCGAGAAGATGATCGCTGTTCATCCGAGCGAAGTGAACGACACGCCCGGCGCAAAACGCGCGCATACGCTCTATGCCACGCTCTACCGTGTGGCGGGCCGGGCGGCATGGGTTGCGATGGAGCCGGTGACCGGCCGAACACATCAACTGCGGGCGCATATGGCGGCGATCGGCCACCCTATCATTGGAGATGGAAAATACGGTGGCTCGGGACAGGAAAACCTCGGCGATGGTTGGGGGGCTCAGCTGGGCGGCATCATCAGCAAGAAACTTCACCTGCACGCCCGCAGTCTGTCATTTGAGCATCCGGAAACACGAAAACCCATCACGATTACAGCCCCATTGCCAGACCACATGAAGCACAGTTGGGATACGCTCGGCTGGACCGAGGATCTGGCATCCGACGATCCATTCGAGCAGCTGCGATGAGTGCGCCCTTACGGCTGGTTTTGTTCGACGTGGATGGCACGCTTGTCGACAGTCAGGGTGCCATCGTGTCGGCAATGACTGCCAGCTTTCAGGCGCAGTCTTTGCCAGTGCCGAGCCGAAACGCAATCCTGTCCATCGTTGGCTTGTCTCTGCCCCATGCGATGGCACGTCTTGCGTCAGATCAGTCCGATCTGGTGCAGAACGCGCTGGTTGATGGCTACAAACAGGCCTATCACGCGCAACGGTTAGAGCAGGGCGCAGCCAGCTCTCCGTTTTATCCGGGCGCTCGAGAAGTAATTCAGGCACTCCATGATATGCCCGAGTTGCTGCTGGGCGTTGCGACCGGGAAATCCAAGCGCGGACTGGATGCGCTATTAGAGGCGCATGGGTTGGAGCAATATTTCATCACTCGGCAGGCGGCCGATCATCACCCCTCAAAACCGCATCCATCGATGATCGAGACGGCGCTGGCCGAAACCGGCGTGGGGGCCCCTCATTCGGTCATGGTGGGCGATACCAGTTTTGACATGGAAATGGCTGCTGCCGCGCAGGTCGCTGGGATCGGAGTAAGCTGGGGATACCATGATCGATCAGCCCTGAGCACTGCCCAATACGTGATCGAGAGCTTCGAAGAATTGCCAGTGACACTGGCCAACATCTGGGACTGAAAAATATGAGCGACTGGAAACCAAAACGCTTCTGGACGTCAGGCGCAGTCGTTGAGATCGACAACGGTTACACGGTTGAGCTGGATGGTCGTCGTGTCAAGACACCGGCAAAAGCAGCGCTGGTCCTTCCCACGCATGCCATGGCGCAGGCCATTGCCGATGAATGGGATGCGCAGGAAAAAGAGGTCGATCCCACCACGATGCCTTTCACCCGTTCGGCCAACGCGGCGATCGACAAGGTGCAGCATCAGCATGGTGAGGTTGCTGATATGCTGGCAGATTATGGCGATTCGGATTTGTTGTGCTATCGGGCGACGCACCCCGAGGCTTTGCAAAACCGGCAGGCAAACGACTGGGACCCTGCATTGGATTGGGCTGCCGACGCGCTGGGCGCACGTTTAATTTCGCGCGTGGGCGTGGTGCATCAACCGCAAGACACCGAAACACTGCAAACGTTGCGCAACCGGGTACACGCGCTCAATGCCTTTCAATTGGCGGCGTTTCACGATCTTGTCAGTCTGTCCGGATCATTGATTCTTGGATTTGCTGCGGCTTTGGATTGGCGAGCGCCAGATGAGATCTGGCATATTTCCCGATTGGATGAACTGTGGCAGATCGAACAGTGGGGTCATGATGATGAGGCACACGCTGCAGCCGAAGTAAAAAAAGCAGCGTTTTTGCATGCCAAGCGTTTCTTCGACATCTCGATCTGAGACTTTTTGAGCTCAAATCGTGATTTTGCGCCCCTTTTTGCCCAAATTGATCAATCGTTTTCCCTGATCCAGCCCTTGACGTTTGTTGATGAATACGCCCAAACTCGGGCCACTAAAGGGGAGACACCTTTTGGGTAACCTTTCTGGCGCGTATAGTGCTGGATCGAACCGTCCCATAAAGGGATGGAAAATCAGGAAGAGGTAAAAATGAAAAAATCCGTAATCTTGGGCATGGCAACCATTGCCGGCCTGGCTGCTGGCGCAGCTGCGGCGGGGACTGTTGACGATGTCAAAGCACGCGGCAAGCTGAACTGCGGTGTGACCACCGGTCTGGTCGGCTTTGCTGCACCCGACGCAAATGGCGAATGGCAGGGCTTTGACGTCTCACTGTGCCGTGCTGTTGCAGCCGCTGTACTGGGCGATGCAAGCGCTGTTGAATTTGTTCCGACCACCGGCAAGACTCGCTTTACCGCGCTGGCTTCGGGTGAGATCGACATGCTGGCTCGTAACACCACTTGGACATTCAGCCGCGACGTAGACCTGAAGTTCGAATTCGTCGGCGTGAACTACTACGACGGTCAGGGCTTTATGGTTCCCAAAGCGCTGGGCGTAAGCTCGGCCAAGGAACTGGACGGCGCAACCGTGTGCATCCAGACCGGCACCACAACCGAGCTGAACCTGGCGGACTTCTTCCGCTCGAACAACATCAGCTATGAGCCGGTTCCGATCGAAACCAACGCCGAAGCACAGCAGCAGTATCTGGCTGGCGCATGTGACGTTTACACCACCGACGCATCGGGCCTGGCTGCTACTCGCGCCACGTTCGAAAACCCTGGTGACCACGTCCTGCTGCCCGAAATCATCTCGAAAGAGCCTCTGGGCCCGCTGGTCCGTCACGGCGATCACGAGTGGGGCGACGTTGTCCGCTGGACTCTGAACGCTCTGGTTTCGGCTGAAGAGCTGGGCGTGACCTCGGCCAATATCGATGAGCTGAGCGCCGGCGCAGGTGACAACCCCGAAGTGAACCGTCTGCTGGGTACCGAAGGTACTCTGGGCGAAATGCTGGGTCTGGACGCTGACTGGGCCGCCAAGGCGATTAAAGCTGGTGGTAACTATGGCGAAGTCTTCGCCAAGAACATCGGTGAAGAAACTCCGATTGGTCTGGCTCGCGGCCTGAACGCACAGTGGACCGAAGGTGGCCTGCTGTATTCGCCGCCGTTCCGCTAAAATCCATTGGAAAGGGCGCAGGGCAACCTGCGCCCTTTTCTCATCAGAATGCTACGAGTTGCTCAAGAGTGGGGAGAACCCCGCCGACAATGAAGCGCTCGAAAAGCACGGGGATTCCTAAATATGTCAACTATGACTGACCCACCGAAAGCTGACTTTCGGTTGTCTATGCTCATAAACGACACCCGCTATCGCTCACTGACATTTCAGGTGATTGCGGCCGTCGTTATTGCGCTTTCCATCTGGTATCTTGGCAACAACCTGATCCAGAATCTCAGGGCCGCCGGCCTCAACATTTCCTACACATTTCTGGGCGACCCTTCGGGGTACGACATTAACCAGCGTTTGATTGAATATGACAGCCAGTCTTCGCATGGGCGCGCCGCTATTGTTGGAATTCTCAATACGCTGCTTGTCGCTGTTCTGGCCTGTGTTACCGCCACGGTGTTTGGTGTGATAGCGGGCGTATTGCGCCTGTCGAATAACTGGCTCGTGTCAAAGTTGATGGCCGTCTATGTCGAGATCTTCCGGAACATCCCGGTCCTGATCTGGATCATCATCATCTTCACCATCATGACGGCAGTATTGCCAGGGCCCAGAGCCTTCCGCGGCGATAACCCAACATCCAGCATGTTGTTTGACTTGTTCGCTTTCACCAACCGTGGTGTCTATATCCCGCGTCCGGAATTCGCCAATGGCTTGTTCAGCGCCACAATTCTGAACTGGGTTGTGGTGATCGTGTTTTTGGTCGGTTCTTGGTTTGCGTCACGCGAAATCGAAAAACGCGCCACGCTGAAGCAGGAACAAACTGGCGAGCGTCCGAAAACCGGCCTTGTGAAACTGGCCGTTTGGCTGGTGCCTTTTGCGCTGCTGATGGCGGTGATGGGTCTGACTTGGAACATTCCCGAGCTGAAGGGCTTTAACTTCAGCGGTGGTATCAAAATCGGTGGCCCGCTGATCGCTTTGTGGTTTGCCTTGTCGATTTATACCGGTGCCTTCATCGCGGAAAACGTTCGCGCGGGTATTCAGGCGATCTCGAAAGGTCAAACTGAAGCTGCAGCTGCACTGGGCTTGCGCCCGGGGCGGATCATGAATCTGGTGATCCTGCCGCAAGCGCTGCGGGTGATCATCCCGCCGCTGATTTCGCAGTATCTGAACATCACCAAGAACTCGTCGCTGGCGATTGCCGTGGGCTATGCGGATATCACTGCAACGTTGGGTGGCATCACGCTGAACCAGACCGGTCGTGCGATCGAGTGTGTTCTGTTGCTGATGCTGTTCTATCTGACCGCTTCGCTGCTGATCTCAATGGTGATGAACGTCTACAACGCATCCGTCAAGTTGAAGGAGCGCTGAGCCATGGCTGATCAAACAACAAACCCGATCGCCTTTGTGGCCGATGGCACCATTCCTCCGTCGCCACCACCAGCGAACCAGACGGGTATTGTGAAGTGGTTGCGAGAGAATCTTTTCTCTGGCGCAACCAATACAATCCTGACTGTCCTGTCGCTGATGTTAATCTATGTGCTTCTGAAGAACACGTTGCCATGGATCCTGAATGGAGTGTGGAACGCGAACTCGCTTGCGGAATGCCGAGAGATTCTCGCCGGTAAAACAGGTGCGTGTTTCGCGGTTCTGACCGAACGCTGGCCTCAGCTTATCTACGGGTTCAAATACCCTACCGATGCGTATTGGCGGCCTAATCTGGCATTCGTACTGATGCTAGCGGCGGTTGCACCGGTCCTGTTCTTCGACCTACCGCGCAAACTCCTGATCTTTACAGCCCTCTATCCCTTTATTGCCTTCTGGCTGATATGGGGTGGCACGATCTTGGTACCCTTCGTTGCCCTACTTGGCTGCGTTGCTGCGGGCGCTGTCTTTCAGAAGCTCGGGAAGAACAGTTTTGCCGCTGGATTCTTCGGGGCCATTATCGTTGCCTTGATCGTCTGGAAGCTTGGCGGTGCTTTGATCCCAGAGGACGCGTCCGAAGGGGCATGGCTTTCAGCTGTTCCCAGCCGCGATCTAGGTGGCTTCATGCTCAACATGATGCTGGGCTTAGCCTGCGTTTCGTTGTCGGTCCCGTTGGGGATTGCACTTGCGCTGGGCCGTCAGTCGAACATGCCGCTGATCAAGTGGGTCTGCGTTATCTTCATCGAATTTATACGCGGAGTGCCTCTGATCACACTGCTGTTTGTGGCTTCGGTGATGCTGTCGTATTTCTTCCCGCCTGACAGCACGGTCGACTTGTTCCTGCGCGTTGTGATCATGATCACCATGTTCTCGGCCGCCTATATTGCCGAGGTGATCCGCGGTGGTCTGGCAGCGCTTCCACGTGGACAGTACGAAGCAGCAGACAGTCTTGGTTTGGATTACCCGCAGGCGATGCGGCTTATCATCCTGCCGCAGGCATTGAAGATATCGATCCCCGGTATCGTGAACGTGGCCGTGGGCCTGTTCAAGGACACCACACTGGTTTCGGTCATCTCAATGTTCGATCTGGTGGGCATGATCCGGGGTCCCATCCTGGCGTCGACCGAATGGAACGGCGTCTATTGGGAGCTTCTGGGCTTTGCCGCGCTTCTGTTCTTCGTCGTCTGCTACGGCATCTCTCAATATTCCCAGTGGCTCGAGCGTCGCCTTGCCACGGATCATCATTAAGGAGTTCAACATATGTCTGAACTTGCAATTGACCGCGAAATCGACCGCACCAAGATGCAGGTGAGCGACGAGGTCGCCATCGAAATCAACAACATGAACAAGTGGTACGGATCCTTCCACGTACTGCGCGATATCAATCTGACCGTCAATCAGGGCGAGCGGATCGTGATCGCGGGGCCGTCCGGGTCGGGCAAGTCCACCCTGATCCGCTGCCTAAACGCGCTGGAGGAACACCAACAGGGCACGATTGTCGTGGATGGGACGGAACTGTCGAATGACCTCAAGAACATCGACAAGATCCGGTCCGAGGTTGGCATGGTGTTCCAGCACTTCAACCTGTTCCCGCATTTAACCATTCTGGAAAACTGTACGCTGGCCCCGATCTGGGTGCGCAAGACGCCCAAGAAAGAGGCCGAAGAGCGCGCGATGCATTTCCTGGAAAAGGTGAAAATCCCGGATCAGGCGCTGAAATATCCCGGCCAGCTTTCGGGTGGTCAGCAGCAGCGTGTGGCGATTGCCCGCTCGCTCTGCATGATGCCGCGGATCATGTTGTTTGATGAACCGACATCGGCGCTGGACCCCGAGATGATCAAAGAGGTGCTCGACACCATGATCGAGCTGGCCGAGGAAGGCATGACCATGCTGTGTGTGACCCACGAGATGGGTTTTGCACGTCAGGTTGCCAACCGTGTGATCTTTATGGACGCAGGCCAGATCGTGGAACAGAACGAACCGGAGGAGTTCTTCAATAACCCTCAGAGCGAACGGACCAAACTGTTCCTAAGCCAAATTCTGGGTCATTGAACCAAGACCAGAAGATCAGAAAGGCGGGGTTTACCCCGCCTTTTTTATTCGAGCAATTCGCGTGGGATTGTAAATCCAAGAACTTCACCACTTCCCCAACGAACCGAAGTCCAATCTGGTGCTTCAAAGTGGATAACAGTCGTTGCGCCAGTCGGATAATCGTAGAATCGCGGATGGTTCGGGGCTTGGCGTACTAACCGATGTGCAAACTCTGCAATACCGGGATTATGGCCTAGCATGAGCACGGTCTTTGCCGAAGCCGACGAAAGCGCCTCAAACATTTGATCGGGCCCGGCAAGGTAGAGGCCGGGGGTAAAGGACAGCTTTGATGCGCTTAGCCCCAACCGGTTCCATGTCTCCCGCGTGCGTTGTGCTGTTGAGCTGATGACTTCATCTGGTAGCCAACCATTGCTTTGTAACCAGCGGCCGATCGCAGGAGCCGACCTTCGTCCGCGTTTGTTCAGTGGCCGGTCGTGATCTTGGACAAATGGATCTTGCCAACTGGATTTCGCATGGCGGGTCAGAATCAGAGTTCGGGTCATGATCGAAAAAAAGCGTTCATGTGATGCGCCGACTGTTCGGGTTGACGCTCGGCACTTGCGCTGACAGGGCAGGCGCGCCGCGCGATACACCCATCGTTCAAGCAGTCTTGTCCAGCTTCAGTACCTAGATATCCTTTGCAGGCGGCCACATCGTAGAAGCTGTGCGTATTCAGCGCTTCTACCGGACAGGTGGTCGCGCAAGGGGCGGGGCATTCAATACATGGAGATTCCTGTAAGTTGTGCGGGATCGTAAATTCCCCAGTGAAATGCAAAGCGCCACGGAATGAAATCATCATTCCCACAGTGTCGTGCACCAGTGCCCCTACTGGGCTGCTGAACGTGCGCCCGGAGTTTAGTGCCCAGTCAATGAATGGTGCGTAAGGTGGGCCGCCAAACGGATAGTGCGCTGCGGCTGACAGGTCCTGCGCCAGTTTGCCAATAACTCGCTTTGACCATCGGTCTACAGGATCGGGTTGACCATCCTTCCACTCAGGTGATGCAGCCAGAGTGGGCCAGAACGCTCCTGCCGTCCCCAGCAGGATCAATGTGCCGCCGTCCAGTTGTTTGGCTCCCGACACGCGCGGATGTTGTGCACCCATAACTATCAGCCCAATCTGAGTGGCTGCTCGTTCGACATTGGCGTAAGTCATCGACGGCGGAAGGGCAGAGCCAGGCTCCATCCCAGTTTTGTTGGCCGATCGTCCTGCCATTCCAATCCCACGCTCATTTGTTCGTGCCCGTCCCGAGGTTGTGCGATGTAAGTCCCCAGCATCCGATCCCAGATAGACAGTGCAAAGCCATAATTGCTGTCATGCTCAGTTCGGAACACCGAATGATGTACGCGATGCATATCGGGAGTTACAAGAACCCTACGTACCACAGCGTCCACGGCAAGGGGGAGCTTCAAGTTTGAATGATTGAACAACGCTGTGCCATTAAGAAGGATCTCAAACAGGATCACAGCCAGGGCGCTGGCGCCGAGCAGATAGATTAGCCCGATTTTCAGGATCATGGACAACGCGATTTCAACAGGGTGAAAGCGGACTGCAGTAGTGACGTCCATGTCTCGGTCGGCGTGATGCACACGATGTAGCCGCCAAAGGATTGGCACCTTGTGGGTAATCAGATGCTGTAGCCAGATTGCAAAGTCCAGAATCAGCAAACACAGAATAAGCTCAACCCACCCTGGCCAAGCGAGCCAGTTAAAAACGCCCAATCCATTTTTCCCGGCATCAATGGCAGCGCCAACGGCCAATAAGGGCAACCCAATCGCCATAGTCCTGAGCATCAGTGTGTTCAAAACAGTGATTGATAGATTGGTTAGCCACCGATTTTTTCGCGGACAGGTTCTTAAGCGTTTTGGCGCAATTGTCTCTGCCGCCGCAAACACAACAAACAGGATCAAAAACACGCTTAGGCGAAATAGGGGCTCGTTCTCCATACATTCACAATCGAGCATGTTAATGCCCGGTGCAAGATGTCGAAGATCACTATGGCGTTAATCCGGGCGGATCAGGGATCCGGCACCGTGTTCCGTAAACAGTTCGAGCAACACCGCATTTGGCGCGCGCCCGTCCAGTATTACCACTGCCCGAACACCGCTATGAAGCGCGTCCAACGCGGTTTCTGTTTTGGGGATCATTCCACCCGCGATAGTGCCTTCCAGAGTCATCTCACGGATCTGACCGGCTTTCAGTTCGGTCACGACCTCTCCGGCGGCATTCTTGACGCCCGAAACATCGGTAAGCAGCAGAAGGCGATCTGCTTTAAGTGCCGAGGCAATCGCGCCAGCCGCGGTGTCGCCGTTGACGTTGAACGTTTCACCATTCTGGCCCGCACCAAGCGGGGCAATCACGGGGATCACGTCATGTGAGAACAGGTCATGCAGAACCTTTGGGTTCATCTTGGACGGTGAGCCCACAAATCCCAGCGATGGATCGGTCTGATCGCAAATCATCAGGTTTGCATCCTTGCCCGACAAACCCACAGCCGAGCCGCCCTGACCGTTGATCGCCTGTACGATACGCTTGTTTATAAGGCCGGACAGAACCATCTCGACCACCTCAACAGTGGCTTTGTCAGTCACACGCTTGCCGCCGACAAATTCGGACTGAATGTCCAGCTTGCCCAGCATGGCGTTGATCATAGGGCCGCCGCCATGCACGATGACGGGGTTTACACCGACTTGCCGCATCAGAACAACGTCGCGCGCAAAGCTTTCCATCGCCTCGTCGCTGCCCATGGCGTGTCCACCCAGCTTGATAACAACGATGGCCCCGTCATAGCGCTGCAGGTAGGGCAGGGCGCTGTTCAAGGTGGCTGCGGTGGCGATCCAATCCCGATTCATATCTCTTGTCTTCATGGCTGAGGTCCCTCTGGGCACCCGTGTTAGGGTCTTTGAGCAGTGCTGCCAAGAGCCAAGCTATTCCAGATGCGCGATGATCGAGCGCAGGGTGGGAATTCCGTCGCCTTTCTCGGATGATGTTAACACCATCTCGGGGAAGGCTGCGGGGTGTTTGGCAAGCGCACTGCGTACCTGCTGCAGCACCTTCTCGCGGTCGTTGGCTTTTACCTTGTCGGCTTTGGTCAGAACGCATTGAAACGTGACAGCGCTAGTGTCCAGCAGCTTCATAATCTCTGCGTCGACCGGCTTTACCCCGTGGCGCGAGTCGATCAGCACAAATGCGCGGCGCAGGGTTTGACGGCCGCTGAGATACTTTTTCAGCAACCGCTGCCATTTTTCGACGACCTTGACCGGCGCATTGGCGTAACCATATCCCGGCAGGTCAACCAGATAGAGCTCAGGCCCTTGAGTGAAAAAGTTGATCTCTTGTGTGCGGCCCGGCGTGTTTGATGCACGCGCCAGCCCCTTTGTCCCAGTCAGCGCGTTGATTAAGCTGGACTTGCCCACGTTTGAGCGCCCTGCGAAGCAGACTTCTAGCCGGTCAGGTGCGGGCAGGCCGTCCATGGCGACCACGCCTTTGACGAACTCGGATGGTCCGGCAAACAGTTTGCGCCCGGTTTCTGTCGCGAACGCGTCAGGGGATTCGGCCAATGGAAAACGAAGAGCGGTCACAGTACCTGTACCTTGTCGCCGGTGCGGATGCTGCCGCCTTGCAGAACCTCAGCATAGACCCCGAAATCCTGATGATCCCAATTGCCGAGCGCGCCCAACGTATCGGCATCGCGTTCACCCGTCTCGGGGTTGGCCGTCGTGGCCAAGCAACGCGTTATGCGTTCACGGACGTGAAAGATCACCTCGCCAATTCGTATATCGCGGCCCAGCCAGTCGAATTCCTCCCACAGTGGCAGGCCATCGAACCAGATGTTGCCACGCCAACGTGCAATCGAAAGATCACGGCCCAATTTCTGCTCGACCGCACGGTGCGAGGCCATATTGCACAGGCTGATCGATGGGAAATCGCTGTCGGTCATCCCGCGACCGGGAACGCGGATGATGCGGGCCGAGGCGGCCCGGTCTGTCGGCATCAGTGGCCTCACCCAGTCCAGAAATTTGTCTTGTTGCGTGTCGGGCTCAAAACTCAGATCGGGGCGGTTGGGATGGCGCAGCGTGACCGTGTCACCCTGTAGATGCGCTGAGATTGCCATCAACTGAGGCGCCTTCGCGCCGCGGCTGAAATTGTTGCAGGGTACCCATTCCGACCCATCCGCTTTGGACGCCTCATGCGCAACCGCCCAAATACGATCCCCGGGCATGGTCTGCCCGGGGGTCATGGTGATGTGATCAAGGCTTTCGCGCCCGTGACTTTTTATCGGGTGCCGCCACAAAGCGGTTACTGTTCCGCTCATTTGTCATCCGTCTTTGGGGTGCGCTTGAAGCCAGACTTGATGTTTCCGAATACGTCAGGTTTGTAGCCTTGACTGCGCATGATCAGATATTGCTGGGTGAATGTGATCGTGTTGTTCGCGATCCAGTACACCACCAGCCCGCTGGCAAAGCTGCCCAGCATGAACATGAACACCCAAGGCATCCAGGCAAAGATCATCGCCTGCGTCGCATCGGTTGGTGCCGGATTCAGCTTTTGCTGCAGCCACATCGAGATACCCAGCAACAGCGGCAGGATGCCGATGAAGATCAGCGCCATGAACGTTTCCGGTTGTGGGCCAGCCCAGGGCAACAGGCCGAACAGGTTCATGATCGAGGTCGGATCCGGCGCGCTGAGGTCCTGGAACGGGCCAAACCAGGGGGCTTGGCGCAGTTCGATGGTGACGAAGATCACCTTGTATAGCGAGAAGAAGATCGGAATCTGCATCAGGATTGGTAAACAGCCAGCGGCCGGGTTTACCTTTTCTTTCTTGTAAAGCTCCATCATGCCTTGCTGCATCTTCTGGCGGTCGTCTCCTGCGGCTTCTTTCAACGCCTCCATCTGCGGCTGCAGTTCCTTCATTTTCGCCATCGAGACGTAGGATTTGAAGGCCAGCGGGAAGAGGATTGCCTTGATGATCAAGGTCAGGCCGATGATGGACCAGCCCATATTGCCGATCAGAGCATTGATGTTGTGCAGCAGCCAGAAGATCGGCTTGGTGAGAAAGAAGAACCAGCCCCAGTCGATGCTGTCGATGAATTTCTGCACGCCTTCAGCCTGATATTCACGAATGGCTTCCCATTCCTTGGCACCGGCGAACAGGCGGGTCGTGACCTCGGCGGTTTCACCTGGGTCGACAGTCAGTGTCGGCAGGACCGTCTCGGTCTGATAAATTTTGCGGCGCGAGTCGTATTTGGCGGCTGCTTTGAAAGCTGACCCGGGTTCGGGGATCAGTGTGGTCATCCAGTAATGGTCGGTAAATCCGATCCATCCATCTTCCTTGACCTGATAGACCTCGGCCTGGGCCCTTTCATTCGGGTCGATATCGAAATCGCGGACATCGTCATAATCGACCTCGGACAGTGTGCCATCCGACATGCCAATCACGCCCTCATGCAAGATGAAGAAATTCTTTAGGCCCGGAAGATCACCATCTTCGCCAATACCGTGCCGGGCGAGAATGCCATAAGGAGCCATGCTCACCTCGGACTGGGTCGCGTTTTCGACCGATTGGGTCACGGTGAACATGTAGTCCTGATCGACCGAGATGATCCGGCGGAAGGTCAGGCCATTGCCGTTGTCCCAGGCAAGCGTGATGGGGCTGTCTACACCCAGTTTCTCTCCCTGCTCCAATGTCCATAGTGTATTGGGGCCGGGAACGTCCGCACTTGCGAGGCCTGCGCCTGGGGCCCAACCATAAATGGCGTAATATGCTGATTCCGACCCGACCGGAGACAGCAATTCGACAATGGGCGCTCCTTCTTCGATCGAAACCTTGTAGTCTTTCAAGAACAGCTCATCGATCCGCCCGCCCGACAGGGACAGGCTGCCCTCCAGGCGGGGCGTGTCGATTTGCACCCGAGGGGCTTGTTCCTCTGGCAGAGTCTCTTCGGTGGTTGCGGTTGCTTCACCAACAGTGCTGGTGGCACTGGGTGTCTGCACCTCATCCCCTTCAAGGGCGGTAATTTCAGCCTCATCCTGTGTCACCGATGGTTCGGGCGGTGGAAACAGGACGAACCAGACAAGGATCACCAAAAAGCTGAGCGCAGTTGCAAGGATGAGGTTCTTATTCTGATCGTCCATCGGGGACAGCCACCTTGAGCAGTGAAACACACCCGGTGGGTTCAACAGAGTGCAGCCCCAAAGGTCAAGCGGAATCGCCTCATAAATCGCCGCAGTAACGGATTTGGCGCAATGAAATGACCGATTTCATCCCATATTGCCGCCGATCCTGGGCGCGCTTTTAAGCTGATTACGATGGGCAGCGATCCATTGCATCGTCTGTTCGAACGGCATCGGTTTGGCAATTCCGAACCCCTGCACGTGATTGCTGCCCAACTGTGCCATCAATGCGTGCTCACCCGGGGTTTCGACACCTTCCGCAAGAGTCTCAAGATTCAACCTTTCAGCCATCGTCAGAATCGCGCTGACAAGCTGCTGCTGACTGGGATCCTGGTCGGATTTTGCCACAAAGGTCCGGTCGATCTTGATACGCGAAACGTTAAATCGTTTGATTGACGCGATCGAGGCATGACCAGTTCCAAAATCATCCAGATCGATACAACACCCAAGAGTCACCATGCCTGTCACGTTTCTCGTTATCACGTCATCGGGTCGGCGCGAGAACACGGTTTCCAGAATCTCGACCGCCAATCTGTCTGGTGTCAGTTCAAACTGATCCAGTTCCCACTTCAATCGATCAATCAGGTTGGGATTGCGAAGTTCATCAGACGAGAAATTGATACCTATCCGAGGAATGATCGCATCGGCGCTATCCCAAGTGCGCAGGGCCTCGAAGGCGTGGTGGCGCATGACCTGACCCAACCGCTCCATCAGTTCGGCTTGTTCTGCGAAGGGCAAGAATACCTGAGGGCCAAGCACACCTTTGCCAGGATGCTCCCACCGTACAAGCGCTTCGAACCCGGTAATATTGCCGGTGTCAGTGGACACTTGAGGCTGGAACCAGGGCCGGATTTCCCCATTGTCCAATGCAGCCTCGAACTCTTTGCGCAAGTTGGCTCGAACCAGAGATCGCCGGCGGGTTGCCGTTGAATAGGCGCGGATTGTCGAAGGCCCGCTTCTCTGGGCCTCGGCAAGGGCAGCCGTGGCGGCCCCTATCCATTCATCAGCTTCAGCCTGGCGCAGATCCGACAGTAGACAAAACCCGATCGAGCAGGACTGATACACGCCAACTCCGTTTAAAAAGAGCGGTTCTTCGACGGCGCTTTGCAGGCGGCCTGACATTTGAATGCAGGCTTCGAGATCCAGATGCGGTGAGGAATTAAGACCAATCAAAAACCGATTTTGGTCAATCTGGCAAAAGATGTCATGATTGCGAATGATCGAAAGAACGCGATCGCGGAATTGCTGTTTTGCATGATCGGCTGCGGCCTGCCCGTGCAGATCCAAAAGGTCGGCAAAATCGTCCAGAGCTATAGCGATGCAGGCGGCATTTTCGCCTTTGCTACGCGCTGTCTCATTCAAAATCTGCAGTTCGGATTGAAAAACATCATGAGTCACTAGGCCGCTGGGGCGCATTCCCGCGCTATGGGCGGTGTAGGACCGGCTGCCCCATATTCCGGTTGCGGCAAACATAAGCGGCAGGCCAAGCGCCGCCATGAAAAGGGCACGTTCACCACCCAACCAGAACGCTGCCAGACAGATGGCTGGCAAAAAGGCCAGGACCCGTGGTCCGGTCAGGATAACTCGCAACAGATCGAGACATTTATCAACAGAGAGAAATTTCCGCATCGGTTTTACGGCCTTTGGCTTGGGCAAGGATCGCGCAGGCCAACCGTAGGAAATCTATCTGAGTCACTCGTTAACGCAACTTGGGAATTTCCGCCGAATTTTCGTCGTTTTGAATCTGTCCGGTCGAAAGGTTCGTAAAATCAAAAAGTTTCGGGTCAAGCAGGTGCGACGGTCTGGCATTTGTCAGCGCCCGGAACATCACCTGACGTCGCCCTGGCGCATTTTTTTCCCACTGGTCCAAAATCTGTTTGACCTGTTGACGTTGCAGCCCGTCCTGGCTGCCGCACAAATCACATGGGATGATGGGATAGTTCATCGCCTTTGCAAATTTCTCGCAATCCGCCTCGGCCACATGGGCGAGGGGGCGATAGACAAACAGATCCCCCTCTTCATTGACCAGTTTGGGCGGCATGGTCGCAAGACGGCCCCCGTGGAACAGATTCATGAAAAAGGTCTCAAGAATATCGTCGCGGTGATGGCCCAGCACGACCGCTGTGCACTCTTCTTCGCGCGCGATGCGATAGAGGTTGCCCCGCCGTAAACGCGAGCACAGTGCGCAATAGGTGCGGCCCTGGGGAACCTTATCCACCACAATCGAATAAGTATCCTGATATTCGATCCGATGCGGCACTCCCATGCGTTCGAGGAACTCGGGAAGAACAGTGGCCGGGAAACCTGGCTGACCCTGGTCCAAATTGCAGGCCAGCAAATCGACAGGCAGCAGCCCGCGCCATTTTAGTTCGTGGAGCACTGCCAGAAGGGTATAGCTGTCCTTGCCTCCCGACAGACCAACCAACCACCGGGGCGTTTTTCCATCATTGGTACGGTCCACCATCCCGTATTGATCAATGGCCTCACGCGTCTGACGCACAATGCGTTTGCGCAGTTTCTTGAACTCGGTGGTCGAGGGCGCCCCGGCAAAGAGCGGATGGATATCGTCAGCTTCGTCGAACATGGGGCGGGCCTATCGCAGTTGAGTGAACCGGGCAAGGGTGAGCGTTATTCGTCGTCGGGAACCGGATCATATCCATCGCTGCCCCATGGATGGCAGCGTCCAATGCGCCGCGCAGCCAGCCATGTGCCCTTGATGGGGCCATGTTTTTCCAGCGCCTCCAGCGCGTAGGCCGAACAGGTTGGTTGGTACCGGCAATTGAAACCAACCCATGGGCTGAAGATCAGCCGATAGACCCGGATCGGCAGGGCGAGGATATGGGCAAACAGGGTCATTTGCCGCCATGCACTTTGCGCAGGGCAAAGCGCAGATCATCTTTCAGTGCCTCAAAGGGCCGGGCCGCAGTGACCTCGGCACGGCCGATTAGGACGTAATCCCACCCTTCGCGTCCCTGAATGGGAAGAACTGCCCGCGCGGCCTCGCGCAATCGGCGCTTGGCGCGGTTGCGGGCCACGGCGTTGCCGACTTTCTTGGAACAGGTAAATCCGACGCGAATACCCGTTGCTTCATCCGTGCCGCGTTTTCGCGCTTGCACCATCATCGAGGCGGTGCCATGCCGTTTCGCCCGCGCTGCTTTAAGAAAATCAGAGCGATTCTGCAGAACAGTCAAAGTTTCATGCGCGCAAACGGACGCCGCCGGGGGCTTGACCCTCGGCTGGTTTGTACCATCCTCAGGGGCCTCCGGCGGCGTCATGTTCATAACCTGATCAGTGAGCGGTTTACGCGCTCAGCGATTTGCGGCCACGTGCGCGGCGCGCGTTCAGGATTTTGCGGCCGGCTTTGGTAGCCATGCGCGCGCGGAAACCGTGGCGGCGTTTGCGAACCAGGTTCGAAGGCTGATAGGTGCGTTTCATCGCTCCGTCTCCAATCTATAGCGGTCGGGTGCGGCGCGGATTCGCCTGGCCCTAGTGTTCGAAGCCCGTCCTCTACTGGGTCACGGGAGTTAAGTCAAACCCCTAGGTGGGGGTTTCGCCGCCTTTTGCAACAATTCTGTAACCGGCACCAGCAAAAGGTTTCAAGTCGCAGGTATTATTGCCCGAATTCGTCACATTCCGGGCCATAAACATCAACGCCGCGTGAGGTCCCTGTTGTGCGGGCCCAAGGCATCGCATGTTGGTGCCAGAATGAAACGCACCAAACCGGACACTGTAATGAGTGATACAACTCAGACCCCGCGCAGCGGACCTGCGCGTCATATCCCTTTGCTGGTGATTCTCGTCGTCGCTGCGGTGGGTTTCTTTACCTTGGGCGATTACCTGACGTTTGAGACCTTGCGCGACAACCGCGAGGCGCTTTTGGCGTGGCGGGATGCCAACTATTTGGCGATGGTTGCTGCCTTTATTGGCATTTACATCGTGATCGTGGCCTTCTCATTGCCCGGAGCTGCGGTGGCATCGATGACCGGGGGCTTCCTGTTTGGTCTCTTCGCCGGGACCGTGTTCAATGTTGTTGCAGCTACGATCGGGGCCTCAGCCATTTTCCTTGCAGCACGCTGGGGGTTGGGCGAGTCACTCACGGCGCGGCTGGAATCCTCGGAAGGGACGGTCAAGAAACTGAAAGACGGCCTGCGTGAGAATGAGATCTCGGTTCTCTTCCTGTTGCGCCTGGTGCCTGTGGTGCCGTTCTTCGTGGCCAATCTGGTGCCTGCATTGGTTGGCGTGAAATTTCGGAACTTCCTGATCACGACTGCGCTGGGCATTATCCCAGGCGGCATCGTCTATACTTGGATTGGCGTCGGGCTCGGGGGTGTATTTGACCGGGGTGAGACGCCGGATGTTTCGTTGCTGTGGGAGCCGTTTGTCATTGGGCCCATCATCGGCTTGTGTGTTCTGGCGGCGCTGCCGATTGTTATCAAATCCCTCCGTGGCCGAAAGGACACTTGATTCATGCAAGAGTTAAAGACCGATATCCTGGTGATCGGCGCCGGGTCGGGCGGATTGTCTGTGGCGGCCGGGGCCAGCCAGATGGGGGCGGATGTCGTCCTGCTGGAGGGGCACAAGATGGGCGGCGACTGCCTGAACTTTGGCTGCGTTCCCTCCAAGGCCCTGATTGCCAGCGGTAAGGCGGCACATGGGCAAGCACACGCTTCGGCCTTTGGGGTCGCGGACGTGGTGCCGCAGGTCGACTATGCCGCTGCAAAGGATCATGTGCATGACGTGATCGCTCAGATCGAACCGATGGACAGTCAGGAGCGTTTCGAGAGTTTTGGTGTCAAAGTAATCCCGGAATACGGTGGCTTTGTCTCACCAACTCAGGTTCAGGCTGGCGGTCACCTGATCACAGCCCGCCGCGTTGTTGTGGCCACCGGGTCTTCGCCGCTGGTGCCACCATTGCCGGGTCTGGATCAGGTCACCTATTTTACCAATGAGACCATCTTCGACCTGCGCGACAAGCCCGAGCATCTGCTGATCATCGGTGGCGGCCCGATCGGCATGGAGATGGCGCAGGCGCATATCCGTCTGGGCTGTAAGGTTACGGTGATCGAAGGCCTGAAGGCGCTCGGCAAGGACGACCCCGAAGCCGCAACCATCGTGCTGGACAGCCTGAAGGCGGAAGGCGTCGCGATTCATGAAAACGCCATGGTGGCTCAGATCAGAGACAATGCGGGCGCCATAGAGGTCGTGACCGAGAATGGAGAGATTCACGCTGGTTCACATTTGTTGCTTGCCGTTGGGCGCAAGGCCAACGTTGATCGCCTAAATCTTGAAGCTGCCGGGATTGAGAGTACTCGCACCAGTATCAAGGTCGACGACTCACTGCGGACTACCAACCGCAAGGTCTATGCTATCGGAGATGTCGCAGGTGGTCTGCAATTTACCCATGTGGCAGGCTATCAGGCGGGGGTTATCATTCGCTCAGCCCTGTTCGGGTTACCGTCAAAGGCGAAGACAGCACATATCCCCTGGGCGACATATACCGACCCGGAACTGGCACAGGTGGGGCTTAGCGAAGCGCAAGCGCGTGCCCAACACGGAGACGCGGTGGAAATTGCCCGTTTCGATTATCACCATAATGACCGGGCGATTTCCGAACGGAAAACGAAAGGCTTTATCAAGGTGATGGTAGTTAAAAGTCGCCCCGTCGGTGCAACAATCGTAGGGCACCAAGCCGGTGAACTGATCAACTTGTGGTCGCTGGCACTCGCAAATAACCTAAAGATGGGGCAGATCGCTGCCATGGTCTCGCCCTATCCGACGATTGGAGAGCTTAACAAACGGGTGGCGGGTGCCTATTTCACGCCAAGGCTGTTTGAGAATCAAACGGTTAAGAAAGTGGTCAGATTCGTCCAGCGCTGGATTCCCTGACCCAAGGAGGAGCGCAAAGTGAACTCGCTGTCGGGCCGATTTCTGATCCTGACGACGGTCTTCGTGATGTTGGCCGAAGTTCTGATCTTTGTGCCATCGATCGCGCGCTTTCGTGAAGATTTCCTACTGAACCGGCTCGAGCGTGCCCAGATCGCTTCGTTGGCGTTGCTGGCTGATGATATGCTGGCCGACGAGCTTGAGGCAGAACTGCTGGCCAATGCGGGTGTTTACAACGTCGTGCTGCGCCGCGACGAAGTGCGCCAGCTCATGCTGTCTTCACCCATCCCGGATCGGATCTCCAAAACCTTCGATCTGCGCGATGCCAGCGCCTGGGTGCTGATCCGCGACGCGACTCTGCGGCTGTTTACGCCCGAAAACGAGGTCATTCGCGTTCTAGGCGCGCCAGTTAAGGATGCTGGTCTACTGATAGAAGTAACAATGGATAGCGACCCGTTGCGAATGGCGATGACGGATTACGGGCTTCGCATTTTGGGCCTGTCCTTTGTGATTTCTATCATTACCGCCTCATTCCTGTTTCTTGCCGTGCGCGTGGTTCTGGTACGCCCGATCAAAAGTGTGGTCGGCTATATGCAACGCTACGCCAGCGCACCCGAGGACGCGCGCGGAATTATCTCACCCAATTCCAAGGTGACGGAACTGCGCGAAGCCGAAGAGGCCTTGCAGATGCTTCAAACTGATCTGACACAAGCCTTGAAGCAACGCGAACGCCTGGCGCAATTGGGAGGAGCAGTGGCTAAGGTTAGCCATGATTTGCGCAACATTCTGACTTCGGCCCAGCTGTTTACCGACCGGATTGAGGCGAGTAATGACCCGCTGGTGGCTCGTATGGCGCCAAAACTTGTCAATTCGATCACCCGCGCCGTCTCATTATGCGAAAGCACACTGGCCTTTGGTCGCGCGGAGGAGCCCGCTCCGACACTGACCATGTTGCGCCTGCGAGAGATTGCCGAGGATGTTGCGACCAGCGAGAGGCTCGCGCTGGCGAATGCCTGTGTCGAGATCGTAAATGAAGTGCCCGAAGATCTTGTTGTCCGTGCTGACCCCGAACAGATTTTCAGGGTCATTTTGAACCTCGTACGCAATGCACGACAGGCGCTGTCTACTTCTGGAAAACCGGGTCGCATTTCTGTAAACGCCTCCGAGCAGGAAAAGGATTGGTGTATCGAAATCAGCGATACGGGCCCGGGTCTTCCGCCAAAAGCCCAAGAGAATCTGTTTACACCCTTTCAGGGGGGCGTGCGTAAAGGCGGCTCGGGTTTGGGATTGGCTATCTCGCAAGAGTTGGTGCGTGGCCATGGCGGGGAGTTGTTCCTGAAAACCACCGGACCCGAGGGAACCACCTTTGAAATAAGGCTCCCACGCGGTGATATGACTTTTTGAAGTTTTTTTGAAGAATCGGCTTGCACGCCCGTGGCCTCAGGTCTAAATACCGCCTCACCAACGCGGACCGATAGCTCAGCTGGATAGAGTACTTGACTACGAATCAAGGGGTCGGGGGTTCGAATCCTCCTCGGTCCGCCACTTGGTAATTTCCCTGAATTTTGATGAACCACGCTAGGCTGCTAAAACCTTTGAGTTTTATGGCTGTAGTCTCACTGGTGCGTTTCATTGGATTTTACCCGATTTCACCACTATACTTTCATTGAGTGGTATATTTTGTGGTATTTTCATGGCTGCGCTCAGCGGAAAGCTGACAAAGAAGCTGGTAGAGAATCTCGGTCCGGGTCGGCATGGCGACGGTTCTGGCCTGTACCTTGTTGTTGATCCATCAGGCGCACGGCGCTGGATCGTACGCGTAACGGTCAAAGGACAGAAGAACCGCAAGGGCGCACCGCTGAGAACAGACTTCGGTTTGGGCGGCGCTGATGTTGTCACTCTGAACCATGCCCGAGAAAGAGCGCTCGAATACAGGCGGATGGCAAAAGCCGGGTTGAACCCTCGCTTCAACGCCCAGCGCGAAATCCCGACCTTCGAAGAACTCAGCCGACAGGTTCACATTGACCGCCTGCCGACATGGAAGAATACCAAACATGGACAGCAATGGCTCAACACCTTGCGCGACTATGCGTTCCCAAAGATCGGGCGCATGCCAGTCGACAGCATCGATCAGCCCGAAGTGCTGATGTGCCTGTCCCCCATCTGGACCGAGAAACACGAAACCGCAAAGCGACTGTCGCAACGGATCAAGACGGTGCTCGATGTGGCGAAGTCCAAGGGCTTCCGCTCGGGTGAGAACCC
Organism: Ruegeria sp. AN6; assembly: GCF_056540425.1. Taxonomy (NCBI): domain Bacteria; kingdom Pseudomonadati; phylum Pseudomonadota; class Alphaproteobacteria; order Rhodobacterales; family Roseobacteraceae; genus Ruegeria; species Ruegeria sp. AN6. The sequence goes on from NZ_JBQFWR010000017.1 coordinate 74,232, forward strand.
GGTGACCGCGATCCGCGAAGGCAAGATGCTGCCTACCGTCAAAGCCAAGGTGCAGCACCACGACGCAATGCCGTGGCAAGAAGTGCCCGCGTTCTTTGCCGAGTTGCAGACCCGCTCAGCTATGGCCGCCAAGGCGCTGCAGTTCACCATCCTGACCGCTTGCCGAACATCTGAGGTGCTGGAGATGAAATGGACCGAGGTCGATGTTGATGCGCGCCTGTGGACCATACCCGCAGAGCGTATGAAAGGCGGGCAGGTCCATCGTGTGCCTCTCACCGACGAAATGCTTGGAATTCTGGAGCCGCTGCGTGCGCTGGCCTCTGACTATGTGTTCGAGGGGCAAAAGCGGCACCAGCCTTTGTCGAACATGTCAATGCTGATGCTGCTGCGCCGGATGCGGCAGGATGGCGTCACCGTGCATGGATTCCGCAGTTCGTTTCGGGACTGGGCGGCGGAGGCTGCGAACGCGCCACGTGAACTAGCGGAGGCGGCTTTGGCCCATCAGGTTGGGTCCGATGTGGAGCGGGCCTATGCGCGGTCGGATTTGTTGGAGCGACGGAGAAGCCTCATTTCTGGTTGGAATGGATTTGTAGGTAAAGCTAGGTTCTGGACCCATTAATTTGGTTGCCGTCATCTCGGCTGCATGATTCAAGCCCCTGAGTTTCAGGGGTATAACATGAGTAATCTAT
>NZ_JBQFWR010000018.1:0-72747 GCF_056540425.1 Ruegeria sp. AN6
CGATCTCAGTGCGCTTGAGGATGAACTGCGTGATGCAGAAACCTATGAAGAGGCGCGCGACGATCTGCGCGCGGATGTGAGGGATCTGAGAATTGACACCTTGGTCGCAGAGAAAGAGGCTGAACATGCGTTTTTCGAAGCTTCAAAGGGCGCGGTTTTGACTAAGCAGTCGCTCTCCGAGTTCCACTCGAACCTTCAGTTGCCAACGCCAAGTCAGTAGCAATCGTCTACGCAACACCTTCCAATCGGGCCTGTATCTGGAATAGCGACTTGCCTCTACAGGGCGGGCCGCCCATATCTAACACATGCTCCGATTAACACCCATCTTGCTGGCCATCGCCTATGCCGTCGTCATGTATCGGATTTCCGTTTGGCGCACGCATCGCGAGCTGGATGCAAAATCGACTGAGTTGGCTGATCCCGCTCTCAAACGTATGACCGACCGATTGGCGGCAGCTTTGGAAATCGATCGTGTGCCGGTCTACGTCTACGAAATCGATCCGGTGAACGGTCTGGCAGCACCTGATGGACGCATTTTCATTACGCGTGGATTCTATCGAAAGTTTCACAATGGCGAGGTTTCGGCAGAAGAAATGGCGAGCGTCATCGCGCACGAGCTTGGGCATGTAGCACTGGGACACGCCCGGCGGCGCATGATCGATTTTTCCGGCCAGAATGCGCTGCGGGCCGCGTTGATGATGCTGTTGAACCGTTTTATTCCGTTCATCGGTGCGTGGATCGCGAATATGCTGACACATCTGTTGGCCTCGCGATTGTCGCGTGGCGATGAGTATGAGGCAGATGAGTATGCCGCGGCGCTTTTGACCAAAGCCGGAATTGGGATTGGGCCGCAGAAGTCATTGTTCCACAAGCTTGAAGATCTGACACAACAGCGTGCAGGCGTAGTACCAGCCTGGCTGATGAGCCACCCGAAGACGGATGAGCGGATTGCAGCGTTGGAGGTGTTGGAACAAAAGTGGGGCGTTGGTGGTTAGTTTGGAAGCGAGGGGCCAGCCCCGCAAACGCCCCGGAGTATTTTTGGCCAGATGAAGAAAATCCTGCGTCAGTCGGCGAGCGCTTTGCCTAGTCTTGGCAGCCGTGCTTTCTTCATCAGTGCGCGTAATGTCCAGTTATCGCCCGATAGACGGTTGGCGACTGACAGAACGCTGGTAGCGATTTGCGACATGCCTTCTGGATCCGAAAGCCAGAAACCGTGCAGCAACCCATCGGGGTCGCGCCGATCAAGCCCTTCTTCGGCAAGGATGTTTTTTGGAAAGTCTTTGGCGTTGACGGTGACTATGGCATCCGAGGAGCTCGTGACTGCTGTTGCCAGAACATGGATATCTGCCGCATCCGGCAGCCATAGACGTTGCTCTGCTCCGGGTGCGGCAGGATGCTCGGCATCTGGCCAATTTGCCTGAACCAATGCGATTTCGGCACGTGCCTGTACCTCGCCCTCCGGGCCGAGTTTGCGCGCCGCGCGGGCCCATTCTTCCAAGATGCACGCGGACCAGACAGGTGTAAAATGGCCAAGCTTGGCGGCGCCCAGCAACATTTCTCGCATCACCGTTGGATAGATGACGCAGGTATCCAGAACCGCTTTCACAGCCGGTAGAACACAGCTTTGAGGTAACCGCTTTCGGCTAGTTGCGGCAGTTGCGGGTGGTCAGGGCCCGCAAATCCGGTATGGATCAGTTGGGCTCGTCTCCCTGCGCGTCCGATCCCGCGCGAAGACGCATCACGGAAGCGTCCCAAATCAGCGGCATGAGAACAGGAGCAGAGGCCAAGGTAACCGCCGGGCTTGACCAGCGGTGCTGCCAGACGTGCGATGCGCTCATACGCGCGCAAGCCTGCGTCCAGCGCCTGTTTCGAGGGGGCAAAGGCTGGAGGGTCGCAGATTACAACGTCGAATTCTGCACCCGCTTCCCCCAGCTTGGCCAGCGCATCGAAGGCATCCCCTTGACGGGTCTGAAAACGGTCGGCAAACCCTGATACCTCAGCGCCCTTTGCCGCCAATTCCAGAGCCGCTGCCGATCCATCAACCGACACGGCGTGTGCCGCGCCGCCCGCCAGCATGGCCAAGCCGAACCCACCGACATGACTAAAAACATCCAGTACACGCGCACCGGGGTGAGCCAACTTGGCGGCAAACGCATGATTGGGGCGCTGGTCATAAAACAGGCCGGTTTTCTGCCCGCCCGTCAGGTCGGCCATATATGTTGCACCGTTCATGGGCACCGGCAGCGGTGCCTCGGGCGCAGTGCCGCGGAGGGCCAGGCTGAGATCGTCCAGCCCTTCCAAACCGCGCGTGCGGCCCGAGGCATTTTTCAACACCGTAGATACCCCGGTGACTTTGACCAGCGCGTCGGTCAGCGCATCGAGATGCGCCTCGGCCCATGCGGCGTTTGGCTGGATCACGCAGGCATCTCCGAAGCGGTCGATGATGACACCCGGAAACCCATCCGCCTCAGCATGGATCAGACGGTAGTATGGGGCATCAAACAAGTTTTCGCGCATCTCAAGCGCATGGCGAAGTCGCGTTTCGAACCAATCCGCGGTCAGCTGTGTCCCGATATCGCGATCCAGCACCCGGCACATGATCTTCGAGGCCGGGTTTACTGCGACCAGAGCGATGGGTGCGCGTTTATCATCTTCGAGCACAGCCAATGCTCCGGCTTCGATTTTTCGAGTCCGGCGGTCGGTCACGATGTCATTGGCATAGACCCATGGAAACCCATGGCGAAGGCCACGCGCGTTGGCCTTGGGTTTCAAACGGATACGGGGGCGTTCGGATGAATTTGTCATGGCGCCCTCATAGTCGCGAATACGCAGGGGTAAAAGCCCTGTTAGCGGTTGCGATTGCGCCAGCCGCCACGCCGCTTGGGCGCTTGGGCAGTTTGCAGCCCTTCGGCCAGTACCTGCGTCATTGGGTGGTCTTCTGCCTGAGCCGAGTAAATCGAATGCAGAGAGCTCACGGCCTGTTTCTGATCGCGGTCTACAGGCAGGCTCAGCGCCCAGTCCAGAAAAATGCTGCGGCATTCAGGCAAGGTGATGCCTTCAATCCGATAAGCTTCGCGGATCAGACCTTTATGGTCGTTCGGATCATCATTGCGTGCCATCTTCAATCTCCCCAACCACGCCGCTGATCAACTGGGCGGCCCTACTGTAACTGTCCTTCAAGGCAGATTGCAGCTGCTCGACCTGATCGAACCCGGTGGCCCGGCACAGGAAGGCTGTGCCTCCCTCGCCAATCTTATCGGCCTCAATCACTTTTCCCGACAGCAGCCGCGCTGCGCATTGCACCGACCAGCATAAGTCGTAACAGTCCCTGAGGGTTTGTGCCTGCGCGACATCCAGCAACGCGGCTGCGACCGCGCCGTCAAGACCCGAAGCCACGTCGCGCTGAGAAAGCCCCGCCATCAAAGCTCCAGTTTCAGCCAACAATTCGATATCCATCATGCGGCCCGGTCCGTTCTTGGCGTCCCACACTCCGGCGGGTGCTTTGGCGGCAGCAAGCCGGGCGCGCATTTCGGCAACCTCTTTCAGAACCATGTCCCTATCGCGTGGTTGCGACAGGAATTCAGCGCGAAAGGTCTCGATATCCTCCGCCAGCTCAGCATCGCCCGCAACAACATGGGCTCGGGTCAGCGCCAGGTGTTCCCATACCCAGGCTTCATTCTGCTGGTAGTTGGTGAAGCTGCCCCAACTGGTGGCTACTGGCCCCTGATTGCCCGAAGGTCGAAGGCGCATGTCGACCTCATAAAGACGCCCCTGCGACATCGGCGCGCTGAGCGCTGTTATCAGGGCTTGGGTAAACCGAGCGTAATATGTCCGCGTGGCCAGCGGGCGGGGGCCATCAGACATGTCCTGATCCTGTGGGTCGTAGATGACAATCATGTCCAGATCGGATTGCGAGTTGATGCGCCCTGCCCCAAGCGATCCCATGCCCAGAACCGCGGCGCCACGCCCCGGCGCAGGGCCGTGCTTTTTGGCAAACTGCTCGACAACGCAAGGCAGCACCGCCGCGATAACGGCTTGCGCAAGTTCAGCATATTGCCGCCCGGCCTGCGCCCCGTTGATCAATCCGCGCAGATGATGCACGCCGATGCGAAAGTGCCATTCCTTGCACCAGCGACGCGCAAAATCCAGCTGCGTTTCATAGTCGTCTTCTTCTGTCAGGGCCCGTGAAAGATCGGCCCGCAACGTAGTCAGCCCAGGCCAATCGCTGAAGAAACTTCCGCCTATCACCGCGTCAAAAACAGAGGCATTGCGCGAAAGATGGGTGGCGAGAGCGTGAGATGTACCGACGATATCGACCAGCAGATCGATCAGTTGCGGATTCGCCTCAAACAGTGAAAACAGCTGTACCCCAGCTGGCAGTCCAGACAGAAACCCGTCCAACGCAAGCAACGCTTCTTCGGGTTTCGCGGTCTTTGCCAGTCGCGATAAAAGCTCGGGCCTTAGCCGCTCGAATATCCGAGCCCCCCGCTGAGACCGAAGCGCCGGATAGGTGGGCCAGCGGGCCAGAACACCCTTGTCGAATTCGACCTCTTGTAACGGCGCAGGTTGCGCGCCCGGTCCGGGAGCAAAGAACCCTTCAGTCAATTCGTGCACTTCGGTCAGGCGGCGAGTCAGATCGGCGGTCAGTTCGTCGCTACTGATGCCCATCAAGCAGGCAACCCGTTCGATCCCATCGTCTGAATTCGGAACCTTGTGGGTTTGCGCATCATGTACCATTTGGATGCGATGCTCGACCTCGCGATGGGCGCGGTAATGATCCGTTAATTTTTCGGTGACATCCTCGGGCACCCATCCCTTCGTGGCCAGCGCCGCCAAACCAGGCACGGTTCCCCGCACCCGCAGGTCAGGATCGCGGCCCCCTGCGATCAGTTGGCGGGTCTGAGTAAAGAACTCAATCTCGCGAATACCGCCTTGCCCCAGCTTCATATCATGACCTGCAATCGAGAGGCTGCCACCAGTTCCCTTATTCTCGCGAATGCGCAGACGCATGTCATGAGCGTCTTGAATCGCGGCAAAATCCAAGTGCCGGCGCCAGACGAACGGGCGCAACGCATCCAAAAACCTCTGCCCCGCCGCGATATCCCCGGCACAAGGTCGCGCCTTGATATAGGCCGCGCGCTCCCACGTGCGTCCAAGGCTTTCGTAGTACCGCTCAGCCGCTTCCATCGCCAGACACACTGGCGTGACTGCCGGGTCAGGGCGCAGGCGCAGATCAGTGCGGAACACATAACCATCCGCCGTTTTGTCGCTGAGCGTCGCACAAAAGCTACGCGTGGCGCGAACCATTCCCTGCCGGGCCTCGTAAAAATCATCAGGGTCGAAACGTGTTTCATCGAACATCACGATCAGGTCGATATCCGAGCTATAGTTCAGCTCGTGCGCACCCATTTTGCCCATCGCCAGAATGACCATACCGGCGGCGGTTTCGACATCTTCTTCAGTCATGCCCGGCAGCTTTCCACGCCGAATTAGCGTCGCAATCTCGGCCTTCGCTGCCACATCGGCGGCCAGTGCGCCGAAATCGGTCAGCGCAGCAGTCACCTTTTCCAGCGGCCACGCACCCGCCAGATCTGCGAGGGCCGTCAGCAATGCCATGCGCCGTTTTGCTTGCCGTAATCCGGGTTTCAACTGATCCGATGGCAGCTTCCGAGCCGCCTCCATCACATCCGCGAATGACTGGTCCGGTCGCTGCAGCGCTTGCGGCAGCCAATCCCGTTCTTGGTCGATCAGTCCCTTAAGATACGGGCTGGAGCCAGCAGTTCCTGCGATCAACTCACCCTGTTCGGCCGTCAGATCGGGCAGTGCAGCACGTGTTTCCCGCCCTAGTTCGACATGAAATGCACGCGGTAGACGGTTTATGGCGAGAGCGTCACTCATGCTTTATCCAAAGGGGTGTCCTGGCTGAAGCTGTTGACCCAAACGTCATGCCGCCGCTCCCAAAGTGATGAGATCAGCATCGCTTCCCATTCTTCTCTGTCGGGTCGCCGATAATCTGCGCGGTACGAGAGCAAAACTATGTGCGCCGACAAAACACGCAGTCTGGTGTCGCTGAGTTCATACTGTGCCATCGTCGGCGCATCGGCGAACTGGCCCACATGATCATCTCGATTTGCAAACCCGGATGGGTATACGCCCAGGAAATCTGGGCTCAGCAAGGCACGGTCCGCCTCGGCGTTCCCTTCAACAAGTGCAGTCCACACTTGTTTTTCCAAAGATAGAATCTGATCAAGTGATGGGGCGGGATTATTTTCAATATCTTGCATGAGCTGAAATTGCGCCCGATCCGCGACCGCGTCAACCAATCAGGAGCGATGATCCATAAAATGTAAATCTTTTTCACATACACTCCTTGCATTGCCGATCGACCCCTCCCATCTAGGAAATGTGAAGAGAATTTACATCCTAACTGGAGAGAGCAAAATGACCGCATTGTCCGACCACGCCGTTCCCCAAAACCCGGGGTGGCTGCACCGAAGCGAAGCCTGGCTTGACAGCAAGGGTAAAGGCGCCTGGATCGCCGCAATGGTCCTTGGCTTTATCTTCTTCTGGCCGATCGGCCTTGCCTTCCTTGCCTATATGATCTGGAGCAAACGCATGTTCAGCAAATCCTGCAGCCGTCGTTCATCGTGGAACAGTCACATGAGCGCAATGAAACCTTCGGGCAACAGCGCATTTGACGCGTATAAGGCTGACACGCTGGCGCGGCTCGAACGTGAACAGAAGGACTTTGAGGCCTTCCTGCACCGCCTGCGCGAAGCCAAGGATAAGGCCGAATTCGACGAGTTCATGGACGAACGCGCCCGCGACAATCGCGACGACGCAGACGATGGCAATAAACCCGTCTGATCTGAACTTGCCCTGTCCCGCCTGTCGGGACAGGGTGTTTCTGACAAACTTCTGGACCGCACTCTATGACTCACCTGCCTGATCCCGACAGCCAGCCCGAATTTTATCAATCCGTGACGACCAAACGCTTCTTTGCTTGGCTGTTCGACATCGCCTTCATCTCGCTGCTGTGTACAGTTGCAATTCTACTGACCTTTGGCATGGGTTTTTTCATCCTGGCCCTGATCTATGCCGTGGTTAGCTTCGTCTACCGCGTTGTCACTATCGCGAATGGCTCGGCCACGTTGGGGATGCGCTTTATGGGGATCGAGTTGCGTGATGCGTTTGGTGCCCGGATGGATACAGGCAAAGCCATCGCACACACGGCAGGCTATTTCGTTAGCATGGCGTTTCCGGTACTGCAGATCATCTCGGTTATCATGATGATGACCAGCGCCCGTTGTCAGGGCCTTACCGATGCCTTCCTTGGCACCGTGATGATCAATCAACGCGCCTGACTTAGCACCTGAGTGAAACACTTGGCGGCACCAAAAACCGTTGCTATCATCGGTCCCGAGGAAATGCGGGACCTTCATGCGACACACGCTGCCAATCGCGCCACAATTCTATGTGACGGCACCCCAACCCTGCCCTTATCTTGAGGGCAGAATGGAGCGCAAACTGTTCACCGCCCTTCAGGGAGAAGGCGCGGACCAGCTGAATAATTGCTTGTCGCAACAAGGATTTCGCCGTTCGCAAAATGTGCTTTATCGTCCGTCCTGCACCGATTGCGCCGCCTGCCTGTCAGCGCGCATCGATGTTTCAAGCTTTCGCCCCAGCAAAAGCCAGAAACGGACCTATCGGCGCAATTCCTACCTGACTCGGCGTGCCACATCGCCGTGGGCCACGGATGAGCAATTCGACCTATTCCGGCGCTATCTCGATGCTCGCCATGCTGATGGCGGTATGGCCGATATGGATGTGTTTGAATTTGCCGCGATGATCGAGGAAACCCCGATCCGCAGCCGCGTAGTGGAATATGCCAATCCCGATACAGACGAATTGATCGCAGTCAGCCTGACCGATGTGCTGGATGACGGGTTGAGCATGGTCTACTCGTTCTACGATCCACAGTTTCAGCAACACTCGCTGGGTACGTATATGATCCTCGACCATATTGAGATCGCGCGCGAGGCCGGATTGCCTTACATCTATCTGGGATATTGGGTCCCCGGCAGTCCGAAGATGGACTATAAAGCCAAATTTTCGGGGCTTCAGGCCTATATTCGAGGCGAATGGAAGCAGATTGAAGACCCGGAACAATACGCCCAGACAGCGCACCACCCTCTGTCATCGGCCCCCATTGCCGAGCAGGTGGCCAATATCCAACTGCCTGACAGACATCCGACGAAAGGCTAACCTGCAATGAGGCAGAGCCTTCACGCGGTCACTCTTGTAGTGCCGGATTACGATGATGCGATTGCGTTCTACACCAATGTGCTGAGCTTCTCGCTGCTCCAGGATATTGATCTGGGAGGTGGCAAACGCTGGGTGCGCGTCGCGCCTCCGGGATCATCCGGGGGTACGCTGTTGCTTGCCAGGGCTGCGAATGGCGTCCAGCGCTCGTGCATCGGGAACCAGACAGGGGGCCGTGTCGGCTTCTTCCTTGAAACAGATGATTTCAATCGGGACTACGAAAACATGCGCGTCAACGGCGTTCATTTTGAAGAACCGCCTCGCTACGAACCCTACGGTACCGTAGCGGTCTGGCGTGACCCCTTCGGCAATCGCTGGGACCTGATCCAGTTCACCTGATCCCCTGCACAGTTACATAAAGCAAAGGGGGCATCGAAGCCCCCTTTCCCTTGGACATAAATCGCCTCAATCAGCTTGGTATCAGATCGGGCACAATGGTGACGATCGAGGGGAAGAACCACAAGATCGCGATACCCACCACCTGAATGATCACAAACGGTATGATGCCACGATAGATGTGGCCGGTTGTGACCTCTTTGGGCGCAACCCCGCGTAGATAGAACAGCGCAAATCCGAACGGCGGCGTCAGGAACGAGGTCTGCAGATTCACCGCCACCATGATCGTCACCCATTTCGGGTCGAACGACCCGCCGTAGATCACCGGCCCAACGATCGGGATCACAATGTAGATGATCTCGAGGAAATCCAGCACAAAGCCCAGGAAGAACAACACAAGCATCACGATCAGGAAGACCGTGAATTCGTTGTCGAAGCTCTTGAGGAACTGCTGGATATAATGCTCCCCTCCGAACGAGATCACCACCAGGTTCAGCAGTTGCGATCCGATCAGGATGGTAAAGACCATCGAGGTCACCTTGGCCGTCTCGCGCACTACAGGTGTCAGAACCCCGCTCGAGAACAGCACCCAACATGCGAACAACAGCCCGAACAGCGCGTAAAGATAAGCGGAATAGGCAATGATGAAGGCAATCCAGCTTTCGACCGTGACACCGCCCTGATTGATACGCAGATCAAAGTTCACGCCCATCAGCAGCGCAATGATCACTGCAAAGGTCGACCATATGATCACCTTGCCCGATCTACCCTGATCCTGCAGCTTGCGATAGGCCGCCAACATTATGGCCCCACCCGCCCCTAGCGCCGCAGCTGGCGTGGGGTTGGTAACACCACCAAGGATCGAGCCCAGCACCGCGATGATCAGGACCAGCGGCGGGAACACCACCCTGATCAGATCATTAGTGGCGCATCGTGCGGCCGCCTCTTTGCAGCCATACATGGCAAACGCAAAGGGTATCGCCAGCAACAGGAACGTCGCCCCGGACGACGTTGTCGGCGCAATCAGCAGCACATCGACCAGCAGCATCAGCAACAAGCCGATAGCCCCGACGATCAGAGGTTGCGGCGACCGCGATGGAGCAATCCCGCGTCCCAGTACCAACGTGAGCCCCAGCAGAACCACAATAACGGCAACACCGTTTCCTATCGGTGCAGCGGCAGCGATCTTGGCCTCTTGTGCAGCCGCAAGTTCCTCTTCGCTCAGACGTTGGGATTCAGCCGCACCTCCTGCCTCATCGATCGCTTCCTGCTCGGCCACCGCCTGATCCCAGGCGGATTGACCATGCAGCTCGATCATCGAAGCCTGACACTCTTCCGAGACGTTTGTGCGCAGTGATGCGCCCTGCCCGATATCCGAGAATGCCGAGACTGAGACATTCTGGCTTCCGATCACGCCCGCACTGCCCAGCAGCACAGCGCCAACGATCAGAGCAACCGGAGCACCCAGCAGCCAAGTCAGACCTTCCGAGCGCGTGATGGTTTCACCCGAACCGCCCGACAGCTCAACCGCAGGGGCCTTTTCCGGGTTCAACAGTGCATAACCAAAGGCATAGAGTGCGTAGAGCAACGCCAGCATGATACCTGGCAGCAGCGCCGCCTGGAACAATGTGCCCACCGAAACGACCGCAGGCTCGCCCAGATAGGTCAGCGCGTCGGTACACCCGGCCTCGACCGCTCGCGTTTCCTGCGCGGTCGAATAGAGGTCACCGGCCAACGTTCCAAGAAGAACGATCACGATGGACGGTGGAATGATCTGCCCCAACGTACCCGAGGCCGCGATCACACCCGTCGCCAGTTCTGGCGAATAATTGTTCCGCAGCATGGTGGGCAGGGCCAACAAGCCCATGGTCACCACAGTCGCGCCCACGATACCGGTCGAAGCCGCAAGGAATGCACCCACGACCACAATCGAGACCGCAAGGCCACCGGGCAAAGGCCCGAAGACGCGCGCCATGGTGGTCAGCAGGTCATTCGCGATCTTCGACCGTTCCAACGTGATGCCCATCAGAACAAACATCAGCACCGCTAGTAAGGTTTCAATCGATTGCCCGGCCAGAACACGTTCGTTCATACGGTTCACGATGAAAGAGACGTTCCGGTCCAGCGCGGTTTCCCAGCCTTGTACAAAGACCGGCTCGGCGATCCTCGGCAAATCCGGGTATCGGAATACGGATATCACGTCAGGTTTGACGCCCGAATTCACCACGTCGCGGTAGGCTTGCGAACCGGTGTCGATCGCTTGGTGTATCAACAGCCCGGCGCTGTCCAATGCGGCGATGATCCCGAAGGAAATCACCCCGGCCCCACCGATGGCAAAGGCCACCGGAAAGCCGCTAAGAATTCCACCAAACAGGCAGAAGAATACGATAATGAGGCCTATTTCGACGCCATCAAGTCCGAATAGCATAGTCTTGGTCTCCGTCCTTAATGAGCGCCTTCGTAGGCTTCTTCACCCTCGCCAAGGCTGTCCTTGTCGAGGTATTTTCCTTCGCTTTCCGGCCCTTCCACGTATTCCAGATACGAGCGATACAGGAACGCAATCGCGTGCAGGAACACCATGGCGGCAAAGGCCACCAGCAGGATTTTGAACAGGAAGTAGGCATTGAACCCATTGGGGCTGAACCCGATGGTTTCAACGTTCCAGCGCAGCGCGCGGGACTTGGCCAGCAGCCGGTCCAGCGTATCACTGGCCGAGGGTTTCGGCACGATCAGGTGCCGCCACATGAAGTACCAGCCATACATCCAGGTCAGCACGGCCATGGGCATCATGAACAGTACCGCCCCACACATATCAACGACGCGTTTGGCCTTGTGGCTGATACCTGCATAAATCAGGTCAACGCGGACGTGACCACCTTGCACGAACGTATAAGTGCAGCAGAGGCAGACAACCATCGCGTTATAAAGTTTAAGTTCTTCGGCGAACCAACTGATATCCATCTGAAAAGGGATACCCAAACCAAAGGACATATCTGGCCGCGTGAACACCCGCTGCATGAATACGATCACGATCTGCTGGATCACCATCAGCAGTCCCGCCCAGGCAAAGAAACGGCCCGTGGTGTTGGCAAAACCCTCGAGCCCGCGCACCATCCCCCACATGAAATTCCGGTAGTAAAGCCCTATGGCCGTCAGCACCAGAAACAGCGCGAAGATCACGAAGAAGAACTCGACAGACCCGCCGTAATAGACAAAGCGCATGATCGCTTCTTTGTCCGACCAGTTCAGCCAGAGCTGCGGATGCGTGATGGCGTATCCGAAATTATAGAAGGCTTCGGCAATGTTCTGAATGAACCATATCAGTCCATTCCACAGGGCGCCGAAGAACGAGATACCGTTTTCGTCCTGCATGTTGTCCCCAGGTCGTATCGGTTGCACGTTTGATTATTGCGGCATGTCCGAACCGCTTATGTGCAACGGGAAAGGCTCCCCCGCCTTTACGGGGGAACCGCTTGCATTGAGCGGTTTACTTAGCCGCGAACGCGGTCGCGCTGTGCGGTGTAAACACCCGACGACAGGTTGTTCCATGCCGAGGACTCTGCCATCGACGCCATGGCGCTGTCGTGGATGCGCTTGAACAGCTCGTCACCCATGTTCTCGTCCAGAACTTCCTGGCTGGCTGCACCAAAAGCGTCCCAAACACTGTCAGGGAACTCCATTACCTTGACGCCACCGGCTTGCAGGCGCGCCAGCGCGGCACCGTTGTTGGCCAGGAATTGTGCCAGATTCCACTGGTGGCATTCGGCTGCTGCGATCTCGATGATCTTCTGCTGCGCAGCGGACAGGCTGTCATAAACCTCGCGGTTAGTGGCCAACGACAGACCCGCACCCGGCTCATGGAAGCCTGCGGTGTAGTAGGTCTTGGTGATTTCCTGGAAGCCCGCTTTTTCGTCAGCCCAAGGACCGATCCACTCGGTTCCGTCAATCGCACCGGACGACAGCGCCTGATACACTTCCGAACCCGGAATGTTCTGAACCGATGCACCCAGCTTGCCCAGCGCCTTACCGCCCAGACCCGGCATACGGAACTTCAAGCCGTTAAAGTCTTCGGGACTGTTGATCTCTTTCGAGTACCAGCCACCTGCCTGCGCGCCAGTATTACCGGCCAGGAAGGATTTCAGGCCGAAGATTTCGCCCAGCTCATCATGCAGCTCCATGCCACCGGCATGGTAATACCAGTTCACCAGTTCCTGCGCGGTCATGCCGAACGGAACAGCAGTGAAGAAGGCATAGCCCGGGTGCTGACCCACAAAGTAGTAGTCTGCCGCGTGGTACATATCAGCCTGACCGGACGATACCGCGTCAAACACTTCGAAAGCACCAACCAGTTCACCGGCTGCTTTGATTTCAACGTTCAGGTCGCCATCCGACATGGTGGTGATGCTGTCGGCGCAACGCTGCGCGCTGTCGAACACGCCTGCAAGGCCACGGCCCCACGAGGTGACCATAGTCAGCGTACGCTTGCCCTGCGCGTAGGCGGGCGCTGCCAGCGTGGTGGCTGCAGCGGCCGAGCCGCCCAGTGCTGATGTTTTTAGAAACTTACGACGATCCATATGAGTGATCCTCCCCTTCATATTCATTCCCCGGGTGATGCCGGGTCGATCGTTTCCAGTGCGCGTTAGCCTAGTTCCGCACACATGAATGTGAATACCTACTACTACGTAGCCAGTTAGTTTTTTTTGGATTTGAGGGCGCAATTCGGGCTGATTTCGCGTACCCAGCACCAAATCGCGCTGCCTGAGGTTACTGATCAACCAATCTTTTTGCAATTTCGCTGCGGCTTGCGTATCGATTCGACCATGAGAGGTTTCCGAAATCTCATCTCGCTGACTTACGCGCAGAAATTGTCGCTTGTCGCTGCAATCCCACTGATTGCGGCGGTGGCAGCGATCGCCTTGGTGGTCGCATATGAATCCCGCGCAACCGCTGAAAGCGAGATACAAGCGCTTGAACGCCGCCTGATCGAAGCCAAGAAGGACGAGCTGCGCAACTACGTCACGCAAGCGCGCAACGGGTTTGCCTATATCTACGGCCGCGCCTCGCCCGATGACGAGGTGGCAAAGAACCTGGTAACGCAAATCCTGTCGGCGATGATCTACGGCAAGGACGGATTCTTCTTCGTTTACGATTATGACGGCAACAACCTGGTCAGCCCGCGCCAGACCGAGTTTATCAACCGCAACTGGGTTGGCCTAACGGATAGTGATGGCACGCCCATTGTGGATGAGTTCATAAGCCTCGCCCGCCAAGGCGCAGGATGGCACAGCTTTATGTGGCAAAAACCTTCAACCGGGGAAGAGGCGCAGATGATCGCCTACGTGGTTGGGTTGCAGGATTGGCGCTGGGTCGTCGGCACCGGCGTTTTCATCGACGATATCGTCGCCACCGTGGCCAACGCCCGCGCCGAGGTCGAGGCGCGCGTGCAGCGCACATTCCTTTATATCGGGGGTATCGTTCTTGCAGCCGTACTGATCGTCTTTGCATCCGGAATGTTGCTGAATTTTCGCGAACGCAGGTTGGCCGACGCCAAACTCAAGGAACTAACCCAGCGCGTGCTTGATACCCAAGAGGAAGAGCGCGGGCGCGTTGCCCGTGAATTGCACGATGGCATCAGCCAAATACTGGTCGGCGTCCGTTATGCGCTGGACAATGCCCGTCGACGGTTGGGCCGCGGAGACGACGCAGCCGCCCAAGCTCCGCTGCAAACAGGTATCGATAATCTGGCCACCGCCATCACCGAAGTCCGCCGTATTAGCCGCGATCTGCGCCCCGGCGTTCTGGACGATCTGGGTCTTGGGCCTGCCCTAAAAGCACTAACAGACGACTTCAGCGAACGCACCGGGATCGAGACCGAGTTTTCGACAGTCGTGTTCCGTAACCGGCTGGATCAGGACAGCAAGATCGCCCTTTATAGGATTGCACAGGAAGCCCTGACCAATATCGAGCGCCACTCGGGCGCGACCCGTGTTACCATAGATCTGCGGGGTCATAAGAAAGGCGCCACGATGCGGATCACCGACAATGGCCGAGGATTGCGTAGCGAACCCGGTCAAGTCAGCGCCGGGATCGGATTGCGCAACATGCAAGAGCGGATTGAGCAGCTCGACGGCAGCCTGCGTATCCTCTCCTCTCGCGGCGGACAAAGCGGCACTGTGATTGAAGTCAGCCTGCCACTCAGCCATATGCTGCCGCCGCAGGAAGATCCAACGCCAAAACGAAAGGCCGGTCTCTGATGTCCGACACGACCACACGTGTACTAATAGTCGACGATCATCCCATGGTCGCCGAAGGCATTCAGTCACTACTGGAAAGTTTTGATGAAATAGACGTGGTTGGCACGCTCTCAAACGGGCAAGAGGCGGTTGATCAGGCGACCCAGCTCGAACCAGACGTGATCCTGATGGATCTCAACATGCCCGGCCTCAGCGGGCTCAACGCCACTGAGATTATCTTGGAACGCCTTCCTGAAACCCGCATTCTGATCCTATCAATGCACGACAGTCCCGAATATATCTCGACGGCGCTCAGTCACGGAGCCAAGGGCTATATCCTCAAGGACGTTCCGACCGAAGAAATCAAGCAAGCTATCGACGCGGTGATGCGTGGCGAGCGCTATCTCTGCACCGGTGCCAGAGGTTCTTTGGAACCGAAAGAGGGTGACACGCGTGAAGCGCTAACCGGGCGCGAACAGACCATCTTGCTGGAGCTCGCGCAGGGTAAATCTAACAAAGAAGTTGCGCAGTCTCTGGATATTTCTGTCCGCACGGTCGAAACCCACCGTAAGAATATCAAACGTAAACTGGGGATCTCTTCGACTGCCGGTCTGACCCGCTATGCGCTGGAACACGGCGTTCTGCAGGGCACCAGCCCGGGGCTCTGACCGCAGCGCGATACGCGCTGCCCGACCCAACCGGAAAAGGCGCGCCGAATGGCGCGTTGATAACGGGCGGGAGCTTTGCCCGGTTACCTGGGGCGAATGTCCTGACCAAAGAAGATCAGCGTTCCATCTTCGTCGATCACATGAAATTCGCGCTGTTGATAGGGCTGATCGAAAGGCGGGCGCACGCGGCCTTCTGGCAAATCGGCCAGCCGCCCTTTCATCTCTTCATAAAGCTCATCAATTCCGTCGACATCAATATAGAAGGATTGGTTATCACCCAATGGTTTACCATCCGATCGCGGCGGGCATTCCAATAAACGAATGGCAACTTGATCCAACCTTAGAAACGCATAGTTCTCCTGCCTGAAATTGCAGGTAAATCGCAGCTTCTTGCAATAAAACTCAATCTGCGCGTCCAAAGACGAACAAAGAACAAATGGTGTGAGTTGCAGTATTTGCGACATTAATGGATTCTCCGCAGATAATATAGTGGCCAGTCTAGCCTCTCGCTTAACTCAATCCAGCAATTCGTCATCCCGAAGCCCAGCACGCGCGTAATGATGGGGCAAAACCCGACCATAAAGTTGCCGTGTACGCTCAACCCCGCCGCACATCCCTTCGGTTTCTACAAATGAAAAAATTCCGACATAGCGTTTGCGATCACCTTCGACCGGAGCAACCCGGTGCAAGGCATAACGCCCTTTGAAAATCTGCAGGTCTCCTGGTTGCAGTTCCAGTTGGTGCACACCCCTCCTGCTGCCATCTAAAATCGCAGCGACGCCTTTGAAATTTTCGTCTTCACTGGTCCGCAGATTGGGTGCGTATTCGAACGCGCCGCCCGCTTCGCCGTTCTGAATTGCCAGCGTAACAGTGTAATTATTGGTGTCGAAGTGCCACGGAAAGCCGCCCCCCTTCTCGACTACATTGATGATCACGTCCGCCAACGGATCGTCATATCTAAAGAACCGATCCTCTGGCTCGTTCAGCGCCTCGCGGATGAAGGGCATAAAACCTTCATACTCATAAATACGTCGCAGCGGGCTTGTGGCTAAAAAATTATCCGCTGGCACAAAGGCATTGGACCGGTCGAAAAACCGTCGGATCGGATGCCCGATACCAAAGCTCGGGTCGTCCTGAGTGAAATAGGCGTTCGTGCGATTGAATGACCGATGCGCCTTGGGAGCGACCTCGTCGGCCTCGGCAATCAGTCTTTCCAATCCCTCTTCATGCACAAAGGACGGCAGGACTGCACATCCATCAGCATCCAGATCCCGCCGCAGGTCCGCGATCAACTGCCTATATCCATAGGAGTCAGGCCGATCGATCGGATATCGCCCTAAATCTACAAGATCGTGCAACATGTCTGACCTCCCGATGTAGTGCTGTTTTCATCAGCCTGCCTCAGCATCGGGGGTTGCTCTGGTCTGTTTCAGACATGGACCTGACGCAATCAGACCAGCCTCACGCAAGGTCATGCACTCAAAATTTCACCCTAATTTCACGGATGTTTCTCGAGCTGCGTCATTTTGCGCAATAAAGTAACAAAAAATATGAACACTGACTTACAATATTTTTGTATTTGCCTGTTGACGCCCCTTCCCCTCAAACATAATGTCCCTGCACGCAAAGAAGGAGCCTCTGGCGATGAAAGCGCTAGTCGTAATCGTAGGAAACACGCGCATGGGCCGGTAACGGTAAACCATAATCGAACCCATGCGCCTCCGAAAATCTCGGGGGCTTTTTTTTGGCAACACGCAAGACACATGTCGCGAACGGAGCAAAGCAGATGACACGTGAGATGACCGGCGCAAAGATGGTAGTTCAGGCCCTCAAGGATCAGGGCGTGGACACAGTTTTCGGATACCCCGGTGGCGCCGTCCTACCGATCTATGATGAGATTTTTCTGCAAAACGACATTCGCCACATTCTGGTACGGCATGAGCAGGGTGCAGTACATGCCGCTGAAGGCTATGCCCGCTCAACCGGCAAGCCGGGCGTTGCCTTGGTCACATCCGGTCCCGGTGCGACAAATGCGGTGACCGGCCTGACCGATGCGTTGCTGGATTCGATTCCGATAGTTGTTCTGACCGGTCAGGTTCCGACCTTCATGATTGGCTCTGATGCCTTTCAGGAAGCGGACACCGTAGGCATCACCCGCCCCTGCACCAAGCACAACTGGCTGGTGAAGGATACGGACTCGCTGGCGGCAACAATGCATGAAGCCTTCCACGTGGCAACCGCGGGTCGTCCCGGCCCCGTGCTGGTCGACATTCCGAAGGACGTTCAGTTTGCCTCGGGTGAATACACGACGCCAAAACCGTCAACCTCCCACTATCAGCCAGTATTGAAGGGCGATCTGGAAGAAATCACCGAACTGGTTGCGGCAATTGAGACCGCGAAGAAACCGGTCTTCTACACTGGCGGCGGTGTCATCAATTCGGGCCCTGCAGCCAGCCAGCTGTTGCGCGAGCTTGTGGACGCAACCGGCTTCCCGATCACCTCGACCCTGATGGGGCTTGGGGCTTATCCGGCCTCGGGTGAAAACTGGATCGGTATGCTGGGGATGCATGGGCTCTACGAGGCCAACATGGCGATGCATGATTGCGATCTGATGATCAATATCGGCGCGCGCTTTGACGACCGTATCACCGGCCGTATCGATGCGTTCTCGCCAAATTCGACCAAGGCTCATGTGGATATCGACCCATCCTCGATCAATAAGGTTATCCGTGTGGACATCCCAATCGTTGGCGATGTTGCCCATGTGCTTGAGGACATTCTGAAAGTCTGGAAGGCACGCGGTCGCAAAACAGATGCCGCCAATATCAAACAGTGGCAGGAACAGATCAACGAGTGGCGCAAAGTTAACTGCCTTGCCTTCACCAACAGCGAGAAAACCATCAAGCCGCAATACGCGCTGCAACGGCTTGAAGAGCTGACAAAGAACCACGATCGATACGTCACGACTGAGGTTGGACAACACCAGATGTGGGCGGCTCAGTATCTCGGCTTTGAAGATCCAAACCGCTGGATGACATCGGGTGGTCTGGGCACAATGGGCTATGGTTTCCCCGCCTCGATCGGTGTGCAGATGGCACATCCCGATGCGCTGGTCATCAACGTGGCAGGTGAAGCGTCGTGGTTGATGAACATGCAGGAAATGGGCACCGCAGCACAGTACCGCTTGCCGGTGAAGCAGTTTATCCTGAACAATGAACGCCTTGGCATGGTGCGCCAATGGCAGGAGCTGCTGCATGGCGAACGCTATTCGCACAGCTGGTCCGAAGCACTGCCTGATTTCGTCAAACTCGCCGACGCCTTTGGTGCCAAGGGTATCCTGTGTTCCGACCCAGCAGATCTGGACGACGCGATCATGGAGATGATCAACTATGACGGCCCTGTGATCTTTGACTGCGTGGTCGAAAAGCACGAAAACTGCTTCCCGATGATCCCATCAGGCAAAGCCCATAACGAAATGCTGCTGGGCGAGGCCGAAACGCAGGGCGTAATCGATAGCAAAGGCTCGGTACTGGTTTAACAAAATTCGACGAATTTTGTCGGGCGCTTCGGTGCCCGGCCATCGAAAGATGATGAAAGGGACGTAAATGTCTGCCCTACAAATCAAAAAAGGCGCAACTCGCCATTCTGCTTACAACCTACGCCCAACTTTCTCGGACGTTCAGGAACAGCATACAATTGCTGTTCTGGTTGAAAACGAACCAGGCGTTCTGGCGCGGGTGATCGGACTTTTCTCGGGCCGTGGCTATAACATCGAAAGCCTCACGGTCGCCGAGGTGGATCATACAGGCCACCTGAGCCGGATCACGATTGTCACCACCGGCACCCCGCAGGTCATCGAACAGATCAAGGCGCAGCTCGGACGCATCGTCTCGGTTCGCGATGTCCATGATCTGACCGTTGAAGGCGCCTCGGTCGAGCGCGAGCTGGCGATCATCAAGGTTGTCGGCGAAGGAGACAAACGGGTCGAGGCGTTGCGTCTGGCCGATATTTTCCGCGCCAATGTGGTCGATAGCACGCTGAATTCATTCATTTTTGAAATCACCGGCGCGCCAGACAAGATCGATGCGTTTGCTGACCTGATGCGCCCTCTAGGGCTAATCGAAATCGCCCGGACCGGTGTTGCTGCCCTGCTGCGTGGAGACTGACATTTTGGCACCATCCTCGGCTGTGCTTGCCCAGCCGAGGACCCGGCCACGCAATAAGTTTAAACAATAATCCGAAATTAGTCCGCATTCCGCGCAATTCATGAACAATAGTATGTAAAAGATCATGCAAAAAAGCTGAATCACTATTGATTTTGCATGACGTAACGTTAGCCTGACCTGCGTAGCGGGACCTCATCCGGCGCCCCCTTTTGTCATTTTTACGATTTCTGACTGACGTGCAGCCACTGTGTTGACGTCTTCTTGTTACTTCGAATCTCAAGCAGAACCGTGGAATTGACGTGACTGACAGCAATCGCAGCCCTGCAAAATTACGTAGAATGTTTGGCGCGAACCTTCGGCAGCTTGCACAAAGATTCCCATCGGTGTCTGAGCTATGCCGCCAACTGGGAATCAATCGAACGCAGTTCAACCGATATCTGGCCGGTGAGAGCTTTCCGCGCCCGGATATCTTGGACAGGATTTGTCAGTTTTTTGATGTCGATGCGCGTATCCTTCTAAAACCACTGGATGAAATCGAGCCCAACGCACCGCATCCGGCGGTAAATGTCATCGATCGTTACCTCTCGGCTAACGTCGATACGACGTTTGCGACCGGCTTTTACCAAGCCATTGAGCGTGACCAGACAGCCGCGAGCCAGCCCCATCACCGGCTGTACCATGTGCGTGAGATCTTCAATTGCACCCTGCTACGTGGTTATGACCCCTGTTCCCCGCTATCCGAGAGACCCGCCACGCGTGAGGTTCGGGGTATCGTGTCTTATGCAGATGGAAAGATCTGCGCGTTGATTTCACGAAAAGGCGCGCAAGATCGTCGAATGATGGTTCTGTCTGAGACGAGCGAAGAGAACGGCACCCGATTGTTGGGCTATGTCTATCGGCTGGCAGAAGGATCCGAGCTAGGCCAGAGCACCCAACGGGTTGAGCTACGGCACTTGGGACATGACCTGTCTGCTGCGTTGAAATTGGCGCGCAAAGCAAAGCGCTCAGCGCACCCGCGCTAGGGCACTCTGACCTGAGATTGCGCGCTCAGGCACTCTCAGGTTCAGTAGTTTCTGATGTTCCACCATCTGAGATCAAACGATAAAGATGCCAGCTTGCGTGTCCAAGCAACGGCAGGACCAGAAACAGGCCCAAGAACCAGGGCACCATCGCGAGAAATGTGACAATCGCGATGAATCCTCCCCACCCCAGCATCACTTTCATGTTCGCCTTGACGTAACCAAAGCTTGAGATCATCGCTGTCACGAAATCTAGTTCGCGATCCAGCAACATTGGTATCGATAGTACCGTGATCATGTACAAAATGATCGCAAACACGGCACCGACCAATGTGCCCAAAGCTAACATGCCCAAACCATTAGGGGTCAGAAAGACTTCAAACGAAGTCGAGATGTTGGTCATCGTCGACAGACCCATGAACAGGGCAAAGATCATGTGACCCAGAAAGAACCAGAACAGAAAAATCACCACTATGATCGCGCAAATAGACGGCAGTTGCCTGCGGCTTTGCTGAACGACGACGCCGAATATCGCAGCAGAGTTCAACGGTTCGCCCTGCTCCAATCGGTGCGACACCTCGTATAGCCCTACGGCGGCGAATGGCCCGATCAAAGGAAATCCGATTGCGGCCAGAACCAGCCAGAATGATGTACCGGTCTTTAGTGTAACCCAGGCCATGAGCCATCCGGCCAAGACATAAAAACCAGCAAAAAGAAGCCCGTATAGCGGCGCGCAGCGAAAATCTTGCCAGGCGCGACACAGCGCTTGTTTCAGCATCGCAGTATCGACCGGTTTCAACGTCGGCACACCAAAGGGTTTATTCATTCCTGTTTGCTCCTCCCAGGCGTTTCTTTCTACATGGCGGGTCGTTTCTGTGGCCAGTGCGTTTCTGCGTGATAAGCGGCGCCCATCGACAAGATTTTCGCATCCGATCCACGTGGGCCAAATAGTTGCAGCCCCATCGGCAACCCATTGGCCCCAAACCCGGCTGGAGCTCCCAAACAGGGCAGACCCAGCAGGCTGACTGGCGTCACAACTTGCATCCAGCGATGGTAGGTATCCATCCCCTGCCCTTCGATTTTGGTTGGGTATGGTGTTTCGATCTCAAATGGCCAGACCTGCGCAGCTGGCAATACCAGAGCGTCATAATCAGCAAATATCTCTGCCGCGCGTCTGTGCCAGTCTGATCGAATAACACTGGCGCGGTGCACATCCATTGCGCTGAAAGACAGCCCACGCTCCAACTCCCATTGCGCTGTATCTTTGAGTACGGCTTTATCCCGAGCCAGAGGCTCAAGCCCAGTTGCCACGCTCCACGAGCGCAATGTGATCCAGCTGTCCCAGATCAGGTCCGCATCAAAGGGTGGTTCCAGCGCCTCAACCCGCGCGCCGTTTCCTTCGAAAACCCGCAACGCATCTCTGCAAAGCTCAAGTATGCCTGGCTCATATGGAAACGCCCCGCCCCAGTCACCCATCCAGCCGATACGCATTCCTGTCAGATCGGCCGCCTGAATGGGGGACACTGCCGCAACCTCGGCGCTCAGGGGCATTCTTGGGTCTGGGCCAGACATCACGTCGAGCAAAAGCCCGATATCTTCCGGGCTGCGCGCCATCGGTCCCAATGTTGAAAGCTGGTGCAGATAGCTGTCGCCCGCAGGTTCGGACGGAACCCGCCCCCAAGTAGGCCTGAACCCATAGACGTTGTTCCATGCCGCAGGGTTGCGCAAGCTGCCCATCATGTCGGACCCGTCGGCCAGCGACAGCATGCCCGTCGCCAACGCCACAGCCGCGCCACCAGACGAGCCGCCACAAGATTTTGCCGTATCGTACGGGTTGCGGGTTGCACCATAGACGGGGTTGAACGTGTGCGAGCCAAGTCCGAATTCCGGCGTATTGGTCTTACCGATCAGGATCGCTCCAGCTGCGCGCAACCGGGCGGCCAACAGATCGTCAGTTTGTGGGACATGATCCTTGAACAATGGCGAACCCTGGGTCAAGGCGATCCCCGCCACATTCACCAGGTCTTTCACCGCGATCGGTAGCCCGTGCAGCGAACCACGCGTGAGGGCCGCATCCGCCGCCCGCGCCTCTTCCATCAAAGCGTCTTCCTCTCGGAGCGCGACAATCGCGTTCACCGGGCCATTCACCTCAGCGATCCGATCCAGTGTCGCGCGCATCAACTCAACTGCTGAAAGCTGACGGTTGGACAAGCTATCGAGAATGTCCTTTGCAGAGGCTCTGTTCAGATCCATGTGGGTTGGCCCTTTGCCTGTTCCCGATCAGCCTAACGACGTGGTCGGACCATTTAAAGCCACTGTTTAGATGTATCTTTTTTGGATGTGAGCAAAGGTTATGCTCACTTGATCCTGACGTCGATCCGAACATTGCTATCGCGGCCAAGCATGTTCCTCAGGCCAAAGATGATCATGACTAGACTGATGGTCAGCCACAGCCCACCCCACATCATTGTCGTTCCACCGAACTCGTCGGCCAGCATGTACGCGTCTGAACGCAAACCCGAGCGCCG
Source organism: Ruegeria sp. AN6 (assembly GCF_056540425.1). Classification (NCBI taxonomy): domain Bacteria; kingdom Pseudomonadati; phylum Pseudomonadota; class Alphaproteobacteria; order Rhodobacterales; family Roseobacteraceae; genus Ruegeria; species Ruegeria sp. AN6. The sequence goes on from NZ_JBQFWR010000018.1 coordinate 23,273, forward strand.
GAGGGTGTCATCGAAGATATCAAAGGGCACGTAGATCATGCTGGTCAATCCAATGACTCGCAAAATCAGATCGCACAGATTGCGGCTCAGGTACCAGGCGATCGCCACCATCACCACGCCGCTGCCCGCACAGAACGCCATGGCAAACGGGTCACGGATATACAGCAGAGTGACCACCAGCATGACGCCACCAAAGAGACCAAGCGCCATCCGATCGGCATTCGTGCGTAAAGCGATCATCAGCAGCCCCATCCCAAGCATCAATGAGCCCAGATATCCGGCTGAAAGGCTGATAAACCGGTTGCCGCCTCGGCCGACCACCAGACCACCCTGTTGCGGTGAGACCGAAAAGCTATCGACCGATCCTCCGGTCAGAACGATAGCAAGGACGTGCGAAAGCTCATGCAGAAAAACAACCAGGATTTTCAATGGAAGCACCAGCATCGTGTTCCAGAACACAAACACCAACGCAACAATGATGATCAATTGCCAGTGGCCTTTGATCAGGTTTGCAGCAGAGGTCAGGTGCTTTCGCAACTAGCCTTCGCCTTGCGCCTCGGACCGGCTTTTACCCGAGACATTCAGCGCTAGCGTCGCTGCCATGAACTCATCAAGGTCGCCGTCCAGTACGCCCTTGGTATCCGACGTTTCATGGTTGGTTCGCAGATCTTTAACCATCTGATAGGGCTGCAGCACATAGGACCGAATTTGGTTGCCCCAACCCGCATCACCTTTAGCCTCATGCGCTGCGTTGATATCAGCATTCCGGCGATCCAGCTCCTGCTGATACAGCCGCGATTTCAGTGCCTTCATGGCGATATCGCGGTTCTGATGCTGCGATTTCTCGGAACTCGTCACAACAATCCCGGTCGGGATGTGTGTGATACGTACCGCCGAGTCCGTGGTGTTCACGTGCTGACCGCCTGCGCCCGAGGACCGGTATGTATCGATGCGGATGTCCGAAGGATTGACCTCGATCTCGATATTGTCGTCCACCACCGGATAAACCCAGACCGAACTGAACGAGGTATGACGCTTTGCTGCTGAGTCGAAAGGCGAAATGCGCACCAGCCGGTGCACGCCGCTTTCCGATTTCAACCAGCCATAGGCGTTGTGGCCGGTGATCTTGTAAGCGGCGGATTTGATCCCCGCCTCTTCCCCCGCCGTCTCGGATTGTAGTTCAACCGTATAGCCCTTTTTCTCGGCCCAACGCACGTACATCCGCGCCAGCATCGACGCCCAGTCGCAGCTTTCCGTGCCGCCCGCACCCGAGTTGATCTCAAGGAACGTGTCATTGCCGTCGGCTTCGCCATCCAGCAGCGCCTCAAGCTCTTTCTTGGCGGCTTTGGTCTGCAGGCTTTTGATGGCGTTCTCAGCGTCGGTGACAACCTCTTCGTCCTCTTCCATCTCGCCCAATTCGATCAGTTCGATATTATCGCTGAGATCGGTTTTGATGGATTCGTAGGTCTCGATTGCGTCGACCAGCATCTGCCGTTCGCGCATCAGTTTTTGCGCGTTTTCAGGATTGTCCCACAGGTTCGGATCTTCAACACGCGCGTTGAATTCCTCTAGCCTGTGCGGAGCGGTTTCATAGTCCATACGCTGCGCCAGCAGCTCCAGCGACTTTTCGATTTCCGCCACGATATTCTGGGTTTCGGCGCGCATGGTCAGGTCCCAACTTGCTCAATCAGGGTTGCGTGATAGCAAGAGGTGCAGGTCACCACAAGACGGGCAGGATCGTAATGCAGAGCGCAGTGGAAAAGTTAGCGAACAATTGGGTGCTGCATAACCTGTCTTACGTCGCAGATACCGGCCATGCACAGGTTTGGAAGGTTCAAACAGCCAATGGAAGCGCGGCGCTGAAACTTTACCATCGCACGGATCGGGGCAATGAGGCGGCAGGTACTACGCTGCTGAAGCATTGGGAGAATCGCGGTGCTGTTCAAATACTGTCGGAAGCGCAAAATGCCGTGCTGATGGAGTGGTTGGAGGGGCCGTCTCTCGGCGATATTGCGCGTACTGGTCAGCCAGGCATAGCCCTTGCCAGTCTGGCTGATACAGCGCGAGGCCTACATCACATGCCGATCAAATCACCCAAAGGGTTGAAGCCGCTCAGTGATGTCTTTGAGCCCCTATTCTCCTGCCGATTTTTGCCGGACTGCACCGCAGCATTACAGTGCAACATGAAGAGAGCGATCAGTCTGGCGCGTCGCCTGTTGGACACCCAGGTTCAGACAGTCGCATTGCATGGTGACCTGCATCCCGACAATGTTATTCAGACTGCAACCGGGCCACGCGTGATAGACGCAAAAGGGTATTTGGGTGATCCGCGTTCGAGCTGGCGAATGCCCTGCGCCATCCCAAAGGCATGCCCTCTCTAGTGCAGCAGCGCAGCCAGATCAAAAGATGTCTAAAGCTCTACGCCGATGCGCTGCTTGTGAGCGAAGACCGACTGGCAAAATGGGCTGCTGCAAAGTGCGCACTTTCAATTTTCTGGCGCTCACATGGTTCGGTCGAGACCGACCGTGAGGCCGATCTGCTCCACCTTTTCTTAGATATAGCGGATCAGTAAAGCCCACCGCCCTGCAGTTCACCTTGGCTAGCATTGGGGCCGACCGTGATCGTATCACCCGTCGAGGTGGTTACCTGACGGCCCGAGCTGGCCTCTTCAAACAACGGCAAATCCGAGCCCATAGCAAAGCCACCATCATAGATGCGGTCGATGAAGCCGTCGACGCCATCACGGAAATACTCGGCGACCACGTATTCTCCGCTGGCATCTTCAGGTAGGCGCGCGCCGCTGAACCGGTCGATCTTGATGAAATGGCCGCCCGGAGGCACTTCAAAGGGGCCTCCGCCGTATTTCTCGACGGCCTTTTCCATGAAGCTCTGGAACACAGGGCCACACAGCGTGCCGCCATAGGCCCCCCGGCCCATCGGACGCGGGCGGTCATAACCGATGTAGCAACCTGCCACGATGTTTGAGGTGAAACCGATAAACCACGCATCCTTGGATTCGTTCGTAGTGCCGGTCTTGCCCGCCGTGGGCACGGGCAGGTTCACGACACGCGACGCGGTGCCGCGATCCACCACGCCTTTCATCATTGAAGTCAGCTGATAGGCGGTGATGGCATCCATGACCTGACTGCGATCGGTCAGGATCGTGGGCGATTCATCGGGCTCAAGCCAGCTGGAGTTACAATCCACACACTGGCGATCGTCATGGCGATAGATGGTCTTGCCGAACCGGTCCTGAATACGGTCAACCAGAGTCGGCTCAACCCGCTCACCGCCATTGGCGAACATCGCATAGGCAGCAACCATTTTATAAAGCGTGGTTTCTTCGGACCCCAGCGAGTTCGCAAGGAATGCGCCCATACGGTCATAAACGCCGAACCGTTCGGCATACCCCGCAACAACGGGCATGGTGACCTCTTGCGCCAAGCGGATGGTCATCAAGTTCCGCGACATCTCGATCCCGGTGCGCAACGGCGTCGGACCATAGAACTTGTTGGTCGAGTTCTTGGGACGCCAAAGGCCCTGCGGTGTATTCACCTCGATCGGCGCATCCACAACGATTGTGGCTGGGCTATATCCGCTATCCAGTGCGGCTGCATAAACGAAGGGTTTGAAGCTGGACCCAGGCTGCCGCTGCGCTTGCGTGGCGCGGTTGAACACCGTGTCCTGATAAGAAAACCCACCCTGCATCGCGAGAACACGGCCCGAATTCACGTCCATCGCGACAAAGCCGCCCTGCACTTCTGGCACCTGACGGGCAGACCACTGCCCCTCTTCGCCGGCCATTACCAGAATGACATCGCCGCGTTTGAAATTGGCTGCGAAATCACCCTGCATCCACTTGATATCTTCGCGGGGGACGGTGCCATCTGCTGGGCCATCTTCGATCCCGACGGTCAGGGATTGGTCGGCCACGTTCAGAACAACGGCCGGATACCATTGCGTCGGCAGCACCACGTCGCGGGGGATTTCCATGATCGCCAGCGCCTCGCGCCACTTAGCTTCATCTGCCAGCTTCTCTTCAGGGATCACCTCACCCGTACCACGCCATTTCCCGCGCGAGCGGTCGTATTTCTGCAGCGCCGTGCGCAGGGCTTTCGCCGCTTCGACCTGCATTTCTTCATCAACCGACGCCCGGACGGTAAAGCCGCCAGTGAAGAACTCACCTTCACCAAAATCCTCACTCAGCTGGCGGCGGATTTCGTCAGTGAAGTAATCACGGGGTGGCAATGCAGTACGGAAGCTTTCAAAGTCACCGTTTTGGACCGAGCGCAGGGGCATCTCGACCTCGGTCTCATAGGTCGCCTGATCAATATACCCGTTCTGCTGCATTTCGCGCAGCACATAGTTGCGGCGGTTGAGCAGGCGTTCCTTCTGACGAACCGGATGGTAGTCGGACGGCGCTTTGGGCATAGCGGCCAGCATCGCCGCTTCGTGTGGTGCCAGCTCTTGCAGGGTCTTGTTGAAGTAAGTCTGCGCCGCGGCGGTCACGCCATAGGAGTTCTGGCCCAGAAATATCTCGTTCATATAGAGTTCGAGGATCTGTTCCTTGTCCAGCGTATCCTCAAGCCGAGTGGCGAGGATGATTTCCTTGATCTTGCGCTCGGCCCGGCGATCGCCGGACAGCAGGAAGTTCTTCATCACCTGCTGCGTGATCGTTGACGCACCACGTACGGTTTCGCCCTTGGTGCGCACGGCCTCGACCCCGGCAGCAATGATACCGCGCGGGTCATAGCCCTGATGGGTATAGAAATTCTTGTCTTCCGCAGAGATAAACGCCTGTTTCACCAGATCGGGGATTTCCTCGGACGGCGTGAACAGACGGCGTTCCTGTGCAAATTCGTCGATCAGCTGTCCTTCGCCCGAGTAAATCCGGCTGATGGTCGGCGGCTTGTATTGCGCCAGTGATTCATGACTGGGCAGGTCGCGCCCATACATCCAGAACACCGCGCCAACGACCAGCGCGGCCATAAAAATACCCAAGGTCACGAGGCTGAAAATCGCCCCGAAAAACGAAAGAATGAACCGGATCACGTTACTGCCTTTTACTCGCGGTGACGCCTATATAGTGCCGCCCCCCCGCAGGGTCAAAACACGAAAGGCTACAATGGCCGTTTTGCGCCGCTACGTTATTGACCGATCAGCGATCGTTTCACCAAATCGTCCTGACGCCAGTTCTCAAGTCCCTGCACAAGGCCTTGCGCCATCGAAGCGCGCCAGTCCGGATCAGAGATGTTCTTGAAATCGCGCGGGCTGGACAAGAACCCCAGCTCGACCAGAACCGAAGGGATATCCGCAGCCTTCAATACCGAAAATGACGCAGACCGCAGGGGTCTGCGATTCATCGGGCCTCCCTGCTGCGCCATACCATCGACCAACGAGCGGGCCAGCGCTTTGCTGCGCGGTTTGGTCTCTTGCCGGGCCAAATCCAGCAGCACATCAGCAACCTGATCGTCGGCTCCGCTCAGATCGATACCGGCAATCAAATCGCCTCGGTCATGCCGTTCGGCCAGCTTCTGGCTGGCCACATCCGAGGCCTCTTCTGACAGCGTGTAAACCACCGCCCCACGCGCCAGCCCTTCGGCCAGCGAATCCGCATGCAGCGAAATAAATACATCCGCCCCGGCCCGATGCGCCAGCGCAATGCGCCGTTCCAGCGAAACAAACTGATCATCGACGCGTGTCATCACCACTTCGAAACCACCTGCTCGCAGCAGCGCCTCACGCAGTTCACGCGCGAAGACCAACATCAGCGTTTTCTCATTGGTATCAGCTACCTCTGCCCCGGGATCAATGCCGCCATGTCCAGGATCCAGCATGACTCGCACTGCTTGTTCACCTCCGCGCGCGGGCACCGTCGATGTCACCGCAGGCTCCGGCAGGTCCCACCCCGGTTGCCGGGGGGCACCGGCGGTGGCTGCGAAACTGTCGAAGTCGGTCCCTTTCAAGTGCAGCGACAAATGTGCCGCGCCCGTTGCCTGATCAACCCGCAGCTCAGCGGTTTCCACCGCCAACGGAGCCCCAAGTTCCAACACCAGACGCGACCAACCGGGAACATACGCCCCGTATTGGACACTGCTGATGCGGTCGCTTTGCAGGAATGACTCGCGGTTCAGACCAGACCAGTCAACTTCCTGAAAATCCAGCACCATCCGGTAGGGATCACGCAGCGTGAATACACGGTATGGCACGCCCTGACTTAAACCAAGTTCGACCCGCACCCCGGTATTGCCTTCATCGACGATGCGACTTTCGTCCGGAAGGGCACGTGCAAGGGCGCTGAAATCCTGCGCGACAGCGGCACCGGTCAGCGCCCAGATCAGGGCGAGTGCGTAGAAAATCCTGCTCATGGCCTCAAGTTTTCCCGAGATCGTTTGAGGCAGAGCCTATCGTATAACCCCGCCTTTGTGAACGCCTTAGGCCGTTTGCGGGATCGCGCCCCGCTCGGCCATAAAACGCTGCAGCCGATCCAGCCCATCCTGAATGTCCTCGGTCGACCGCGCATAGGAAAACCGCAGCGTAGTGTGCCCGCGCACCGGATCGAAGTCCAACCCCGGCGTCACGGCAACCCCGGCCTTGTCCAGAATCTCGGCGGCAAAGGATCGGCTATCCTGCGTCAAATCCGAGACATCTGCATAGACGTAAAACGCCCCATCCGGCGGCGCGATATTGGTAAACCCGGCCTTGGGTAACCCATCCAGCATCAACAGGCGATTACGGCGGTAAACATCCAGATTGGCCTGCAGCTCATCTTCGCAATCCATCGCCGCCAATGCCGCCACCTGGCTCGCATGTGGCGCACAAATGAACATGTTTTGGGCAATCCGCTCGACCACGCGCACCTGATCTTCGGGCACAACCATCCAGCCAACACGCCAGCCGGTCATCGAGAAATACTTGGAGAACGAGTTGATCACATAGCACTCATCCGTCAGTTCCAGCGCGGTGACGGCGTTGGCTTCGTATTCCAGCCCGTGATAAATCTCATCACTGATGAATGAAGCCCCCTGCCTGTGCGCCGCTTCGATCAGCGACTGCATCGCGGCATGGTCCAGCATCGTACCAGTGGGGTTCGCAGGTGAAGCAACCATCAAACCCTGCAGATCGAGCCCTGTGAAATCCGCGGGCACCGGCTGCAGGCGGTTTTCCGACGCGGTCGGCAGATCAACCGGAATCAACCCCAGCGCCTTGAGGATTTGCCGATAGGACGGATACCCGGGTGCCCCGATCCCTACCCGATCGCCACTGTCGAACAGTGCCGTGAAGGTCAGTAGGAATCCGCCGGACGACCCCGGCGTGATCACCACCCGTTCGGGGTTGAGATCAACGTCATACCACTCGCCATACAACCGCGCGATCCGCCGCCTGAGCGCGGGCAAACCCAAAGCCACAGTGTACCCCAACGGCCCTTGTTCCATGGCCTTGGCCAATGCTTCAGTCGCGCCTTTGGGTGCCCCGGTTCCCGGTTGGCCAACCTCCATATGAATGACATGCCGCCCGGCCTCTTCCGCCTTGCGCGCAGCCTCCATCACGTCCATCACGATGAAGGGATCGACCCCGGAACGGGTTGAGTTTCTCATGGCCATCTCCCATGTTGCAGCCATGGCTTTTGAACGCGTATCCCGGCTGGCGTCAATCCCGGCCGTGTTGCTGATCGCAGTGACATGGCTGGCCGGTGTCACTCAGGCCAGCGCACAAAGCCTGATCCGCGATCCTGACATAGAACACGGCCTGAGAGAACTGGCCTTTCCGATCCTGCGCGCGGCCGGCCTGAACACCAACAGGGTCAGGATTCTGGTCGTAAATGATAGCGTATTCAATGCCTTCGTTATCGATTACAACACCATTTACCTGAATTACGGTCTGATCCTGACTGTCGAAACCCCCGAAATGTTGCAGGCGGTGATCGCGCATGAAGCCGCCCATATCGCCAACGGGCATCTTGCGCGCCGTTCGGAAAACCTGCGAGCGGCGCAACGCAACGCTCAGCTTGGCACGCTGCTGGCATTGGCAGCCGCCGCTGCTGGTGGCGGCGAGGCTGCAGCTGGCATTGCCGCCGGTACCCAGGCCTCGGCACTACGCAGCTTTTTGGGGCATACACGGGCAGAAGAAGCCTCAGCCGATCGCAGCGCCGCCAGCTATCTGCGTTGGGCCGGGATCTCGCCACGCGGGATGGTCGATCTGCACCGCAAGTTTGCCGGTCAGGAACTGCTAAGTGAATTCAGGCAGGACCCTTACATGCGTTCACACCCGACCAGCCGGGAACGATTGCGGGCGGCTGAGACGTTTTTGGATCAGTTTGGAGACAAAGCCGAAAAGAACCCAAACGCGAATTACTGGTTTGCCCGCATCAAAGGAAAGCTATCTGCGTTTTTGCGGTCGCCATCCTGGACTCTTCGCCGTGCTGCAGAAGAAACAGATCGCGATATTCGATTGATGCGCGAAGCCTCGGCACATCACCAGAACCGCGATCTTGCCCGTGCCCGCGCCGCGATTGACAGCGCGCTGGAGGTTCGTCCCGATGACCCGTTTTACTATGAATTGAAAGGTCAGATCCTGCTTGAGAACAGGCGCTTGAACGAGGCCGTTGAGGCCTATGGCGATGCGGTCGATATGGCGCCGAACAATTCTCTGATTCTGGCCGGTTACGGGCGCGCATTGCTGGCGGATGGGCAAACCAAGAAAGCCCTGCAAGTTCTTGAAAAAGCAAGGGCAAGAGATTACCGAAACGCCCGATTGATGCGTGATCTTGGCTTAGCCTATTCGCAGGTGGGCAACAATGGAATGGCGTCTGCTGTGACCGCAGAGCGATATGCGCTGCAGGGTCGTCTTGCTGATGCAGGCATCCATGCTAAACGCGCGGTTGCACAACTCCCCGAAGGCTCTCCGGGTTGGCAAAGGGCGCAGGATGTGCTGATTGCCTCGGAGCGCCTGAAAAAGAACAAAAGAAGGAAACGGAAATGATCCTGAGACATGCTGCACCGGCCCTATTGGGTCTTTCCCTGATCACTAGCCCCGCGCAGGCGCTCGACCTGAACGCCATGAGCGACGCAGAGAGAGCCGAGTTTGGCGCGCAGGTGCGCGAATATCTGCTGGCAAATCCGGAGGTGATCATCGAGGCGATCAACATCCTTGAAGAGCGCAACGCCGCAGCCGAGGCGAATGCCGACAAAGAACTCGTCGCTGCCAATGCGGAAGACCTGTTCAACGATGGTTATAGCTGGGTGGGTGGCAACCCAGACGGCGACATAACTCTGGTTGAGTTCATGGACTATCGCTGCGGCTATTGCCGGCGCGCCATGCCCGAAGTGGCGACCCTGCTGGCCCAGGACGGCAATATCCGTCTGGTTATTAAGGAATTGCCAATTTTGGGCGATGCCTCGGTCGTGTCATCCCGCTTTGCCATCGCGACCAAACAGGTGGCGGGAGATGATGCATACAAACAGGTTCATGATGCCCTCCTGGCCTTTAGCGGTGAGCCGTCCGAAGTCACACTGCGCCGCATCTCTGACGGGCTGGGACTGGACAGCGACGCGATCATCGCGGCGATGGACAGTGAAGAAGTCACCGAGGAGATCGCCAAAACCCGCGCGCTGGCACAAAAACTACGAATCTCTGGAACGCCTTCATTTGTTCTGGGCACTGAAATGCTGCGCGGTTACCTACCCGCAGATCAGATGCTGCAGATTGCGAACGGAGTTCGTGCAGAACAAGGTTAAGAGCAGAGGTTGGAATGATCGCCCGACGTTCACTTTGCCGATGGGTTCAACTCACCTTTGGCCCAACAGCCATCTACATTGGATATTGAGCCTTTTGTGAGCCTTCTCTTCAAACCTATCAATTGAATTGAATCGATTGAGTGGGCGTTCCTGAGCATGCATTGGACCACCTTGGAACTAGGGAACCGGCAATATTTTGCCGGGACCTTTTTGGGCTCTTTTCACAAGCTGCATGATCACCTTAAAACTCTGTAACCACTCAAACCGGCATCAAAGATTCTTGCAAATCAGCAACCGCAAAACAAATACGATTTGGCCGCGCCTGCCAGTCACCGCCCGCGCTGTGATCGCGATGGGCCTTATCGGTTTTGTCTCGGCCTGCGCTCAGAATCCAAACGATAGTGATCTTGATCCAGAGCGTCAGGCAATGGCGCTGCAAGAGGTTTCGAAAAAGCATGCCCGCGGGCAAAGAGTGTGGTGCGTACCCTACGCCCGAAACCTCAGCGGCATCCAGATCCGCGGTAATGCAAAGGACTGGTGGGGCAAGGCTGGCAATATCTTTGACCGGGGCAATGAGCCAGAGGTTGGTGCTGTGATGTCGTTTCGTGCAACCCGCGGAATGCCTCTGGGTCATGTCGCCGTCGTCACCGATATCGTCACCGACCGAGAAGTCATCATCAACCATGCAAACTGGCACCGCAACAAAGTGTCGTTGAAAATGGGTGTCATGGACGTATCCAAAAACAATGACTGGACGCTGGTACGGGTGGAAACCAATCCGGGTCGGTACGGCAGTTCATATCCGGTGAACGGTTTCATATATCCGAAGTTTGCAGAGTAACCCCATCCCGTGTTGCGTCTGTTTTGCTTCAGCAGAAGTTTTGCGTCTTGGATAAGCTCAGGATGGATCGAGCGGTAACGAATATCGACGAATAGGGTATCAAGGCATGTAAAATGGCTCAATAAAGATGCAAGTTTCCAACGAGCACATTTTTGTTCATCGCTAAGATCAAGTGGCGGTTTTTGATCGCCGACCAGATGTTGCCGCTTGCGTTCTGGATGTACGCCAAACAAGGGTGACGGCGCGATGCTTGACGAAGCGGATAATCTGCAGTTTTACCATTGAAAACGCCTCTGCAGAATTACGTTTGCCGGCTTTTGTTTTATTTTGACACGCTGCGAAAACTAAGGCATAATTAAGGCAGTTCGAGTTTTCTCTACTTTTTGGAGAGTAATTGGGTATGAATAAGGACTTCACTGCGCACCTTCGGTTGAGAATTGTTTTGGTGATAGCGCTTTTTGGCATGATATTTGCTAATTCAGCATCGGCCGTGACTATCGCAACTTCAACAAAAAGCGTTGATATTACCTGTTCAGGATCATGTGATTTTTGGGATTTGGCGTTGGATCCCGACGGTTTCAATGCATCCGCTGGATCTTGGCTCGCAGCTTCATATGGTGGTTTAGTCGGGCCTGGGCCTGGTAGTAACAATAGCAACGCCAATCGGCTTTCATTTATGAATACAGTTCTTGGATTCGCTGGGTTAGATTCATTCGCCACTCAATCGGCCTCAAGCGATGGAAACGTTGGGGGCGGTGGTATAGATAACCCTGGTGGGAGCTCACTCTTTTCCTGGACTGGCTCTGGCCAATACTATCTGGCTTGGAGTGCCTTTGATCCCCGTTACATACTGATCAGGAACAATTCAGAAAACAACACGTTCACCTGGGATGGCAAAGGGCTAAGCGGATTAGATGCGTTTGGAACCGTAGCACCTATACCATTGCCGCCTGCGGTGTTGATGTTGTTGGCTGGACTTGGTGGTTTGATTGTAATTGGCAAACGGAAATCACGTCCAGTCTGACAAATCTGTGAGCATTGGATTTCTTTAGACGCGGCGCTTCATACAAGAAGCGCCGTGCTTTGTTTCAGTTTGAAATTGCAGCGTCCAACTCTGCCGCCTTCTTTTCGACCTGTTCCACGATGTGATCGATCATCTGATCGTTTGACATCTTGTGGCTGGCTTTTCCCGCCAAATAGACCATGCCAGACCCTGCCCCGCCGCCGGTAAAGCCGACATCGGTCATTAGGGCTTCGCCCGGCCCATTCACCACGCAGCCAATTATCGACAGACTCATTGGAGTCTTGATGTGTTCCAGTCGATGTTCTAACGCCTCAACCGTTTTGATCACATCAAAGCCCTGACGCGCGCAGGAAGGGCATGAGATTATGTTCACGCCGCGATGGCGCAGGCCCAAAGATTTCAGGATCTCAAAGCCCACCTTCACCTCCTCCACCGGATCGGCGGACAGACTGACCCGGATCGTGTCGCCAATGCCCATCCACAGCAGATTGCCCAGGCCGATGGCAGACTTTATCGTGCCCGATACCAGCCCGCCAGCCTCGGTGATGCCCAGGTGAATCGGTGCGTCCGTGGCTTCGGCGATGCCTTGATAGGCGGCTGCCGATAGAAAGACGTCACTGGCCTTCACGCTGATCTTGAAATTGTGAAAGTCGTTGTCTTCGAGGATACGGATGTGTTCCAGCCCGCTTTCAACCATCGCCTCGGGGCATGGTTCGGCATATCTCTCAAGCAGGTGTTTTTCCAGACTACCCGCATTCACCCCGATCCGTATCGAGCAATTGTGGTCGCGCGCGGCCTTGATGACCTCCTTCACCCGCTTTTCATCGCCGATGTTCCCGGGATTGATCCGCAGACAAGCGGCACCCGCCTCGGCGGCTTCGATACCACGTTTGTAGTGAAAGTGAATGTCAGCCACGATTGGAACCGGGCTTTCGCGCACGATTTCTTTCAGCGCTTTGGCCGAGGCCTCGTCCGGGACCGACACCCGAACAATATCCGCGCCAGCCTCTGCTGCCGCCTGAACCTGCGCGACCGTCGCTGCCACATCTGTCGTCAGCGTGTTGGTCATGGTTTGCACAGCAATCGGCGCATCTCCACCAACAGGCACATTGCCCACCATGATCTGGCGAGATTTGCGGCGATAGATGTCGCGCCAAGGACGCACGTGATTAAGGGACATTAGGGAGGGTCCAGATCAGCCTGAGTTGCCCCTTAGATAGTTCGCCAACCCAAGGGGAGCAATGGCTAGATCACTCAGCAGGTGCTTCTGCTGTCTTAGTCTGCAATTCCGCGACCAGTTGCTTGAGCGCGCTGTTCTGTTCGGCCTCAAGATCTGCAACTGCAAATTTCTCGGAAACTGCATCTTTCGAGAGCACAACGCCCTTGGTCACCGTGCCGGGTGCGCCAACCGGACCAAAATGTTCACCATTCATCGAGAAATATACGGATCCTGATGCGCCAGCTCGCAATAGCGGAGCCTCTTCGGTCAGGGGCACTTCGAACGTGCTGCCTTGTTCGACGGTACCCAGTGTACCTTCGAAAATGACACTGCCATCAGCGGCCGTTACGCGCATCCACGATGGGTTAACGGCTACGATCTTCAGCGTCGTATCCAGTTGCTCAACCACCTGCGGTAACGCCGGACGCTCGACCGTATGAACTTCAGTCACCTGAATCTGCGGTGGCTCAGGAGCGCGGAAAGTGCCGACTGTACGCGGATCAAGCGTTGAAATCGGGGCATCGCGGGCAACCAGCACCGGTACATCCAGCGCTTGCGGGCGATACAAACGATCCAGCGCTTCTGTGCTTGGTGCGTCGACGATGGCCAATTCGGCCTCATCCGACCGCGCCTGCGCAGCGTCCAGCGGATCAAGATCGGTCAGAACAACCGGCGCTTGCTCGACCGGGCTGACCTGTACCTGCTGAATTCGGTTCAGAACCGACCAGCCGCCATAGCCAATTCCGCCAATTACGGCCAACAGCACAAGTGTCGAGCCGATGGCCCGCGGTTCGATCTGGCTGACCACGGATTCGCGACCGGGAATATAGGGCGTGTTCGGCGAGACGAAGGGATCACGCCCCATCGACCCGCGAGCGGGCAAACCACCTTGGGCTTTCTTGACTACCGATGCCTCGGCCGACATGCCGTGTGCAACTTCGAATCCGCTCTCCTGACAGAAGCTTGCGAAAGTCTCATCGGGGTTCATCCCCAGATAGCGGGCATAGGAACGCACATACCCAGCGATGAAGCCGGGTGTGTCAAAAGCATCAGGATCAGCATTTTCAATGGCGGCTATGTAGTTGGCTTTGATCCGCAGTTCGCGCTGCACATCCAAAAGAGATTTGCCCATCGTCGCGCGTTCGCCGCGCATAACATCGCCGAGTCGTACCTCGTAGTCGTCAAAGCCCTTTGGCCTGACGTCCATGTCTTCTTCGGAATCGCGCTGTGATCTGCGCCCAATCATTCCTGCTGCCCCATCTTTGCCTGTCGCGTGTTGCACGCTAACGGCGAATCGCCCCTACAACGATTCGTCTAATTCTTTTGTTAGCGTAAGCGTAACACGCAGCAAACTCGTTGCACACTTTAGTGTGACATTACCCGGCAAGTTCGGCGCGATTTAGCGCACAATGTGACCAAAGTTCGTCCATCGCCTGCACCAGACGGTTCATTTCGTCAGGTCCATGCACCGGAGAGGGGGTAAAGCGCAGGCGTTCGGTGCCGCGCGGAACGGTCGGGAAATTGATTGGCTGAACGTAGATTCCATAGTCATCCAGCAACCGGTCGCTGAGGATCTTCGTATGCACGGGATTACCGACGATCACCGGCACGATATGACTGCCATGATCTATCAGCGGCAAGCCCAGCCCTTTGAGCCGCAGCTTAAGAATGCTGGCCTGGGTTTGGTGCTGCTCACGCAATTCCGGTGCGCGCTTGAGATAGGCAACTGAAGCCGCCGCCCCTGCAGCGACCGCAGGTGGCAGGGATGTAGTGAAAATAAAACCGGGCGCGTAAGAGCGGATGGCATCACACATCTTCTCGCTTGCGGCAATGTAGCCCCCCATAACGCCATAGGCCTTGGCCAGCGTTCCATTGATGATGTCGATGCGATGAGCAAGGCGATCCCGCTCAGTCACGCCACCACCACGGGCGCCGTACATACCGACGGCGTGAACTTCATCGATATAGGTCAAAGCTCCGAATTCATCAGCCAGATCACAAATCTGTTCAATCGGACCAAAATCGCCATCCATCGAGTAGACTGATTCAAAGGCGATCAGCTTGGGGGCTGCCGGGTCATCGGCCTCAAGCAATTCGCGCAGATGTGCGACATCATTGTGACGGAATATACGCTTGGCCCCACCATTACGGCGCACGCCTTCGATCATCGAGGCGTGGTTCAGCTCGTCTGAATAGATGATCAGGCCAGGAAATAGCTTGGGCAACGTGCTCAGGGTCGCATCATTTGCAATGTAAGCGCTGGTGAACAATAGCGCGGCTTCCTTGCCATGCAGATCGGCCAACTCAGCTTCGAGACGTTTATGATAGACAGTCGTCCCTGATATATTGCGTGTTCCGCCTGAACCCGCACCGGTCGCATCTACCGCCTCATGCATCGCGTCCAGCACCACGGGGTTTTGCCCCATGCCCAGATAATCGTTTCCGCACCACACGGTGATGTTCTGCTGTGATCCGTCCGGGCAAGTCCGCACGG
Source organism: Ruegeria sp. AN6 (assembly GCF_056540425.1). Taxonomy (NCBI): domain Bacteria; kingdom Pseudomonadati; phylum Pseudomonadota; class Alphaproteobacteria; order Rhodobacterales; family Roseobacteraceae; genus Ruegeria; species Ruegeria sp. AN6. The sequence continues at coordinate 38,588 of NZ_JBQFWR010000018.1, forward strand.
CGTGCGGGAATTGACCCTTACGGCGTTCGATATCAATAAAGGTCCGATAACGTCCTTCGTCATGCAGCCTGGCAATCGCAGTATCGAGCTGAGCAGTATAGTCCAACGGACCCTCCTTGGATGCCCGGGTTTATCATAACCCCGGGCGATATTTTTTGCCACATCACAGACGGGCCGAATATATGGCTTCGCGTTCCCCTGTCCGACCTGCCTACAGCCGAACCGTTGAACCCAACTTTGATTTGCATCAAATACCTACTAAGCGGCTATCCGACAAGTAAAGTTACGGCAACCAGACGCGAGGAAACGACGCAGGCAGATTCACCGATTCTTAGGGCGAAACGGGCTGGACGGCCCCGTTTGCGCTGCTAGGCTCTGCGCCAAATCCAGACCTTTCAGGAGAGACCCATGTCGCTTGACGCTGTACTGAGCCGGATCGATACCGATCTGACAACCTCTATCGATCGCCTGATGGAGTTCCTGCGAATCCCCTCTATTTCCACTGATCCAGCGTTCAAGGAGAACGTCGACAAAGCCGCAGACTGGTTGGTCGATGATTTGAAAAGCATCGGCATCAACGCTGAAAAGCGAGAAACCCCGGGCCATCCTATGGTTGTTGGTCATGTCGGCGAAGGCAACGAAGGCCCTCATGTTCTGTTCTATGGCCATTATGACGTACAACCGGTTGACCCGCTGGAACTGTGGAACCGCGACCCCTTCGATCCAGCATTGGAAGACACCGCACATGGTCAAGTGATCCGCGGTCGTGGGTCTTCCGATGACAAGGGGCAGTTGATGACCTTTGTAGAAGCTTGCCGCGCCTGGAAAGCGGTTCACGGCTCCCTGCCCTGCCGCATTACCTTTTTCTTTGAGGGCGAGGAAGAATCCGGATCGCCATCTCTGGTGCCGTTCCTCGAAGAGAACAAAGCCGAGCTTCAAGCCGATCTGGCTTTGGTCTGTGACACCTCGATGGTCTCGCGAGGTGTCCCGTCAATCGCGTCGCAATTGCGCGGCATGCTTAAGGATGAATTCACCATCATCGGCCCCCGCATCGACCTGCATTCAGGCCATTATGGCGGACCCGGCCTGAACCCGCTGCGAGAGCTATCGCGCATCGTTGCCTCATTCTACGACGAAGACACCGGTCGCGTGGCGGTCGACGGCTTCTACGAAGGCGTGCACGAAGTCCCAGCGGAGCAACTGCGCCAATGGCAGAATTGTGGTTTCGACGAAGCGGAATACCTGAACTCTGTTGGCTACTCCGAACCACACGGCGAAAAGGGGTATTCGACGCTCGAACAACAATGGGCGCGGCCGACGCTGGAAGTGAACGGCTTGTGGGGAGGCTACAACGGCGCTGGCTCCAAAACCGTGATCCCGTCCGAGGCGCATTGCAAGATTACCTGCCGTCTGGTCGGCGATATGGATCCGGATGCGTTGCGCAATCGAATCCGCAAACATGTCGAAGATCGCTTGTCATCGGATGCCAAAGTAGTATGGGATAACGACCTTGAGGGCTCGCCCGCCTCGGTCATGAACCTCAATCGCCCCGAATTCGAAGCCGCGCGCGGCGCGCTTTCGGATGAATGGGACCGCGAGGCCGTCTTCACTGGCATGGGCGGCTCGATCCCTGTCGTTGGGTATTTCAATTCGGTGTTGGGCCTGGATTCCATGCTGGTCGGCTATGCCAATGATGACGATGCGATCCACTCACCGAATGAGAAATATGATGTCAAAAGCTTCCACAAAGGCATCCGCTCATGGGCGCGTATACTGGAAGCTTTGACCAAGAAATAAACTTTGAATTTTGCGAGGCTCTGCCTCGCGCTCCGGGATATTTTCGGCCAGATGAAGTGCGAATCCAATGCTTCATCTGGCTATAAATATCCCGGGGGAGTCGCGGCTTGCCGCGGCGGGGGCAGAGCCCCCTTCCCTTACATGTGGATCACGCGCCCATAGGCATCCAGCACACTTTCATGCATCATTTCTGACAGCGTTGGGTGCGGGAAGACGGTGTTCATCAGGTCTTCTTCCGTGGTTTCCAGCTGGCGGCCCACCACATAGCCCTGGATCAGCTCGGTCACTTCAGCACCAATCATGTGCGCGCCCAGCAGTTCACCAGTCTTGGCATCAAACACGGTTTTAATCAGCCCTTCAGGCTCACCCAGTGCGATGGCCTTGCCGTTTCCAATGAATGGGAACCGGCCGACCTTAATGTCGTACCCCAACTCTTTGGCCTTGGCTTCGCTGTATCCGACCGAGGCGACTTGAGGCTGACAATAGGTACAGCCAGCGATGCTTTCGGGTTTGACCGGATGTGCGTGCTTACCAGCAATAAGCTCAGCGACCATAACGCCTTCGTGGCTCGCCTTGTGCGCAAGCCACGGCGCGCCAGCGATATCGCCAATCGCATAAAGTCCTTCAACCCCGGTACGGCAGAATTCATCCGTCACAACATGGGTGCGGTCAATCTTTACGCCCAGAGCCTCAAGCCCGAGGTTATCAACATTGCCGACAATACCGACCGCCGAAATCACAGTGTCAAAGTCGTGCTTCTCGACCTTACCTTTCACCTCGATATGCGCGGTTACTTTGCCCTTGGCGCGGTCCAGTTGCTTGACCATTGCTTTTTCCATGATGGTCATGCCTTGCTTGGTGAAGGCCTTTTTTGCAAACGCGCTGATCTCAGCATCTTCGACCGGCAGAACGCGATCCATGACTTCGACAACAGTCGTGTCTGCTCCCAGCGTGTTGTAGAAACTGGCGAATTCGATTCCGATCGCACCCGAACCGATAACGAGCAATTTCTTGGGCATCCGCGGCGGCTGCAGCGCGTGTTTGTAGGTCCAGACCAGATCGCCATCAGCCTCGAGCCCCGGCAGTTCACGCGCACGGGCGCCAGTGGCCAGAACGATGTTCTTCGCTGTCAGCTCCTCGGTGCCTTTGTCAGTTTTCACGCTGACCTTGCCTTTGGCCGGAATGGTCGCTTCTCCCATCACAACGGCCACTTTGTTTTTCTTCAACAGGTGACCGATGCCGCCGGAAAGCTGCGCCGCGACCCCGCGCGAGCGTTTGACCACGGCGTCCAGATCGTAACCGACCTTGTCAGCTTTCAGGCCAAAATCCTTGGCACGCTCCATCAGATGGAACACTTCCGATGACCGCAACAGCGCCTTTGTGGGGATGCAGCCCCAGTTCAGGCAGATGCCGCCCAAATGCTCGCGTTCAACGACAGCGGTCTTAAGGCCCAATTGTGCCGCGCGAATAGCGGCCACATAGCCACCGGGGCCAGCCCCGATTACGATCAGATCATAGGATTTTGCAGCCATGTTTCCCTCTCGGCACAGATCGGTTCAAAAACTAGTTTACCGTTAAACTATTTTTTCCAACGCATCAACATAACTTCCCGCGACATATGTGACGCAAGGTAATTTCGCCATTATCAAGCTGAATTCAGCCTATACCCGTGCCGCCGCAAAGGCTAGAACGGAGACTTCGGAACCATTTGTTTTTGATATCCACCATATTTCGAAAGGCGAAACATGGCCAAAACCCTCAAGGACTTATTACTGGCTTTTTTGAACGCGACATTGATATTGCTGGCCTTATGCCTCTTCCTGGGGTGGAAACTTTTGCAATCCGCAGACCAAATTCGGACCGGATTTGCTGAGAACTTGCAAGCAGTGGCGCCATTACGCGAACAGGCGCAAGGCATAAGAGTAGAGATTACAGAGCTGCGCAGCGATCTTGCCTCATTTGGCCAGAGAGCACAGCTTGATGAAACCATGCGCCAACAGCTCAGCGCCACACTGCAACACTTGAACAGTTTGGAGGGGAAGCTTGAAAACACCCAATCTCGCTTGGCGAACCTTGTCGAACGTCCGGAAGACCTGATCAACTATGCGATCACGACTTCTGCAGACAACATCACCAACCGGATATTGATCATCAAGGGTTGCGAGCCCGCGACCTAGGTCGCGGCCTGCAATTCACGTACTGTTGATCCGTAGCCACCATTGCTCACATATGCGGCTTCGTGATCAGTAGTTGCCCTTTCCAGTGCATCGTTTCGGTATGGGAAACGACCGAATTTTCGGATCACCTCGCGATGCGCGCGCGCATGCAGCAGATTACTGTCGCCACTTTCGGGCATCCGCTCAAGCATCATGCGTACACAACGCTCCTGATCGCACAAATTTTCCGAGTGCATCATTGGCAGATAGAAGAACTGCCGCGCGGGTTCATCGATCTTTAGATCCCAGCCCTTGTCGACCGCGCATTTTGCTGCCGCCAGTGCCGCCCTATCGGATGCAAAGGCTTGCTTGCTGCCCCGGAACATATTGCGAGGCAACTGATCCAAAAGGATAATGTAAGCCAGCGTCCCGCTGGGATAGGTCAGCCAGAGCGAAAACTTGCCTTCACACGCTGCTTTCCAGGTTGAAAGGAATTTGTCTCGAATCCGCGCATCCAGCGCTTCATCCTGTAGGTACCACCCCTCGGGGCCGACCTCATCTAACCAAAAACTCAATACTTCTTCAGGACCTGCCATTGCCCTAGACTCCGTAATTGTCCTCCCCAGGACGTAACGTCATTAAAATCACTTTTACAGATTTGTGACAGTAACATATTGCAACACTAAAGTCACAATTCCGGCGCACGGGCGGGTTCTTGCGCATCTTGCTCATCTTGCGCTGCTTCAATAGCAACCTCTTGGGCGACTTCCAGCGCAACAGGTGACGAAGTTGGGTAGATCGGAGCAATCGCGCCCGTCTCATCCACCGGTGTGTAGACTCGCTGGGTCATCCGATAGGCGGCGTAGGCGGCCATGGCAAACATCAGCGTAGCGATAAACAGAAAGAAACCCTTTGGCCCGACAACGCCTGTGCCCATCAGCCAGCCGGTAATAATCGGCCCGGCGATAGCTCCAAGGCCATTGATGAATACCAATCCGCCCGAGGCCGCCGACATATCATCATACTCCAGATAATCGTTGGTATAAGCTATCAGCAGGGAATAAAGCGGGCTTGTCATGCCGCCAATAAAGAAGGCCGCAACAAGAAGCATTGTGAATGTTACGCCCAGCACCATGCCAATAACGGCACCGACCCCGCCAACTGCCGAGACCAATATAATCAATACGCGACGATCCATCCGGTCGGACATCCAGCCCAGCGGAAACTGAAGCAATACCGCTCCAATATAGAACACCGCCACGAAGATCGAAATTTCAACCAGACTCAGACCTACTTGCGCACCATAAACGGCGCTCATCCCGAATTGAGCCGAGAAAATCCCGCCCAACAAGAACATGCCAACGCAGCCCAGCGGTGATGTTTCCATCAACTGGCGCAGGGTCATCGGCTTGGTGGTGTCAAACGCAGGCGTAGGAGAGATCGACAACAAAATGGGTGCAAACGAGATCGAAACCAGAATCGATGCGATGACAAAGGTTTCATACCCGGCGGGGTCACCAACCAGCAGCAGGGCCTGAGCGCTGACAACACCCGCCATCTGCACGATCATATAAAGCGAAAGGGCCTGTCCTCGGTTCTCGTTGTTTGCGGCGTTGTTCAGCCAGCTCTCAGCGGTCACATACACACCAGAGAAACAGAATCCGATCACGACCCGGCCCAGCGACCAGGCAATGGGATCGGCAAGCATCGGATACATGATCATGACGGCCGAAATAAACGAAGCCAGTGCTGCGAATACGCGCACATGACCGACGCGACGGATCATTTCGGGCGCCAAACGCGAACCGCCGAGAAATCCAACAAAATAGGCGGACATTACAAATGACATTTCGAGGGTAGAAAACCCCTCAATCTCGCCACGCACGCCCAGCAGAGTGCCCTGCAGGCCGTTGCCGACCATCAGCAATCCCATACCCAGAAGAAGCGCCCAAGCGCTGGAAAGAACCTGAAGCATTCTGCCAACCCAAATTGCTGATTTGTTTTGTTCGCTTTGCGATCAAATACTATCCGCGTCGCGCCTGTCTACGACATTGTTGCGGCGCGGATGAAACAGATGCGACTAGGGGATCAAAAGAGATGCGTCGCCGTAGGAGAAAAAGCGATATTCATCCGCGATGGCGTGATCATAAATTGACTTGACTCGATCCTGTCCCATCAACGCGGAAACCAACATTAACAGTGTGGATTTCGGCAGATGAAAGTTAGTCATTAGCGCATCAGTGACGTGAAACTCAAATCCGGGGTAAATGAATATGTCGGTCTCACCTTCCCACGGCTCGATCTGCCCTGAACGTGCAGCACTTTCGATCAGACGTAAGGCCGTCGTGCCCACAGGAATGATCCGCCCACCCGCTGCTTTGGTCGCGGCGATATCGGCTGCGGCCTGCGCGCTGACACGGCCCCATTCAGCATGCATTTTGTGGGTCGCCACGTCCTCGACCTTAACTGGCAGAAAGGTGCCCGCACCCACATGCAAAGTGACATGGGTAAACTCGACACCACGTGCTGAAAGCGCCTGCAGCAACGCATCGTCGAAATGCAGCGACGCTGTCGGGGCTGCGACAGCACCAGAGTTCCGCGCCCATACAGTTTGATAATCGGTCTTATCCTGTTCGTCCGCAGCACGTTTCGCCGCAATATAAGGCGGCAATGGCATCGCGCCAGCCTGCTCCAAGGCTTGGTCGAAATCCTCTCCGGTCAGGTTGAAACGCAGAAAGGCCTGGCCATCGGCAACCCGATCCAGGGTCGCACTAAGGTCATCTGAAAACACGATTTCTTCGCCGGGTTTGACCCTCTTTAACGGTTTGATCAGTGCAGCCCAGCAGCCGTCGGATTGCGGGTCCAGCAGCGTCGCTTCGATCGCTGCGGACACAGGCCCCTGTGCGCTGCTGCGATGGCGGCGGCCATTCAGGCGTGCTGGGATGACGCGCGTGTCGTTCAAGACCAGCCGGTCCCCAGGGAGCAATATGTCCGGTAGTTCGTGGACACGCTGATCCCGAATGGTATCCTGCTGCGCAAGTAGCAGGCGTGCCGATGAGCGCGGGCTGGCAGGCCGCGTCGCAATCAGGTGTTCAGGCAGATGGAAATCAAAATCGCTGAGTTTCATGGCCGCCCCATACATCGGCCCAACAGATTCGGCCACCGCTCAGATCAACGGTCCTCGCCGCGTGATTGCACAGCCGGATGGGGTTGGTCCGATCGGTCAGGCGTTGCATTTGGGCCATCCGAGACAGTCGGCGCGGGCTCGCGCAACAAGTTTCGCAGGAACAACGGGGCCAGCCCGGACAGCGGATTGACAGAAACCTTTGGATCGCTAAGTGGGCCTGTCAGGGTATAATTGAAGGCGAAAATCCCCTCGCCCTTCTTCGACAGAACGCTGCCGATCGCATTAACCAGATAAATTGGCGAGATCGCGCCGCGCAGGTTCAGCATTTGAGTCACCGTATCAATGGTGCCCTCGAATGAAAGTCCCATAGATGGCCCCACGGCGCTGCCACTTAAAACTTTCACTTCGGTCGGGGTGATGCGCATTTTGCTATCGATGGCTGCAAAGAAAATGCCCTGCCCTGCCATTTCGTCCAACAGCCCCACCAGGCTGATCGCGTTCAACAAGGCCGCCATCGCTGGAGCGTCGGTGATCCGCGTATTCTTGATCTTAAGGTCAACATCGTAGTTTCCTGGCTCTGCAATCGGTTCGAGTTGCAATTGCATGGACCCGCCACGCGCCTGCGTCAGAACACCAGCCGAACGCAGAACCGCACCCGCATCTTCGGAAGTCAGCCCAACCGCCGTTCGATTATCGCGCGGCGTCACTTGGCCTTTGATCCGCGCGCCACCGTTGACCTGAGCTGCGAATCCACCTGTCAACCCGCCTGTGGTTTGAAACAAGCCGGTTAACCCGGTCAATGCCACCGTCTCGGTAACCTGTAACCGGTCCAATGTGACGTCGAGTTTCGGCCCAGGTCCAGCTGCCCTACCTCCGCTGCTAGCCCCTTCACCCAAGGTCGATTTACCTAGATTAAGCACGCCGCCCAACACACGGATATCCGGTAAAGCCGCCCCTCGCCCGATCAGTTCCGCAGGAACAGCCAACCAGTTGCCCAATTCAAATGAGCTGAAACGCACGCGGTCAAACCCACCATCTCTGAAAGAGATCGTGGCTGATGTTCGCAGCCCAGCCGCCTCGATACGCAGCTCATCGACGCTGAGTTGCGCGCCTAGCATCGCTTCGGCTGTTAAGGTGCCGCTGCTGTTTGCCCCTTTCCTCCACCCCAACTCGGGGATGGCCAGAGCCACCCCCACCAGGTCTGAGTTTGCGTTCAGAAGTGGCGGTTCACCTGCGCCGATACCCAGTGAAAAGTCAGCCACCCCCTGTCCGGTTAGCATCCCTTTGGGTAAACCAGCATTTATCTGTTCCAACAGGCGCGGAGAGATTTCAATTTGCCCTGTCAGCTCACTACGTTGCGCGGTGTCGCCGCCGATGGGCTGTCGCCAGGTGGCTTTAACTGGTACGATGCCAAACAGGCCCTCGCCCGAAATGGCGACCTCCGTTTGATCCCCTTTCAGATCGAGCTGGTCGGCACTGACTTCAAACCCTGGCACCAGCCTGTCACTGTCCAAATCGGACAGTTCGCCCAAAAAATGGAATCGTGTGTCTTCAAGCTTCAAGCCCTTGATCATGGGCAACGACAACGTGCCCGAAAGACTGACTTGACCTTCTGCCAGCTCAACAGGAAGATTGGCCTTGGTCAATAATTGCAGCGGTGGTCGATCCAATAAAGACAGGGCAGCCGTCACGCTACCTTTGGCCTGCACGCGGGCGATCCCGGGCGTGGATTTCTTTATACGGGTGTCTGGAATGATAAACGAGGTGCCCGAAGCATCAACCGCCCCGCCCTCGTCCGCGATTACGATCCCCTTCTGCGCCGAGACCGTAAACCGTCCGTTCAGCAGACTGGCCTGCCCTTGTGCATCCTGAATGGGCGGAAGCGTCTTGGCGAACCGGACCTTGGTTTCTTCGAACTCAAAATCGGCATAGATGTCGGGTTTTTCCCCGGGCCGCAGACGCAGAGCGAAATCCAGATCCGACATTTCGCCCTGATACAGGTTTTCAGTGACCCAGAGACGCGGTTTCGGCGCAAGACGTTCTGGCCAGTATTTCAACAATTGATCAGAGCTCATCTGGTCAATCTGCGCGTCAATCTCGGCAACCCAACCTTCGGTCAGACCGGCCAATGATCCGCTCAGGCGCGCGCGTCGGGCACCATCTTCGATTGTCATCTGACCCAACTGCATCCGAAACGGAGCCAGTTTCATCTGAAAGTCCACATCGGCCCGTGACAGATTCAATGGTTCAGGGAACAAATTGACCGGATTGATCTCAATCCCGCTCAGGCGGAACTGCCCTGACATGCTCTCCAAGCCGCCGGCTTCGACCCCCTTCAGGAAGGTCATTCCATCCGCCTGAACTGTTCCCCAAGCGGAATTGATCGAGACCTCATTAAAGTCCAGCGCCTGCAGCTTTGGATCGTATGTAAAATAGGTCCTCGCCGATTCAAACTTGATCGGTGTAGTTTCAGGTGTTGGCTGCACCGCACCCGCACCGAGGTTCAGTGTGGCAAAGACCGGGCCCAGTGCGCCTTCGGGGTCCACGCTACCACGCAAAGCACCAGAGATGGGCGTGCGCAACACCTGCATCCATGCAAGAGCTGGGCTGTGTCCGCCAATATCTTCGGAAGGCAGATCGGTGATCGAAATGCCAAACTGTGCGGCAGGGCTGCCAAGCGAACTGGTATAATTGGCCTCGATCGTGCTTACGTAGTCCCGCCCGGCAAGTACCGAAAAGCTGGTGGCCAGTCGAACCTCACGCGCGCTGCGGGTCGCCTGAATGCGCCCACCATCCAGCACCCAGGACCGACCCAGCTGCAGATCCTGATAGTCCAGCGTAATTGCATCCAGTTCAACTGAGGTCAGGGCTGACAAGACAGGGGCCTGGAACACCTCGTCCGAGGCCTCGATCAGCTGCGCCAGATTCGGAGCTTGCCCGACCGGCGCACTGCCCGCACCCACCGTCAGAGAAAGGGCTCCGTCCACACCCCTTGTCAAAGCGATCTGCGCGCCTTGCAGGATGATCCGCTTGGGCCGCACATGACCGCGCAGCAGCGGGCGCATAGAAAGGCTGGCCCGCAGGTCGGACACTTCGGCGATCTGACGACCGTCAGCGTCATTGATGCGGACATCGGTCAAACGCAATCGAGGACGCCAGCCTTCATGAATGATAAAGCTGACATCGCCGAACCGCACTTTGACGCCGCCCAGCGCCTGATCTAACCGAGTTTCAACCCGATCACGTAGCCAATCCGGCGCGTGCATGCGCTGCCCCACCACCATGAAGCCTGTGACCAGTGCCAGAAGCAGAAGAATGAAGACACCGCGCAATGTCCACAAGCCAGCAGTCCGTCGACGCGACCGACGTCGGGGCTTTTTAACCGAACCGGCGTCATCCTGCTGTTCTTGCTGGACCAATTTACGTCCCACGCCTTTCAACCTGCACACGGAGCCCTATGATATGCGGCAACCGTTAATTTCTCAGCCGGAGTTTGAATATGCCCGAAGTCTCAGACATCGCACCCGACTTTACTCTGCCCCGCGATGGCGGCGGCGAGGTGTCCCTGTCGGAACAACGTGGCCGTGCCGTCGTTCTATTTTTCTACCCCCGCGATGATACGCCGGGCTGCACTAAGGAATCCATCGGTTTCTCGGAACAACTGCAAGCCTTTGCGGATGCGGGTGCTAACGTTTTCGGCATCTCGCGCGACACCTTGGCAAAGCACGACAAATTCGTCGCAAAGCACGGCCTGACCACGCCACTTTTGTCCGATGAGGGTCAGACCGTGTGCGAGGATTATGGCGTTTGGGTCGAAAAGAACATGTATGGGCGGAAATCGATGGGCATTGAACGTTCAACCTTTCTAATCGATGCCAAGGGCAAAATTGCCCGTATCTGGCGCAAGGTGAAAGTGCCGGGTCATGTGGACGAAGTGCTTGAGGCTGCGCGCGCACTCTGACCCTCTCGACCCGCGCGGGCATCAAGGGTATGACCCGCGCGGACTGCAGCGTAAGGGGGCAAGCGTGTCAAAAACACTGACCGAAATGGCGACTGAGGTTTTGACCACATCGGTCGGACGCGAGAAAACCGCCCTGTCCAAACAATACGCCGCTGCCTGGTTTGCATCCCGGCAGGGCGACGCGCCCAAGATCGAAGTGGGCACCGCCGAGCCACCGATTTACCCTGCGCGGCCTGAAAAGCCCGAACTGTTGTCTCCTCGGGATGTGCCCCGCCGCCGGCCCGGGTCCGAGGCGGGCCGTATCGCGCTGTTACACGCCGTCGCGCATATAGAGTTGAACGCCGTGGACCTGCATTGGGACATCATTGCCCGATTTGGCCATGTGCCGATGCCCATCGGCTTCTATGACGATTGGGTGAAATGTGCCGAAGAAGAATCGCGCCATTTCGAGATGGTCTGCGACTGCCTCGAACAGATGGGCAGCCATTATGGTGCCCTGCCCGCCCATGCGGGAATGTGGCGCGCCGCCGAGGACACCGCCGAGGACCTGATGGGCCGCCTTGCCGTGGTCCCGATGGTTCTTGAAGCGCGCGGGCTAGATGTGACCCCTGGCATGATAGGCATCTTCCGCAAGGCCAACGCTGATGACGCCGTTGCCGCGCTTGAAGTAATCTATGCCGAGGAAGTTGGCCATGTTGCCTATGGCTCGAAATGGTTTCACTTCCTGTGCGGGCGCGAGAATGCGGATCCCAAGGATGTGTTTCACGCCCTTGTGCGCCGCTATTTCCACGGAGCGCTGAAACCACCCTTCAACGAAGAGAAGCGCGCCGAGGCCGGGCAGCCCCCTGATTTCTATTGGCCCCTGACTGAAGACTTGCCACCACCCGGAGCTGTATCAGACTGACAGCAAACGCCTGCTATCGGCAAATTCCCGCCGATCACGTGCGGTAAAACTCCGTTCATAGCGCTCGATTGGTTAACAAACTTGCCCGAATGCCCCGACCCCTTTATGCAATCGCGTCAAGGAGCGGCTACTCACTCACGACCGGCTCCGAGATATGGGGACAATTGAGGTAGGACGCGTGCGGACACGTCTGGCAATTAAACTACACTCACTGCTTGAGCGGCACTTTCCAGAGCGCCGGGTTTTTCTGAAATCTGACAATGATACACGGTTTATCCGGCTAAGTTCGGAGACCCAGATCGCCGCCGTCGCTGGTGTCGGGGTAATGGTCGCCTGGACCGCCATTGCCACGTCGATCCTGCTGATGGACAGTATTGGGTCTGGCAATTTCCGGGAACAAGCCAAGCGCGATCAAGCAACCTATCAAGAGCGCCTGAATATCCTGTCGGATGAACGCGATACGCGCGCTGCCGAGGCTTTGGCCGCCCATGACAGGTTCAACGCGGCGCTGGAACAGATTTCGGTCATGCAGTCCGAGTTACTGGAATCCGAGAACCGCCGCCGCGAGTTGGAGACCGGCATCGAGGTTATCCAGACCACACTGCGCGCCACGATGAAACAGCGTGAAGACGCCCGAATTGAATTGGCCGAACTGCAACAAAGCGCCGATGGAGATTCTGCGTATATGGCGGCATCGGCCAATCCCGCGCAAATGGCATTCATGACAGACGCTCTGGCTAGGACCGCTGCACAGCGCGACCAGATTGCGGCTGACGCACAAGGTGCGCTGCATCAGCGCGATGAGCTGGAACTTGAAATTCGTCTGATGCAGGAACGCAGCGACGAGATTTTCCGCCAGTTGGAAGAGGCCATGGTGATCTCGGTCGAACCCCTCGACAAGATGTTCCGCAACGCGGGCATGCCCACAGATCGTATCCTCGACGAGGTTCGTCGCGGATATAGCGGTATGGGCGGTCCGCTGACCCCTTTATCCCTTAGTACGCGCGGTGAGGAACTGACCCCCGACCAGATCCGCGCAAATATCCTGCTGGAACAGATGGACCAGTTGAACCTCTATCGCATCGCTGCCGAAAAGGCCCCCTTCGCCAGCCCGGTGCGTGCAGCGGTTCGTTTCACCAGCGGCTACGGTACGCGGCGCGATCCCAAGACCGGCGGTCGCCGCATGCATAATGGCGCTGATTTTGCCGGCCCCTCGGGCACCGATATCTTCGCGACCGCCGATGGTGTTGTCACTCATGCAGGCTGGCAATCGGGTTTCGGACGGCTGGTTAAGATCAAGCACGCCTTTGGGATTGAGACACTTTACGCTCATAACACCAAGGTACGCGTAAAGGTTGGTCAAAGGGTCTCGCGCGGGGATCATATTGCTGATATGGGTAGCACCGGACGGTCAACCGGCACACACCTGCACTACGAGGTCCGTGTGAACGGAAAACCTGTTAACCCAATGACTTACATCAAGGCTGCGAGAAATGTTTTCTAAGAGCAAAATCAACGAACCCGGATCGAAAGAGACTGAGGCAGCAAAACCAGCCGCACCGGCCACTCCGGCGGCTCCTGCACCGGCTGAAACCAAGGCAAGCACCCCGCCCAAGCCAAAGCCGCCCGCATCGGTCCTGTCCTCGGATCTTCACATCACCGGAAACCTGAAAACCTCGGGCGATATCCAGGTTGAAGGCACCGTAGAAGGTGACATCCGTGCCCATCTGCTGACCATCGGCGAGACTGCAACCATCAAGGGTGAAGTTACTGCCGATGACGTCGTCGTCAATGGCCGCATCGTGGGCCGCGTACGTGGCTTGAAGGTCCGCCTGACCTCGACCGCACGGGTCGAAGGTGACATCATCCACAAGACCATCGCCATCGAAAGCGGCGCGCATTTCGAAGGTTCGGTCCAGCGTCAGGACGACCCGCTGAACCCCGGTCGCGGCGGCAAGTCGGGTGCCAACCCTGCGGCAGAAGTCAAACAATAACGACAGGTCATTCTGTCCTGCTGAAACGCCGCGATCCTGATCGCGGCGTTTTTTTGTTTCTCGGTTACAGAATAAGCCCTACACCGGTTGGGAATATTGCACTCAACGGCCTGGAGGCTCAATGGAACTGGCAGATATTGTTGACCTCACCACATACCCGATCGAGGATGCGGAATTTTGCGCGAAACTCAGACAGAGCTATCAACGCGACGGTGTGCTGGAGATGCCGGGTTTCGTCAAAGAGGGCGCGATATCTTCGATTCGGGCCGAGGGTTTAGCCAAGCGGGAAAAGGTTTATGCGAAGACCGAAAAACATACGGTCTATCTCAGCCCGAAGGACCCTGCCTACAATCCTGATCACCCGCGCAACAGGCTGGTTACATCCTCAAAAGGCTGCCTGACAGATGATCAAATTGCCGAATCCTCCGCCCTGCGGGCGTTATATGATTCCAATGTATTCCGCTCCTTTCTGTGCGACGTGCTGGAAGAAAACGCGCTGTATGAATATGCCGACCCATTGTCGTCCATTAACCTGCATTTTGCCGAGCAAGGCCAAGAGTTGGGTTGGCACTTCGACAACTCTTCATTCGCGATCACTTTGATGGTGCAACCTCCGGAACAGGGCGGGTCATTTGAGTACGTTCGTGATGTGCGTGATGCAGATGCCGGTGAGATGAGCTTTGACGCGGTTGGTGACATCCTTGATGGCCGTACCCCAGTTAATAGGCTTGACGCCAGCGCTGGAACGCTGGTGTTCTTCCGCGGCCGGAATTCGATCCATCGGGTTGCACCAAACGAGGGTGAACAGACCCGTATTCTTGCCGTGCTCGCCTACAATACTGAACCCGGTATCTCATTATCGGAAAGCGCGCGCCAGACATTCTACGGACGCACTGGATAGTTTCCACTCGCTGTGAAAGAACATAAGAATTTCCCCGCAAACGTCAGTTTCACAAAACGCACTTTATGAATTAGTCTTAAAACCATTGTTTTCTGGAGGACTTTTCATGTCATCGAAACTTATGGCTGAATTCTTTGGCACTTTTTGGCTGGTACTTGGAGGCTGCGGCAGCGCGGTTCTGGCTGCGGGCGTCGCCGATGTGGGTATCGGCTGGCTGGGCGTTTCCTTTGCCTTTGGCCTCACAGTGCTGACCATGGCCTACGCGGTCGGGCATATCTCGGGCGGGCATTTCAACCCGGCAGTCAGCCTTGGCCTAATGATAGGCGGGCGGTTCGACGCCAAAGATCTGATCCCTTATTGGATCGCTCAAGTGATCGGAGCCATCGCGGCAGCAGCCGTGCTCTATTTAATCGTAAGCGGAGCGCCGGGTTTTGAAGGTGTGGGAGGGTTTGCCTCGAACGGGTATGGCGAGGCCTCACCCGAAGGGTATTCGATGATGTCCGCGTTGGTAATCGAAATCGTCATGACGGCCTTCTTCATCGTGATCATTTTGGGGGCAACGTCCAGCGGTGCTCCGGCAGGATTCGCGCCGATTGCCATCGGGTTGGGGCTGACGCTGATCCATCTGATTTCGATTCCAGTGACGAACACCTCGGTAAACCCTGCCCGGTCAACTGGCGTGGCGCTGTTTGCCGATGGTCCGGCATTGGCACAGCTGTGGCTGTTCTGGGTGGCGCCCCTGATTGGCGGCGCAATTGGTGCGCTGATCTGGCGGGCGATGTCGTCCGACGACTGATCGGTCCGTTTCTGAAAGCCCCGGTCCGCTGTCGCGAGCCGGGGCTTTTTTCGTTCATTCGGTCACGGTGACCTTTTTCATCGCATCGGGCTGACCGATAACAGCACCGTTAGGGCCGTCGCCGCGCTTGATCGCATCGACTACATCCATCCCGTCGGTAACTTGGCCAACGACCGTGTATTGGCCGTTCAGGAACGGACCGGGCTCGAACATGATGAAGAACTGCGAGTTTGCGCTGTTGGGATCCTGTGCCCGTGCCATGCCGACAACGCCCCGGTCAAAATTGTAGTCCGAGAACTCAGCAGGCAGGTCTGGGCGATCTGACCCACCTGTTCCGGCGCGACGCATGTCCGCGCCAACGCGGCCATGTTGCACATCACCGGTCTGAGCCATGAAGCCATCAATCACGCGGTGAAACACAACGCCATCATACTGACCGTCAGCGGCCAGAGCAGTAATCTGCTCGACATGCTTGGGCGCAAGGTCTTCGAAGAGGTCGACCGTAACGGTGCCATTCGCCCCCTCCCCTTCGATTTCGATCTCAAGGCCTGTCGCCAGCGCAGGGCTGGCCAACACGACGAATGCAGCAGCCAGCTTATGCATCGGCGGCCACCTTCACGCTGATCATCCGGTCAGGGCTCGCAGGCGGCTCACCACGAACGATGGCATCCACATGCTCCATTCCATCGATGACACGACCATACACGGTGTACTGACCGTTCAGGAAATGGTTGTCCTTGAAGTTGATGAAGAACTGCGAATTGGCCGAATCCGGGTTGGCCGAGCGTGCCGCGCCCAAAGTGCCGCGATCATGGGGCAGCTTCGAGAACTCGGCAGGTACGTTCGGCAGCGACGATCCGCCAGTGCCTGCCATGCGAATGTTGAAACCGTCTTCCATGTCGCCATGCTGTACGTCACCGGTTTGCGCCATGAACCCGTCGATCACACGGTGGAAGGCAACGTTGTCATATTCGCCACCACGCGCCAGCTCTTTCATGCGGGCCGAGTGCTGAGGTGCCACGTCGGGTAGCAGCTCGATAACGACATTGCCGTCTTTCAGCTCGATGATGATCGTGTTTTCGGGGTCTTTGATCTCGGCCATCTGGCCCTCCTGTCTTTGAAACTTGCGCAAATACCTATGACGCAGACGCGCGAATGCCAAGTGACGCATTGACCTTAAGGCAAAATGCAGGAAAAGAACCGCCTGAAACTGGATGTAATGGGCAAGGATAGACGCGATGGGCTGGAAAACTCTGGACGATATGGAACTGAACGGCAAACGGGTTCTGGTACGTGTGGATATCAACGTGCCCGTCGCGGATGGTGTGGTCACGGATGACACCCGCATTCAGCGCATCGTACCAACCGTGCGCGATATCCTCGCCGCAAACGGCAAGCCGATCCTGCTGGCCCATTTCGGCCGGCCGAAAGGCGAACGCGTCGCCGAGATGTCTCTCAGGCAATTGGTCCCGGCGCTCGAGACCGCCTTTGGCACACCGGTTCGGTTCGCCGATGATTGCGTCGGTCCTGAGGCCGAAGCTGCCGCAGCATCGCTGGGTGCAGGCGAGGTACTGCTATTGGAAAACACCCGTTTCCATGCCGAAGAAACCAAGAACAGCTTGCCCCTTGCTGAAGGCATGGCAAAACTGGGCGATGTCTATTGCAACGACGCCTTCTCGGCCGCCCACCGCGCGCACAGCTCGACCGAAGCACTTGCCCGCCTGCTACCGGCCTGCGCCGGTCGTCTGATGCAACAGGAACTCAGCGCGCTTGAGGCTGCCTTGGGTGCACCCAATCGCCCCGTCACTGCCGTTGTCGGTGGCGCGAAAGTGTCAACCAAACTAGACCTGTTAGGCAACCTGATCGAGAAGGTCGATTACCTCGTAATCGGCGGAGGGATGGCCAATACCTTCCTGGTGGCCAAAGGGATCGACGTCGGAAAATCTCTGGCCGAACACGCCATGACCGACACGGCCACCGAGATATTGAGCAAAGCCGAATCTACAGGCTGCACGATCGTCCTGCCGCGCGACATCGTGGTAGCCGAGGCATTCGAGGCAAACGCACCGCATCAGGTTCTGCCCGCGGATCAATGCCCTGCCGACGCCATGATACTGGACGCTGGCCCCGAAAGCGTCGAAGCCGTGGCCAAGGTGCTGGAGAAAAGCCAGACTCTGATCTGGAACGGCCCGCTAGGCGCGTTCGAGCTGACCCCGTTCGACGCCGCCACCAATGCCGCCGCGCTGCAAGCCGCGGCTTTGACCCGAGATGGCAAACTAACCTCTGTCGCGGGTGGAGGTGACACGGTGGCCGCGCTGAACGCATCGGGTGCAGCGGCTGAATTTTCTTATATCTCCACCGCAGGTGGTGCGTTCTTGGAATGGATGGAAGGTAAGGCCCTGCCAGGCGTCGCCGCTCTGGTTCGGTAAGCGCCCAACCCTCAGATTTGACCTTTTTATTCACAGGGGATTCACAAGCCGAATCACCTGTGACATAGTACCGGCAGATGCCCGCTAAGGGCACGTTTTGAGGCAGTTCGTTCTACGGTGGTTTACTTGGTGACCCGTTCCTATCGACCCGGTCTTGGGGCATTCGCATTCTACTCGGTCGCCTTTATGTTAGGCGTCTATTTCACCTTTGCCGCCGTGCAGGGGGATTATGGCTTGTTCCGACGTGTGGAAATTGCAGCGGAACGTGACGCGCTGTCCCGCGACCTTACCCTGCTTCAGGATGAGATCGCGCGAATGGAAAATCTGACCCGTCGCCTGTCTGATACCTATCTGGACCTCGACCTGCTGGATCAGCAGGCACGATCTATCCTCGGCATGATCCGTGCCGATGAAATTGTCATTCGCTGATCACGCTCAGGCACAGGGTTTTTCACAGAAAAATCTCTCACCCTAATTCATCTTCTAAGATTTTCTGCCACCAAAACGAAGGCTCCCTGCCCCCGGGTCACATTTGTACTCGCCAGAACGCGCGAAATGCTTTATGAGATAGTTTAACGCTAAACTATCTGTCCGAGAGGGGGAGATCGCCACGATGGCTGCGCGAAAAACCACAAAGAAACCAAATGTTTCTGCGGAAGAACTTAAAACCTACTACCGCGAGATGCTTCTGATCCGCCGATTCGAAGAGAAGGCAGGTCAACTCTATGGAATGGGTCTGATCGGTGGGTTCTGCCACCTTTATATCGGGCAGGAAGCCGTCGTTGTGGGCCTCGAGGCTGCCGCCAAAGAAGGCGACAAGCGGATTACCTCCTACCGCGATCACGGACATATGCTGGCATGTGGCATGGACCCAGGTGGTGTTATGGCCGAATTGACTGGTCGCGAAGGTGGCCTTTCAAAAGGTAAAGGCGGCTCGATGCACATGTTCTCGAAAGAGAAACACTTCTATGGTGGCCACGGTATCGTCGGCGCTCAGGTGCCATTGGGCGCAGGTCTGGCCTTCGCCGACAAGTACAAGGAAAACGGTGGCGTAACCTTCACCTATTTCGGTGATGGCGCGGCCAACCAGGGCCAGGTTTATGAGACGTTCAACATGGCGGCGATCTGGGATCTGCCGGTTGTCTTTGTGATCGAGAATAACCAATACGCCATGGGCACGTCGCAGACGCGTTCGACCTCAACCAAAGACATCTACCATCGGGGCGAGGCGTTCGGCATCCCCGGCGAGATCGTCAATGGCATGGACGTTCTGGCAGTCAAAGCTGCTGGTGAGAAGGCCGTCGCCCACTGCCGCGCTGGCAAAGGTCCCTACATCCTCGAGGTCAAAACCTACCGCTATCGCGGCCATTCGATGTCCGACCCAGCCAAGTACCGCACGCGCGAAGAAGTTCAGAAGGTCCGCGAACAAAGCGACCCGATCGAACACGTGCGCGAGCTGCTGCTAACCGGCAAACATGCGACCGAGGATGATCTGAAGGCGATCGACAAAGAGATCAAGGAGATCGTCAACCAGGCCGCAGAATTCTCAAAAGAAAGCCCCGAGCCGTCTATGGACGAGCTCTGGACAGATATCTACGCCTGAGAGGACGACTAAGACATGGCAACCGAAATTCTCATGCCCGCCCTTTCGCCCACGATGGAAGAGGGCACACTGGCCAAATGGCTTGTTAAGGAAGGCGACACCGTATCCTCGGGCGACATCATGGCCGAGATCGAAACTGACAAAGCGACTATGGAGTTTGAAGCTGTCGATGAAGGGATCGTCGGCAAGATCCTGATCGCGGAAGGCACCGAAGGGGTCAAAGTGAACACCCCCATCGCCGTGCTAGTGGAAGAAGGCGAAGACGCCTCGGCCCTGCCCGCGGCTGCACCCGCGGCCGCAGCGGTGACCGAGGCCGCCCCAGCGGCGGTTGAGGCCCCCACTTCTGCCACTGCCCCTGCTGCGCCGGTGGTCGACCTGTCGCCCGACTGGCCCGCAGATGCAGAGATGAAGTCCGAAACCGTCCGCGAAGCACTCCGCGATGCGATGGCCGAAGAAATGCGCGGTGATGAAGAAGTCTATCTGATGGGCGAGGAAGTCGCCGAATATCAGGGCGCGTATAAAATCTCCCAAGGTCTGCTCGATGAGTTCGGTGCCAAGCGTGTCATCGACACTCCGATCACCGAGCACGGTTTTGCAGGCATCGCGGTTGGATCGGCCTTTGGCGGATTGAAACCAATTGTAGAGTTCATGACTTTCAACTTTGCCATGCAGGCGATTGACCAGATCATCAACTCTGCCGCCAAGACGCTTTATATGTCTGGCGGTCAGATGGGTTGTCCCATCGTGTTCCGTGGCCCCAACGGTGCCGCCGCCCGCGTGGCTGCTCAGCACAGCCAGGACTACGCCGCGTGGTACATGCAGGTGCCTGGCCTCAAGGTGGTGATGCCCTATTCCGCAGCCGACGCCAAAGGCCTGCTGAAATCGGCCATCCGTGATCCGAACCCGGTTGTGTTCCTTGAAAACGAAATCCTCTACGGCCGCTCCTTCGACGTGCCGCAAGTGGATGACCTTACCATCCCGCTGGGCAAGGCCCGCATCTGGCGCGAAGGCTCGGACGTGACCATCGTCAGCTTCGGCATCGGCATGCAATATGCGCTGGAAGCCGCCGACAAGCTGGCCGAGGACGGCATCAGCGCCGAGGTGATCGACCTGCGCACTATCCGCCCGATGGACACCGGCGCGATCATCAACTCGGTGATGAAAACCAACCGTCTTGTGACCGTCGAAGAAGGCTGGCCGCAAGGTTCCGTTGGTAGCTACATCAGCTCGGTCGTGATGCAGGAAGCGTTCGATTATCTCGACGCACCGGTCATCACCCTCACCGGCAAAGATGTTCCGATGCCATATGCAGCGAACCTCGAAAAGCTGGCGCTGATCACCACTGATGAGGTGATCGCGGCGGTGAAACAGGTGACCTACCGGTAATGGAGATCAGGGGCCGCGATCCAGCAACCGAATGCTACCGTGTCGAGATTGATCTCGATGACCGGACCGTGCGGGCGCTTGTGCCCGAACGGCTTGCGGCGGATATGCGGTTGATCGGCGCGCGCCCGTCGCACCAGACCGCCTATGTCTGGATGGCGGAGAACAAAGATAAAATCGAGGCTGCGATTGCGACGCTCGCACGCGGCACCGGGCGCCCCAAAGCGCCCTTTGACCAAATTACTCTGATTGAGGAGCGCTGAAATGCCCACCGAAATCCTGATGCCTGCCCTGTCCCCGACGATGGAGGAAGGCACACTTGCAAAATGGCTCGTCAAGGAAGGCGACACCGTCTCCTCAGGCGATCTTTTAGCCGAGATCGAAACCGACAAGGCAACAATGGAGTTTGAAGCTGTTGACGAAGGCACCGTCGGCAAAATCCTTATTCCTGAGGGAACTGAAGGCGTTAAAGTCAACACCGCCATCGCAGTCCTGCTGGAAGATGGGGAAAGCGTTGATGATATCGGTGCAACGCCAGCCGCCGCTCCGGCGGCTGCACCCGCAGCCGCAGCGGGCAACGAGGCTGCCGCACCAGCGGCATCCGAGGCGCCCGCCCCTGCCCCGGCGGCACCCGTCTATGCGGATGGCGGTCGCATCTTCGCCTCCCCCCTTGCTCGTCGGATTGCCGCACAAAAAGGCCTGAATCTAGCACAAATCTCAGGTTCTGGTCCGCATGGTCGTATCGTCAAAGCCGATGTGGAAAGCGCCACAGCCGCACCTGCAGCGGTACCAGCGCCCGCTGCTGCGGCCGCCCCAGCCGCCGCTGCGCCTGCAGGCCCATCGGCAGACGCCGTGGCCAAGATGTATGAAGGTCGCGAATACGAAGAGATCAAACTCGACGGCATGCGCAAAACCATCGCCGCGCGTCTGTCTGAGGCCAAACAGACCATCCCGCATTTCTACCTGCGCCGCGACATCAAGCTGGATGCGCTGCTCAAGTTCCGCAGCCAGTTGAACAAGCAGTTGGAAGGTCGGGGTGTGAAGCTCAGCGTTAACGACTTCATTATCAAGGCCGTCGCCAACGCGCTGCAACAGGTTCCCGAATGCAATGCTGTCTGGGCGGGCGACCGGGTTCTGCAACTGAAACCCTCGGACGTGGCCGTCGCGGTCGCGATCGAAGGCGGTCTGTTCACGCCGGTTCTGCAGGATGCCGACACCAAATCGCTGTCAGCGTTGTCGACCGAGATGAAGAATCTTGCAGGCCGCGCCCGCGAACGCAAGCTGGCACCGCATGAATATCAAGGCGGCACCTTCGCGGTCTCGAATCTTGGCATGTTCGGCATCGACAATTTCGACGCCATCGTGAACCCGCCGCATGCTGGTATTCTCGCGGTTGGCACCGGCCTCAAGAAACCTATCGTGGGCGAGGACGGAGAACTGACAGTCGCAACCGTCATGTCAGTCACCATGTCGGTCGATCACCGGGTCATCGACGGCGCGCTTGGCGCTCAGCTGCTGCAAGCCATCGTCGACAATCTGGAAAACCCGATGGTCATGTTGGCCTAAGCCAACCGGAATACGCACAAAAAAGGCCGCCTCGAACCCCGAGGCGGCCTTTTTCGTCTATTCATTCAGATTTACTGGTCTTTCCCCAGCATATGATCCATCGAGATCGACGGCTGATCGCACCCGGCCTCGCCCACGATCTTAGCGGGAATGCCTGCAACCGTCGTGCACGGTGGAACCTCCTGCAGCACCACAGAACCCGCAGCGATACGGCTGCAATGGCCGACCTCGATATTGCCCAGAACCTTGGCACCAGCTCCGATCAGAACTCCATCACCAATTGTGGGATGGCGCTGTTCCTCTTCCTTGCCGGTCCCGCCCAGCGTCACCGAATGCAACATCGAGACATTGTCACCCACAACGGCAGTCTCACCGATCACGATGGAATGCGCATGGTCAATCATGATGCCCTTACCAATCCGCGCGGCGGGATGGATATCGATCCCGAAAATCTCGGATGACCGCATTTGGAAGAAATAGGCCAGATCATGCCGTCCCTTCTTCCAAAGCCAATGGGCCACACGGTAGGCCTGCATCGCCTGATAGCCCTTGAAATACAGAATCGGCTGCAGCAGGCGGTGGCAGGCCGGATCGCGCTCATAGACTGCCATCAGATCGGCCCGCGCGGCTTCGAGCAGTGCCTTGTCGTCGGTATAGGCCTCGTCCACGATCTCGCGCAGGACCATCATCGACATCTCGTTAGAGCACAGCTTGGCCGAGATCCGATAGGAAAGCGCCCGTTCCAGGCTGCGGTGATGCAGTATACAGGCATGCACCAACCCGCCCATCAGCGGCTCTTTTTCAACCGCCGCGTGGGCTTCAGAGGTTATGCGGTCCCAAACGGGATCCACTGGCGTCACTTGGCTGCGCGTTTCGAACATGGCTTTTCATCCTTTGCTGCGCTTAGAATAGCCATCTAGTGGCAAAAACGCCAAACGCAAACCCTTGATGCACAGTGCAACAAAAAATGAACTCAGCTGAACTGGAGCAATTCCGGCAACTCATCCACAAGCGCCTTAGCGATCTGGCCACGCAATCCGCAGCTGGTCAAGAAGCTCAATCGATTGTGGAACTGGATCAACAGGCAGTTGGTCGACTTAGCCGAATGGATGCCCTTCAAAATCAGGCGATGGCAAAAGCCCAACAGGTTCGGCGGAACACCGAAATTCATCGTCTTCAGGCTGCGCTTGTCCGGATGGAAGAGGACGAGTTTGGCTATTGCGAAGATTGCGGCGAGGAAATTGCCCACGGTCGGCTAAAATTGGACCTTGCCGCATCCAAATGTGTTAGCTGCGCGACTGCTTAATCTGAAACCGGATCAGTTTTAGCAGAACCATCTCGAAACACTGGCAATATTGCAGATCATCGAAACTTGGTTCATCTGCCTGCGGTCGACTGCGTGCAGCCGCCATTAGTGAGCCATTTCCTTAAACCGGATGCAGCCGACCCGTTCTGGCGACGTGCTGATCTGCCAGTTCGGCCGCAGAGATCAAAAGGGTGCTCAACTGATCACGGTCGGCTAGCGGCGCAGCCAGCAAAGCCCGCGCCGCTGCGCTGATATCTCCGTGCGGGACCGGTCTCACAGTGCCTTAGCCTACCGAAAGATGTGCAAACGCACCGGGCCCATAAGTGGCTGAGACTTGCGCGATCGCGATGTCGTAAGCTCCGCTCAGCCCATCGTCGAACTTCATCGCGGCGGAATACTGCCAGACCGGAGCGCTGGTAACCGTCTCGCGCAGCAAAGCGCCTTCGGTGAACACGCGAACTAGATAAGACTCACTTTCTTCCCCCAAGGGCACTTCGAGCCCGCCCCAGTCATCGCCATCGATCCGCGTCCGGCGCACCCAAGAGATGTCGTCGCCCGAGCCCGTCACAGAGACTCGCAAATGCACCGGCGAATAAGGCCTCAGCCCATTGCCGTCGAACGCTTCGACCAGATGCTCATAGGCCGGGTCCTCATAGCCGCGTGTTGCCGGGCCGATGCGGTAATCCTTGGCCACGCGCCGTTCGGTGCGCAGCAATCCGGTCTGATAAACACGTTCATCCAGCAGCACAAAGGTCGACCCTTCTGGCCAGATATCGGGCATCAAGGCATCCGTACCCAACTGTCCGCGCAGGCGGCCTGACAGGTTATACACGCCGGTCTCCTGCAGGTTGGCTTCGGAAAACTGGAACAATTCCCAATTGCCGGGCGTCCCGTCCCCGATGGCGGCCAGATTAGCACCAATCAACAACGCTGAGCGTGGACGAGACACTAACACGCCATCGATGAGATTGACCCGCAGCGCAGCCCCTTCATCCCAGAGCCCGGCCTCAGCGCGCCGCAGCGGTGTCTCGGTGAATCCGATTACCGCCTGCCCTGCGATCACCTGATGCAGCGTATAGTCCTCATCCTGTGGGGCTGAATAGACGGCCACGCAGCCGGGCCACGGCTCGGCCGAGATTGCAAGATAAGGTGCATGGGGCGCTTCGGATCCGGTGATCAGCGGCAGGTCCATGAACACCGGTAAGACAGGCACCGGCGCGATGAACGGTTTGGCCGCAGCTACATCGTCCAGCACGTCGGACGGCGTATAGACGCCGGGTTCAATCCGTACTGCATCGGCCAATTGCATCTCGGCCTGTTCCAGCCGGTCAATCCGATATAGCGTTCCGTCCCCAGCATCCGGCAAACGAACCACATCGCCAGCCCCGACATGCAGCAGCGAGGGCGGCAGAGCAAAGCGCGCCGTCTCGCGCGAGATGCGGGATTCGCTCAGCCAGCGTTCGACCGTCTGACGCCCCTCAGCGCGGGTCATCGACAGAGGCATTTCGTTGACGGCGACCGAATGGGTTCTGTCATCGGGCAAGACGGCCTCTTCCACGACCACATCGTGATCTGCATCCGACTGGACGAACCGCACACGCACGCGCCCGGTCATCTCGGCCTCAGCCTCGCGGCGATGTTCCACCGGCCCGTCGATATCTGTGCTGATCGCGATCTGCTCGGGGTCAATGTCAACGGCCCGACGCCCATCCCGGGTTCGGAACTTCAGAACCCCGTCCCGCTCGATCGCATCGAACCCATACCACCTCAAATGAGAATTGCGGTACACGGTTGCCAAAAGGGCCCAGCGCTAGATCTTCGATCACCACATATGCCGTACCGCGATAGGTAGGCACCGTGCCTGCGCCTTCAACCGCCTCAATCAGTGGATCGGGCAATTGATCGTGATCCCCACGATAAATCCGCATATTTAGCGTTCGGCGCTCGACCTCTTCACCATCGGCCCAGACACGCGTGATATCCGCGACCTGGCCCGCGCCCACGGCAATCGCCAGAGAAACCGAATAGCTGTAGCTATGGGTGGTGGTTGTCGTCGTCACCTCAACGGGCTTGGGCTTCCCTTTGCCCCCGCCACCACCGCCCGAAGTTTGTGTTGAGGTCGATGTAGAGCGGGTTTCCAGAAAATCCGATGCCCAGATGACCTGTCTGCCGATACGCATCCGGCCATAGACTGTCGCGGCGGTCGCACCCTCGCCGGTCTCGGTCAGACGGAAGCGATCCAGACGTCCGGTTTCAACGACCTCACTGCCGCCGCCCATGACTGACTGGCCATCAGCCGGTTGTCAATCACCCGCCCCAGTGTCGCCCCCACCGCACGACCAATCACAGCTGTCGACAGCCCTGCGACCGAGCCCCCGATCGAGCCCCCAATTGCCGCCCCGGCGGCAGACAGAACTATTGTAGCCATCAGAGGTCCTCCAGCGGGAATTCGAAACAGGCGACAACGCGGCGACGCCACGGTTCGCTCAGCGTGTTTTCAACAACACCATGCCCGGTATAGGCGTGGATGAACCGCAACGGATCATGGGCGCTGACGATGCCCAGATGCTTGGCCACCGCCGCGTCCCGCATCCGAAACAGCAAAACATCCCCCGGGGCCATCTCCTCGGGCGATTTCTCGATGAGATGGCGGCGGGCCGCAGCCCACATGCGTTCCTCGCCCTGCGGTTCTGACCAGTCAATGCTGTAGACCGGCACCGCCTCAGGCTCATGTCCCATCACGGCGCGCCAAACGCCCCGCATCAGGCCCAGGCAATCCGCCCCGGCCCCACAGACAGACGCTTGATGGACGTAGGGCGTACCCAGCCACGCCCGCGCTTCTTCAACGATTTCTTGCTTACTCCGCATCACCGCCGACTCCCCCCTTTGTGTTGACTGCTGCGCTTGGACACGGCCATGACCCAGTCCTCGTGCGGCAGGTCGGGGAAGCCCTGAAAATTCAGCATGTTGTTGAACTTCAACTGGCAAGTGGTCATGCGTTTGTCACACCCTGCGGTCAACTGAACCCGGTCCCCTGCCGCCAGCCCGCCGCCAATCGACGACCACAGCGTAACAACGCGCCCATCTCGCGCCGGTTCATCCAGCTTGATCGAAGCCCACAGGCCCTGCGCAGCCCCGTCCAGCATGGCCAATTGTAATATTTAGCAGTTCGTTGGACATTTAACCCAATTCCTTTGCAATCGTCGCCAAGTTCTTGTGATTTCGTGCCATGGCAATTGTCTGCGTTTCACATGCCCCCACGTGTGCTTCAAATTGAAGAGGCCACCCGATGAATGAAAACGAACCTGCACCTTCCGGACACTCCGATACGAACTATAGTTGGACCAAGGAACCTACTGCCGCTGACAAGCACGTCTACGAGGTGTTTGCCTCCAACGTAGTCGTTCTTGTGCAGCTGCTTGATGACTACAAAACAATGATGTCGCCGGATGTCCACGCTAGGCTGTTTTCTTCGCTGCTGACGCTGTCCCGGTTGCTCGGCGAATACGAGGACAGTTGGAACCAAGAGTACCCAACGTCCAGAACCTGATTGCGCCAGTAATCTATCAACCCTCAAAGCGCTCACAAACTTCGCACCCTCGGCCGCCGATACGCTCCTGCAGGCCACACCACCGGCTCACGCAGCGCCCAGATCAGCGCGCCGACGCAGTAGGGTGAGTCCTGCCTCTTAAACCCGCGCGCGCTGATCTGACATATCTTAGCTTCTAGCGCGTCCAGCCAGATCATGGGTCAACTGATCACCTCTCTGTCCAATTTTTTGAAAGGATTTATCGTGGAAAACGTTAAAGCCTTGGAAGAGGGGTCTAGAGAGCACCAAAAATGCCCAAAGTTGATCTCTACTGGGCGCTTCGCGAGCAAATCGCAATCGATCGAGAAGAAACCAAACCCGTTCCGCAAGTTTATCAACACAAAGATTCAAGAACTTTTGCTGGTGAGACACTCTGGCCTTACCAAACTAGAACCTTTGCTTCGTTGTTGGATAACATCGGCTTCGCCGCTTTAACCTTCTTGAGATCCGCGATAAGTTCCGGAAAAAGAGCCTTAATTTCCGCTAAGTCCTTGTGACCAAGCTGATCGCCAATAAATAAGCTCTCCGCGACAATCCCATTTGCAAGAACCATTTGATGTTCTTGCAGCAAAATGTGGTGGTAAGTGACTTCGTTGTCGGAACAATCCACAGTGATTCCGGGCAATCCGATCAACGCCTTGGCCGGAACCAAGACTTCTTGTTCACCAAAAAACAGTTCTGCCTGATGACCTTTTATCAACAACCGATGTTGCTGAGATACCTGCAAAGCCCTCTCGTTTTCTAAAGCACCATTCTCTATGATTACTGGCCTAAGCGATGGATTTCGATGGAACATATATCGCGTGACTACTCGACTTCCTTTCCAAAGAATTGGCATTTTGTTGCCGGAAGCGGTTACAACACTGTTCCCCGGTAACAAAGACTCAACCGGCACTTCGCCCTTAGGTGTTTGGATTAGGGTGCCACTTACGAAACAAGGCGGATTACTGGGATCAAGGTCGTTTTCCGTTATTTTCCAGTTACCTGTTCGCATCGGGCCTGTCGGGTTTGCCGTATCGTAAGCATACACCTGCCCCCCAACCTGAATAAACTCGCCAGATTCACCTGTGCCACGATAGTTCCCCTGGCCAAGATAGGTGTATGGTTGGAATGTTTGACCACCGTCGAAAGAAATGGTCGACCCATCAATAATGGCAGGTACCGTGGTGTCCTGTACGATCAGGTCTCCCTGACCGGTTTCATTAACAGTGTGCGCCAATATATCGAACGGCACCAAATTCTCCTTTCGACGTCGATCGCAGAACGGGCGGTGCCATTATATTCAATAATCTGTATTTCTAAAGATGTAACTCCTGATTCACTTTCAACTTTAAGTCATTGGGCGCGGATCGCCGGAAGCAAGAATACTGATGCGATTACAATGCCCTCACCCTAGGCCGTCGATACACCCCCGCGGGCCCCACAACCAGCTCGTGCAACGCCCAGACCAGCGCGTCGACCCGGTCAGGCGAGCCCTGCCCCTCGAACCCCCGCGCGGTCATCTGGCACATCTGCTCCTCCAGCGCGTCCAGCCCGGCCACATGGCGCACCCGCCCCTGCTCGTACAGCGCCGCCACAGGCTCGGCCCGTGCGACCTTGCCGCGAGACGCCCGCACCGCACGATATGGCACTAGAGGGTCCACCTGCCGCACGACCTCTTCCACCAGTTGCCCGCCCTGATTGACCTCGGCCACCAGCCGTTCGGCCCCAAACTCATCCATCGCGTCAATCGCCGCCTGCGCCCAACCCGCCGGACCAACGCCCTGAACCGTCCGGTCGGCCAGCACAAGGGCGCGCCACTCCTCGGGCGGCCCCTGAACCTGCGCGCCGACGACCACGATCCCGCAGGCATCCGCATCCGACCCCGCCGTCACCGCCGGGTCCGGTGCCACCACGATGCGATCCAATGCAGGCACCTGCGCACAACGCGCCACCTCCAGCATTGAACCCGTCCACAACGCGCCTTCGGCATCCGACAGCAACACCCCGTCTAATTCCTGACGCCCCAGCCGTGTCCCCGCATAGCGCGCGCGCACCTCTTCCAGAAAGGATTCCGCCAGATTGGCCCGATTCGCCTCGGTCGGCGCGTGGGTTTGCACCGTAGAAGGCGATGCCAGAAGCTCCTTCAAAACCGTCACATTGCGCGGCGTGGTGGTCACACAGACCCGCGGCCGCTCGCCTAACCGCAAAGCAAATTGCAACATATCCCAGGTCGCCCCCGCCTTTTTCCATTTGGCCAGCTCGTCTACCCAGGCCGCATCGAACTGAGGGCCGCGCAGCCCCTCAGGATCATGTGCCGAAAAGGCCTGCGCCTCGGCTCCGTTTGGCCAGACCAGCTTGCGTTCAGACGCCTTCCAAACAGGCCACCGATCCGGCGGAGAGCATTGCAAAATCCCGCTATCGCCAAAGATCATCACATCGCGCACCTGATCGAATGTCTCACCGACCAAAGCAACACGACACGCCTCCCCCCGATCCAGCGGCAAAGACCCCTCGACCATCGACCGCACCCACTCGGCCCCGGCCCGCGTCTTACCCGCTCCGCGTCCGCCCATGATCACCCATGACCGCCAGTCGCCCTCGGGCGGCAACTGATGCGGCAGCGCCCAGAACTCGAACAGGAAAGGGAGGGCGCACAGCCCCCCCTCCCCGATCTCACTCAGAAATTTGTCCTGCACCGCAGCAGGCGCGGAGGCGAGCCAGCCTGCACCCGATCTCAGATCGTGCCCGATCAAGGTCGAGCGCATAGCCCCCTTGGACAATTCCGGCTTGTCTGTGATGTTGTTCGACAAAGCTTGTCTCCACTTTCTGGCAACTGCGGATCAACCCCTCTAGCTGACCCAGTTGCTTGCCTGTTCCGGCAAGGTCTGCACCCTCCCCGGCACTGATCTGTTTTCGCAGTTCTTCCGCTGCCTGGCGCAGATCGCGAATGGACCTTTCGAGCGACTGCAACAAATCAGCCGTCTGAGAAATCCGCTCTTCCGGGGTAATCAAAGTCATGTTTGCGTCTTGACCTCATGCGTGAGTTTTTCCGCACGAGAGAAATGAAAAACGGCCACCGGGTCACCCCGGGGCCGTTGCCCACTTCTTCTAGCATGACACAACCTATACGAGAAACCGCTCGCAAAGTCAAGGATTCATGCAACAGCTGCAACACCCAACGTACTATAAATATTACTTTTTCTTAAACTCTAGCCAAGAACTGGTCCGCCATTCCAGCGTCATCTCAGGCCGATCACCCTATGACACTTGGTAATATCGGCATCAATTCGTAACCTATACGCATCGCGTATCATCTATGGGGCATCGAAACGATGACAGTCGCATTAGATCAAAAGCGTTTCGCTGCCATTTTGGTCATGGATGTCGTTGGGTATTCGCAACTAATTGAGGCGGATGAACTGGGAACCGTGCGGGCGGTGCGGAGTCTACGAAATCGGATCATCCTCCCTGCATTAGAGGCATCGGGAGGGAGATTGGTCAAGACAATGGGCGACGGGTTCCTGGCTGAATTTGGTACAGCAGATGCAGCAATGACTTCGGCGCTCGAGATTCAAAATGCCTGCGTTGAACAAGCACGCGCGGCGCCAGCAGATCGGCGACTATTCCTGCGCATGGGCGCCCATATCGGCAACGTCATTATCGAAGGTGAAGACATCCTCGGCGATGGTGTCAATATCGCTGCCCGCCTCGAAGGGCTAGCACACCCTAGTGGCATCGCGGCTTCTTCCGAATTTGCGCATGCCCTACAGAAAGGTCTTGTTGCTCATCTGGATCAGGATGGGCAACACACCGTTAAGAATATCTCGCGCTCACTGACGGTATGGCGTTGGGCAGCGGATCGTGAATTGCAGCATACCGAGCCCAATCAATCTTTTTCCCCGCCAACGGTTGCTGTCCTTGCGTTTCTGGATCACGCTCCTGATCCCGACCAGTCATTCTTTGCCGAAGGTCTCGCCGAAGACATCATCTCTGCTCTGCAACATATGGGCCGCCTCCCTGTTATCGCCAGCGCGTCGAGCCTCATTATCGATCCCGCTCTTTCGCCGCAGGATGCGGCGCGCGTTCTAGGTGCCCGATATTTGGTCAAAGGAACGGTTCGGCGCGCTGGCAAGCGCATTCGGGTTACAGTTGAGCTGATCGAGGGTGACACCGGACATTCACTTTGGTCCGAAAAGTATGACCGTGATTTCAAGGATCTTTTCGGAATCCAAGACGATATCACTTTGCGCGTTGTCACCGCGCTCGATGTGGAACTGGTCGAGGGTGAGATTGATCGCCTGCGCCAGCAGAGACCACGCCACTTGGGCGCTTGGGAACTCTATCTGCGTGGCATGGCAAATCTGCGCAACGCGGCGCTGCAGGACCTCAAAGAAGCGCAAAAGGACTTTTGTGCCGCCATCGATATTGAGCCGGACTATGGCGAGGCCTGGGCGGCTCTAGGTTGGGCCTACCTAAAAGAGTTTGGCTTTGGCTTGTCAAAGAACCGTGACACCGCACTCGAAAATGGGTTCGATGCTGCGCGAAAGGCTCTGTCTCTTTCTAAAAAATCACCATTTGCCCATTACGTTATGTCCACAGCCTATGTCTGGCGCGGAGAAAAAGAACTCAGCCTTAATGAGCTTGAGCATGCAATTCGGCTGAATCCCTATTTCACCCGCGCAAGAGTCGCATATCACAACCGAAAGGAATTGGCCGATCCTTCACAGGGATTGGAAGCCGCCGAAGAGATTCGAAAGGCGCTAGCTCTTTCACCGCGTGAACCTGACCGCGCATTTTATTTCTGGTCCATCGCACGCATCAACCTAGTGGCAGGTGAAGCGTTTGATGCACTTGACTGGGCCGATCGCGCTGTCAGCACACGCCCGACCGACGCCAATATGGTGTTTCGTCGTGCGATCTGCCTTGCAGCGCTTGACCGGGTGGACGACGCATCAAAAGCTTTGGTCACGTGCGAGCAGCTTTCACCTGGAAGTGTCGCGCGCCTTAGTAAATGGTGTCCGTATGAGGACGAACGGGACGACATCCTTTTTTCTGGCCTGGTGCGCCACGGGTTAATCGATCGCAGTTAAACCAGTGTTTTACTGTCTCATCTCCGTAATGTTTGCTTGACAATCGTTCTTCCAACCCGCATGTGCCCCTCAAACAGCGCTACCGCGTGAGCATGTGGGCGACACCGCCCCCCAACAGCGCCCGATTCACCCATAGTTCCCCATCACGCAGGGTTCTTGACGCGACAACCAGATGCTGCAGGAAACGCCTGCGCGTCCTGAGGTTTCGCACAACCCCTGCCGGTCGCGGATGCGGCCCATCACGACTTGCCCGATGGCCATTGCCTCGGGCTGTAAAGGATAGTTATTTGTTTGACTTCGACATGCTGGGCCTCGCGCCCGCTCTGAATGATGCGCTCAAACGCGCCAACTTCACTCAACCGACCCCAATCCAGAACCAGGCGATCCCGCTGGCGCTGAACGGTCACGATATCCTCGGCCTTGCGCAGACCGGTACAGGTAAAACACTGGCCTTCGGTCTGCCGCTGATTGACCACCTGCTGGCTCAGCCCGGTAAACCTGCGCCAAAAACCGCCAAGGCGTTGATCCTTGCGCCCACACGCGAGCTGGTTAATCAGATCGCCGACAGCCTGCGCAACCTGACCAAAAAGACCAAATTGCGCGTTGCCACCGTGGTCGGAGGCCAATCGATCAACAAGCAAATCATTTTCCTGTCTCGCGGCACCGATATTCTTGTCGCCACTCCCGGTCGCCTGATTGACCTGATGGATCGCGGCGCGGTCGATCTGGGTTCGGTCCGTCATCTGGTGCTGGACGAGGCGGATCAGATGCTCGACATGGGCTTCATTCACGCTCTGCGCCGCATCGCGCCGGAACTGGGCACGCCGCGCCAGACCATGTTGTTCTCGGCAACGATGCCGAAGCAGATGGAGGAGCTCAGCCAGGCCTATCTGACAAACCCGCAACGGGTGCAGGTTTCGCCTCCCGGCAAAGCGGCAGACAAGATCACGCAGTCGATCCACTTTGTTGAAAAGCCTGCAAAACCCGCCAAACTTCGCGAGATCCTGTCGGCAGATATGGACGCCCTAACGTTGGTCTTCTCTCGCACCAAGCACGGGGCCGAGAAACTGATGAAAGGCCTCGTTGCCGATGGTTTTAACGCAGC
The DNA here is from genome assembly GCF_056540425.1 of Ruegeria sp. AN6. NCBI lineage: Bacteria > Pseudomonadati > Pseudomonadota > Alphaproteobacteria > Rhodobacterales > Roseobacteraceae > Ruegeria > Ruegeria sp. AN6. Next base: position 72,277 of record NZ_JBQFWR010000018.1, read on the forward strand.
CTCAATCCACGGCAACAAAAGTCAGGGCCAGCGTGATCGCGCGATCAAGGCCTTCCGCGCGGGCGAGATTAACGTTCTCGTCGCGACAGACGTCGCTGCGCGCGGCATCGACATTCCGGGCGTGGCTTACGTGATCAACTACGACCTGCCCGAAGTGCCCGACAACTATGTCCACCGCATCGGTCGTACCGCCCGTGCAGGACGCGAGGGCGAGGCCATTGCCTTCTGCTCGGCGGAAGAGGTCGACCTGCTGCGTCAGATTCAGAAGCTGATGAAGATCGAAATCCCGGTCGCCAGCGGTGAGATGCCCGAAGCAATCGCACCCAAGAAATCCCCACGCCGTCCGAACAATCGTCGTCGTGGCCCGAAACCTCAGCACTCCGGCGCACCGAAGCCGGGCGGTCAGAAACGCCGCCGTCCACGTCGCGCCAAGGCGGCCTAAACAAGAAACGGCCCGGTCGAATGACCGGG